>JAHEYG010000061.1 GCA_023251725.1 Sphingobacteriaceae bacterium | reverse complement strand
AAAAGTTACTTTCAGGAAAACGCAGGATGAAAAGCCTAGTACTGTCGCTCTTATTATACATCAGATTTTGCTTATAGCAAAGTTCATCCCTAAAATAAAGCGCTTCTGTTTTTAATTGAAAATTAGAATAAGGATTAGCCAGTAAAAAACATTCGTAAGCGGCTACCGAGTGGGTTTTGTTGGCCTTATTAATGAGCTTAAAGGCAACACTGTCGGCCATAGCGAAAATAGACAAAGAATCAAGGTTAAATCCTGCATATATTTCTTTTGGCCTATTCAGTTTAAAGTAATTTCCCGATAAGGAAATGTATTTGGCAGCACTGTCTAACTGATGAAAAGGATTATCGTTTCTATAGTAAATAACAGCTAAACCATAAGCTGCCGCAGAATTACAGGCTTGGTTTATTTGGGAATAGAATAGTTTTTTAGCTTTGAAGTAATCGTAAATTTTAAGGGCTTCAAAGGCTTCTTCGATTTTCGACGCCTTTGAAATTACAGAAGTGAACAGCAACCAAAATAATATTATTTTTTTTGAGCACATGAGTGTTCAAAAGTATACTTTTGTATGGTTTTAATAAATAAAAAATGTTCACAACGGGTCGTATTGTCTTTTCGCTTATTTTCTTAATTGCCTTCATTGTGGCGCTGGTGTGGGCTTTCAGGAGGGACAGGGCCGTAACAAGCACCCATTTTAAAAGCTCTTATAAAATCGTTTTAACCATTTTGTTAATATTATTTGTGCTTTATCTAATCGTTAAACTTCGCAAATTTTTGTAATTCCCTTTTTTTTGCTATATCTTTGTTTATTATAGTAATTAACCTTTTTATCAAATAAAATCAAAATGAAAAAAATTATCGTAACAATTCTTTTGTTCATTTTTATCAGTTCTGCTAATTCGGCTATATTGGTGATTGAAGGAAAATACCAAAATAAAAATATTTATGTTCAAAATGCTTACGGCGGTGCCGGTGTGGGATATTGTGCCGAGGAAGTAAAAGTTAACGGCAACATTACTACCGACGAAGTAAATTCAAGTGCTTTTGAAATTGATTTGGTAGCCTTAAAATTAAAATACGGCGATAAAGTAACCATCGAAATAATCCATAAAAATTTTTGCAAACCGTTTGTGTTAAATGCTCAGGATTTAAAATGCCTTCCCACTTTCGAATTATTATCAATGAATATTAGCAGTTCGGGAAAATTGAAATGGACAGCGAATCGCGAAAATGGTCCGCTCCCTTACATTGTAGAACAATATAAATGGAACAAATGGATTCCGGTAGGAGTTGTGGATGGTGCAGGTACTCCCGAAACTCATGATTACGAATTTCAGGTAACACAACATAGCGGCGAAAATAAATTCAGGGTGAAGCAAGTAGGTTTTGGCTCACTCCCTAAATATTCAAGCGCCGTTGTTTTAAATTCTACCGCCAATAAACCTAACTATGCTTTAACAAAAGATTATAATGCTTTACAATTTTCGGTTGAAACTGCCTATGAGTTATATGATGATTATGGAATTGTTAAGAAAGGATTTGGAAAAGAAATTAATATTAAAAATCTTAAAAAGGGGAAATATTATTTATGTTTCGATAACCAAATAACAGAATTTGAAAAGAAAAGGCATTAAAAAAAGCATTATCACAGAATGAAAAATTTATTTATCACGCTTGCTTTATCAGTTTTAATTTGTAAATCTCAAAGTGCTACTTTAGTGATTCAGGGTAAATACCAAAACAAAAATCTTTTTGTTCAGAATTTTTTCGGCGGTTCAGGTGTTGGATTTTGTGCGGTGGAAGTGAAAGTGAACGGACAAATAACCACCGATGAAGTAAACTCCAGCGCATTTGAAATCGATTTGGCTGCTTTGCGTCTTAAGTATGGTGAAAACATCACTGTTGAAATTGTGCATAAAGATGGATGCACACCAAAGGTTTTAAATATGGAGGATTTAAAACCAAAACCTACTTTCGAAGTTATTACTATGAATATTACCTCGGCCGGACTTTTAAAATGGAGCACCAAAAGCGAAAATGGCGCACTGCCTTACATCATCGAGCAGTTTAAGTGGAATAAATGGGTGCCTGTTGGCGAAGTAGATGGTTTAGGAACACCGGATAATCACGATTACTCTTTTCTGGTAGCTCCTCATAGCGGGGAAAATAAATTTCGAGTTAAGCAAGTAGGATTAGGCTTGATTCCGAAATTTTCGGCTTCCGTACTTTTAAATTCAATGAGCGAAAAACCTTCTTACAAAATTTCAAAAGAACA
The DNA here is from genome assembly GCA_023251725.1 of Sphingobacteriaceae bacterium. GTDB lineage: Bacteria > Bacteroidota > Bacteroidia > B-17B0 > Aurantibacillaceae > JAHEYG01. The sequence goes on along the minus strand of JAHEYG010000061.1, from coordinate 19,090 downwards.
AGATGCTATTCAGTTTTCTTATGAAACAGGTTACGAAGCTTACGATATTTATGGCCTGGTGGTTAAAAAAGGTTTTGGAAAAGAAATTAATATTGGAAACCTCTTGATTGGAAAATATTATTTATGTTACGATAATCAAGTTACCGAAATTGAAAAGAAGCAATAGTTTCTTTCGTTAAAATAGATTTAAATTCGTTTAAAATCATTGCCGTTGCTCCCCAAACAATTTTACCCTTTACATCAAAATACGGGGTTTTTAATTTAAGTCCTAGCACCGGCTCCACGGTTGTTTGTTTTACTAATTCGGGTTTTATTAATTCGTTTAACTCTAATTCAATTAAATTTTTTACTTCCGATTCGTTAATCGAATAATTAATTTCTTCAACATTTAAATAACCCACAAAAGGATGTACCAAAAATTTGCTCACCGGAATATAAACCGGACTTAAAGCGCCCAATAATTCAATTTCGTTTCTTAATCCAATTTCTTCAAAACATTCACGAAAAGCGGTTTCCTCGAGTGTAAAATCTTTTTCATCGTATTTTCCTCCCGGCAAGGAAATTTGTCCGCTATGCAAACCATTGTAAACATGCCTTTCAGTTAGAGGAATAAAAAAACCATTTTTATTTTTACAGATGAGTAATAACACAGCGCTTTTGCGATAATTAACATTATTTAATTCTTCCTTATTAAGTTTTTCACGTTTAACATGTGCCATTTCGAACTGTACCTCAGAACCCGGCAAAGGCAGTGTTAATGCATGTTTCAGCGATTTTATGAAGGGGTGATTCATCCCTGCAAAGGTATCAATTGAAGAACTCAATAAAAATTAAAATCACTATCTTTACACTATGAGCGAGTTTAAATTAAATACAATTGAAAGTGCCCTTGATGATATTAAAAAAGGAAAAATTGTTATTGTGGTGGATGATGAGGATCGTGAGAACGAAGGCGATTTTATTACCGCAGCGCGTAATGTAACCCCTGAAGTAATTAATTTTATGGCTACACACGGTCGCGGATTAATTTGCTCCGCCATAACTGAAGAGAGAGCGAATGAATTGAAATTAGAAATGATGGTTCCTTCTAATACTTCATTGCACGAAACCGCTTTTACCGTAAGTATTGATTTATTGGGAAATGGATGCACCACAGGAATTTCAGCAGCCGATCGCTCTAAAACTATTTTGGCATTAATTGAACCCGGAATGAAAGCTGTTGATTTTGGAAGGCCGGGACATATTTTTCCGCTTAAAGCGAAATCAGGCGGAGTTTTGCGAAGAACAGGACATACAGAAGCTACAATTGATTTAGCGCGTTTAGCAGGATTTGAAGAATGCGGTGCGCTGGTAGAAATTATGAATGAAGATGGAAGCATGGCACGTTTACCTGATCTTATAAAAATTGCCGCTAAGTTTGATTTAAAAATAATTTCGATAAAAGATCTTATCTCTTATCGTTTGCAAAAAGAAACCATTGTTGAGCGACAAGTGGAGGTGAATATGCCAACGCAATGGGGCGATTTTAAATTGGTGGCGTATAAAGTGAGTACTAACGGTCAGGAGCACCTGGCTTTGGTGAAAGGCGAATGGAAAAAAGAGGAGCCTGTGCTTTGCCGGGTGCATTCATCGTGCGTTACCGGTGATATTTTTGGGAGTTGTCGTTGCGATTGCGGAGCTCAGTTGCATGCCGCAATGGAAATGATTGAGAAAACGGGAAAAGGAGTAATTGTTTATATGAATCAGGAAGGGAGAGGAATTGGATTATTAAATAAATTAAAAGCGTATTCTTTACAGGAAAAAGGAAGGGATACTGTAGAAGCAAATATTGAATTAGGCTTTAAAATGGATGAGCGCGATTACGGAATAGGCGCTCAGATATTAAGAGATTTAGGAGTAAGTAAAATTAAATTGCTTACCAATAATCCAAAAAAACGAGCGGGATTAATAGGCTACGGTTTAGAAATTGTAGATAATGTTCCCATTATAATTGCTTCTAATCCTCACAACGAAAAATATCTTCAAACCAAAAAAGAAAAAATGGGACACCATTTTTAAACCGCTCCAGGCCTCCACAAAGGGGAGGGATTAATAATATTTTATTTGGAAATTAATTTACCTGCCCATCGGTTTCAATGGCCGGAGGTGCAACTTCTGCCTTTTTTCCTCCGAACATAAATTTAAAAGTAAACTGAAACACCATATTATTGCCGCGGTTAAAAGTATAAGTTAAAAAACTTCCGTAAGGTGCATTTTTTTTAACTGCAGGAATTAAAGAGTTACTGTAACGGAAACAGAAATAAAAATTTTTCGTGAAATTGTAATCTATTTCGGCCAATAAACTAACATCCGTAAAATTGTAAAGCTCATCGGTACCCGGCAAAGTATTATTAGAAGCGCCATAAACTTCTTTAAATACCATTCTACCTACCGAGGCGCCGATCCCAAAATCAACTTTATCGATCAATCCTTTTTTCATCGTAAAAAAAACGTGATGTTTAAAAAGTAAAGGAACTTCAATATATCCCAAATCAATTTTATAAAAACCATTATTGAGCGAGTCGGGCGGCTGTAAACTTCCTTTTTGGATATAATTAATTTCGAACTGAAGAGAATTTTTTTTATTGAGTTGTGCATTTACAAAAGCACCGCCGGTAAATCCCAATTTATAAAAATCTACATCGTCGTCGCGTGTATCGGCACCGTCAATATCGGTTACCGTTAGTCCACCTGTTAATCCTGCTCTGAAACGTTGTGCTAAATTTTGCTTATAGCTCAATAAAAGAAGTAAAGTGATTAAAAGGAAATGTGGTTTCATTTATAAGAATAAGTAAATCCTAGCATAAAATTAATAAAATGATGACAAACCAACGAAAATTAATATTGTAAGACCCGTAAATTGGGGTATTTAGAGCCAATAATAGCCTTATTTATCGAAAAACGAACATAATACATAATTATTGCCTATCTTTACAAAAACAATTATATATTAATATGAACAATGGAATAGTAAAATTCTTTAACGAGTCGAAAGGTTTTGGCTTTATTAAAGACACGAGTTCTGACAAAGAATATTTCGTGCATGTATCTGGTTTAAATGATGATATCAGAGAAAATGACGAAGTAACTTTTGAACTTCAAGAAGGAAAAAAAGGATTAAATGCAGTAAATGTTAAACTAGCTTAGTTTTTATATTTTAAGATCACATTTAAAATTTTGACCGCGAGCTTGCCTCGCGGTTTTTTTATGCCTTAAATATCAGCCACAAAATTTAGTAATTTTAGAGTATGCAAAAAGGCAGGTCCTTTATTTTATTTCTTTTTATTTTTTGGATACTGAGTTCCTCGAAGTATTCTTATTCGCAGACTTCTTTTTCAAAATTTAAAACTAAAACCATAACTGTTGATGGTTTGGCGAGTGAATGGACTATGCCACTTCGTTTTTATAATAACGAAACCAAATTATTTTTTGCTATGATAAACGACAGTGCAAATTTGTATTTGGTTTTTCAAAGTAATGATGAACGTAATCAGGTAAAAATAAATCGTGCGGGAATGCGTGTGGGCGTAAGTGTAAAAACAAAACGAAAATGTAATGCCACTCTTGATTTTCCGTTAACCGATAAAAAAAACAGATTTGCTGAAGAAGATATCGACAGTGAAACTAAACCTGATATCGCCGGTCTTAAAAATACATTTCTTATACAAAATACAAATATGGCTATTAAAGGATTTGTTACTCACGATGGAGTGATTCCTTTAAAAGACAGTTCCGGAATTAACGTTGCGCTTAATTGGGATAAAAATAATATTATGACTTACGAATTGGTAATTCCTTTTAAAGAATTATTTGGCGCAAATTATACTACCGACGACCTTTTAAAAGTAATTACTTTGGATGTTGAGGTGAATGCGGTGACACGAGTGGATGAGGGAGGAAGTGTGGATGGTTCGCAGGCAGCGATGGGCGCTTCAGGTATGGGTGCTACTCGGGGAATGACCGGCGGAATGCCGGGCGGAACCGGAGGCGAAAGAAAAGAACGGAAGCCGATGTTTGATGCCAATAAATTAAAACAAAAATTTACTCTTTCTTTTACACCATAAATTTTATAAATTAAAATGACTAACAACGATATATTAAAAAAATTACGCGTGGCACTTAAATTGCGCGACGATGATGTCATTAAAATTATGAAGCTGGTGGATTTTAATGTTTCTAAAAGTGAATTAAATGCTTTGTACCGAAAAGAAGACCATCCGAATTATGTGCCTTGCGGCGATCAGTTTTTGCGTAATTTTTTAAACGGATTAATTATTCATATGCGGGGCCCGATGCCAAAAGGAAAAGAAGAAACCGAAGAATAATTTTATTATTGGAAAACCCTTTTTTCCTTCTCAAAATCCAAAAATTGAAATTCTTTTTCAAGGTCAGAACATTTGTTTTGGTAAATGGCTTTAAATTCGTGGTGCTTGCCGGAAAACTCTTTAATCGGGCGGTGTTGTGTTGCCTGAAGAATATCTTTTATTTTTTCGTTTATTTTTTTGGTAGAAGAAGAAAAATAAGTTTCCGAAAACTTTTCCCACACATAATTAATGGCTTGCTCGTTGGGATGGGCGAGGTCTTCTTTATAAAAACGGTAATCACGTAAATCGTCGGTTACCAGTTCGTAAGCCGGAAAATAAAAACAATTATTATTTGACTTCACAATTTCATGAACACTTTGAATTAAAATGGCTTTGCTTAAATTATTTTCAATTAAACCATCGCGTAAATATTTTACCGGCGACACAGTAAATAATATATTTAAATCGGGGTTGAATTTTTTCAAATCTGAAATTAGTGCCTTGTAGGTTTCCGTAATATCTTCGGGCTTTAATAATTCTTTTTTGAATTCGCTTTGAGAAAGTTTATGACAATTGGCCACAATTTGATTAGTTTTTATATGCCGGTATACAAAAGCGCTTCCAAAAGTAATAATGAGCCAGCTTGATTTTTTAAGAAAGTGGTGAGTTTTTTGTAGTGTGGATTTGATAGCTGAAGTTAATTCATTTTCATTTTTAAAATTAAAATCACCATGATGATTTAAGCTGTAAAACAAATCATTATTTTTTACAAAAGAATTTTCATTTGAATTGTTGCGGTAAGATTGAAGTGCAGAAGCAATACTTATGGGATTAAATAAAATTCCGTTGGGATTTACTTCGCAATTAAATTTATAATCTTTTAGATATTCGCCAATACTCACAGCAAAACAAGAACCCATCATTAAAATGCTTTGGTGATGATTAATTTCAAGTGGTGATTTTGGCGGAGTATAATTTAAATGGAAATTCATTTTTTTACAATCATTAGTTCGTTGTATTTCTCAATCAGAAATTTTTTACCGGCTTCAAAATCGTTTTGAATCAAGCCATCTAAAATAGCATCTCTTAAAGCATTTTTTAAAATACCAACTTCACGACCCGGTGTTAAACCAAATAATTCCATAATCTGTTCGCCGCTTAATGGAGGTTGCCAGTTACGCAAACGGTCTTTTTCTTCGAGTTCAATGAGTTTACTTCTTACTATTTCGAAATTTTGTAAATACTTTTTTATTTTATTTGGATTCTTGGTGGTAATATCCGCTTCGCACAATAACATTAAATCATCAATATCATCTCCGGCTTCAAATAACAATCTTCTTACAGCGCTATCGCTCACTTCGGTTTTGGCCAATACAATAGGGCGTAAATGCAACAGTACTAATTTTTGCACGTACTTCATTTTTTCGTTTAGCGGTAATTTTAAATTCGCAAAAATTTTTGGCACCATCCGTGCGCCCTTATCTTCGTGCCCGTGAAATGTAAAGCCGTGTCCGTCTTCAAATCGTTTGGTGGCAGGTTTTGCAATATCGTGCAATATGGCCGACCAGCGCAACCACAAATTATCAGTATTTGCGCTTAAATTATCGAGCACTTCCAGAGTATGGTAAAAATTATCTTTGTGAGATTGTCCGTTAATGGTTTCGGTGCCCTGCAATTTTACAATTTCCGGAAAAATTAAATGCAGTAAGCCTGTATCAAATAATAATTTAAAACCCACTGAAGGTTTTGCCGAGAGAATAATTTTATTTAATTCACCTGAAATCCTTTCGGCTGAAACAATTTCTATTCGTTCTTTTTGCGAAGTAATAGCCAGTCTTGATTTTTCTTCTATCTCAAAACCAAGCTGTGAAGAAAACCTGATAGCTCGCATCATACGAAGCGGATCATCACTATAAGTAATTTGTGGTTCAAGCGGAGTACGGATAATTTTATTTTCTAAATCCTGCATCCCGTTAAACGGATCCAATAATTTCCCATAATTATTTTTAGAAACGCCAATGGCCATAGCATTAATGGTGAAATCTCGTCGCAATTGGTCGTCATTTAGTGAACCATCTTCAACAATCGGTTTTCTCGAGTCGCGGTTGTAAGATTCTTTACGGGCTCCAACAAATTCAATTTCCAAATCATTATATTTTATTTGCGCCGTTCCAAAATTTTTAAAAACAGAAAGATGCGCTTCCTTACCTAATTTTTCGTGTAATTTTGTAGCCAGCTCAATTCCTTTTCCAATTGTTACCACATCAATATCTTTGTTGGGCCGTTTTAAAAAAACATCACGCACATAACCTCCAATAATATAGGCGTCAACTTGTAATTCGTCGGCGCAAGAAGAAATTAATTTGAAAATATTTTCGTTTAGGAAGGGGAACATTGGGAGGTTATCGGTTATCTGTTAATCGTTATACGTTTAATGTTATATGAAAGATGGCTCGCTTATTCAATTACGATTACGGTAATTTAATTTATAAGATATTGAAATTTTTGTTTTAAAAATTTGCTATTTATGCCATGCTTATGCTTATTATCGGTACCGGCATTACTCGAAAAAATTAATTTTATTTCGTGTGTTCCTCCTACATAAGCTGCCAGTGGCGAAGTAGTAATATCGTAACTATAACCAATTTGCAAAGCGTTTTGAACCGTAACGCCTAAGTGAAGTGCAATGGCATCGCCCGGACGAAAACTAAAACCACCAAAAAATTTATTTCTAATGTGCAAACGCAAAGTATAATCAAAATAAAACGGAACTCCTGTGGTATAAAGTGCCATGATGGAGTTCTCAAAAATAAAATCTTTATTCTCGGCAAAATTATAACCGGCACCAATAGAATAAGTGGCGTCGTTTTTATATTTGCCTCTGTGCGACGGATCTGTTTTATAATAAACCATTTCGCTCCCAATTAAATTGATGGCACCAAATCCGAAAAAAAAGCGATCGTTATATAATACCAAACCAAAACTCCCATCAAAACAATATGAATTATCGCCAACGTATTGGTTAATTCCTCTATCAATTTGGTTATGCAATGTAACTTTGGTACCATCAAATCTCTGCGAAAGATAATTTCCCTGCATTCCTACCGACATCTCAACATCATCAAACTTTAAATGAAAAGCAAAAGTTAAGGAGGCATTGGTAGTTTGAAAAGGGCCAATATTATCATGAAAAACATAAGCACCGGTTCCTAATTTGCCTTTAAAATAACGGGCGTTAAACGAAGCAGCATAAGTTTTGGGTGCGCCCTCGAAACCCGTCCATTGGTTACGGTAAAATAATCTGAAATCAATTACACGTTTAGTTCCGCAAAAACCCGGATTAAACAAGTATAAATTACTTCTGTATTGTGTAAGCCACGGGTACTGTTGCGCGTTTAAAGCAAAACAGGAGACCAGAAACAAAAAAAGAAATATTTTACCTCGCATTCTCAAAATAAATTCAAATACTAATTTACGAAAATTAATTGACTTTATAGCTGTATTCTTGTCCTCGTAAGCCTCCTAAAAACTCGCTAATTGTAAAAGTAGTAACTTTAAAACAATTGGGTATGAAAAAAACTGGTATTTTCTTAATTACAATCGGACTTTTGATAATTCAGTCGTGTTCCGACAAAAACAAATTAGGGGAGACTCAGTTACAAATTTCATTGGCCGGAAAAGTTTATGGTATGAATGATCCGCCGCTTGATACTACAAAATGCGAACTTGTTCAGGCAAGCAACGATTACCTTCCGAAATTATTATTTTTAAACGACAGTTCATTTATAGAAATTATTCCTGCAAAATGTGGCGAAATAGGGGAGGAGTTTGAATGCCAACAACATTGTTCGGGAAAATATAAAATAAACGACAAGGAACTTAGCTTGACATATGAATCAAAAATGGCGGTGTATTATATTAAATCGAAAAATCTTTTATCGTCGTGCACCCAACTCGAAAATTCTGACAGAAAGATTGGAAAGTTAATCAGGCGTAATTGCAAAAGTACTTTGTATTTCGAAATGTGTGATGTGCAAGGTCATTTAATGGCGCCAAAATCGGATACGCTTGCAAATGAGATTAAAAAATTGAAAGACGAAAAAATTTGGGATAAATTGTTTGGGGTGAAATAGAAAAATTTCTGCAGTTTATAAAATATAGTTGAAGAAGTATTGAGGGATTAAACAATAATGGGTTTTGATAACAAGTACTTTAAACTCATAATTTCCAAGAATAGATTATACTAATTTTTCACTATTTTTTCTTCAGTTTATTGCATTTACAATTAACATAGTTTAGTAATAATAATTATTGAGTCTTTTAGCTCTTGAACGTTATTAAATATTTTTTCAACATCTAATTGATTAACGAAACCCTTTACTTTCTTTCCTTTTTGATAATGTTTATCAAATTTATGAAAGAGACTTGATAAAATTTTATTGTTTGTAGCTTCGATGTTATTATAGCAATTATGGTTCCTTTTATTGTTAGGAGCTCTTAAGAATTTATATATACCTTCCAAATCGTGGAAAAACCAGCTTTCTAAATCTTGAGTGGCTACTATCTCATTAATTGAGGATATTCTAGAGTCTTTATAAATATATTTTAATTTTAAAGATTGTAAATCTAAAAGTGTTTCAGTTTCTCTGGGTCCTTCACGATCGTACGCGATAAAGACATGAATGTTATTGCATGTTACAAAAGAATTATTTTGAAGATAAGATTCTATTTTACTTTTTACTTTGTCATTTAAGCTATATATCCCCTTTAGATTAGAAAAACTTCTTCTTATTTTTCTTGGTGGAATATAATTATTGAATATTATTTGATAAAACTCAGCTTCTGTTTCTCCTTCATAAAGGAATAAAAGTGAATTCTCATTTATCTCTTTAGCCATTTATTCAAATTCGTTTTTATCATCAATAGTAAAAAAAAGCTCATCACTAAAATTAACACGAGATTTCTTTAATTTATTTTTTAACTCCTTTTTGCTAGATATATTGTATAAGTCACAATAACCATTATCATTTACGCTACTTGCTATAATATCTTCAATTCTTGTTTTATTAAGAATTGCAATAGAATGAGATGTTATAATAAATTGTGAGTTTTCAGAAAAACTTTTTATAAAAGAAATTAAGTCAACTAAAGCCTTTGGGTGAGTAGAGTTTTCGGGTTCTTCAATTAAAAATAATTGATTTTGACTAGATAATATTTTTGTAATCAGTGCAATTATCAGAATTGTTCCGTCAGAGAACTGATTTAATGTTTTAAATTTTCCATGATGAGTAAAAAGCAAACTTTTCGTTAAAGGAATTTTATCATTTTTTGGGTCTGTACCGTAACGATAGACATTAGCATCTTCTATATTTAATATATCGTTTACGGCTTCTTTAAAAATATCCCACTTTTTACTTTCTTCTAGAGCTATAATTTCTTGTTCCATTTCAAAAGAAACAATCCTTCCATTGAAAGCATTAATTCTGTCCTTGTCGGTTTTTAGTAATTCAATATGAGAAAAATAGAATATTGGAGTTTTGATAATTTCATTTAAAGAATCAATAGCGTCTTTATAGTCCTCTTTTACTTCTGCTATTATTTTCAAAACCCTAATTACACTAAAATGATTTGGAATTTTTTCAATAACATCCATTTTAGAAAATTCAGTTCCGTATTTAACTATTTCAAAAACTCTATTGAAAATATTTGTTGATGGTCCCGGCTTGTTGGGTTCTTTTACATCTAGTCTTTCATTTTTTATTTTATATTCATGTTTGAATATATCACTGCTCCACTCAAGTTCTAGAAAATATATAAATATTCTGTTTGTAATTGAATTTGAAAAAGTTAATTCAAACTCAATATTGCCATCACGTTTTAAGTCTTTAATATCTTTTACTTTAATGCCGTTGATAATTGGAATAATTTCCTTAAAATAAGTAGTTGCAAACCCTTTTAAAAAACTTTTTTGCACATCATCCAAAGATGAATTTATTATATAATTTAGAAAAGAAATTGTTTGGATAAAATTTGATTTGCCTGAGTTGTTTGCACCTATAATTACGTTGAAATTACCCAACTTCAATTCTGCACATTCTATATTTTTATAACCTTTTATTTTTATCTCTTCAATCTTTATCATTATGTCTTATTTTATTATGCAATTAGGTCTTTAATGTGTAATTATGGTATAAAATTAAAGTAATTAAGGATAAAAATAACCCTAATCAATCATTTTAACAAGTTTAAACAATTAATTATGTATCTTATTTATTTACAATCAAATACGTTTTTTTAATAAATTGAGATATATGGTAAAAACTGCAAAAAGAAGAAAATGAATTTACTTAGATATTATTTTAAGATAAAACACAAATTGCTGCAATTATAAAAGTTATTTAGTACTAAAAATCGTCTTTAGGTGGGAGTATCTCACAACTCACCCCCTCAATAACTTTCTTAATCCCTTTCAAAAAATCTTCCATGCCGTTTTCGTTGTGTTTTTGTTTTTCTTCGTTGGGGAAACCAATTTGTGTCCATGTAAAATTAGTTGTGTTATCGTCAACGCGTTTCAAATCATAAATTACTTTCGAGAAATTTTCGGGTTTTTCTTCTAAGCCCGAGAAACCACTCCAATAACTGTAACTTATTTTTTGGTGTAAAATATTTTCGAGTATCACGCCTTTGTCGCGGTATTTGTGTCCTTCGTATTCTCCCTGAAAAATAATTTCGCTGCCGGGTTTCCAATCGGTAACAGTTTCGGTACCGTATAAATAATCTTTAATAATGGATGGAGTAGTTAATCCTTTCCAAACTTTTTCTAAACTCGCGTTAACGTAGATTGATTTTGATGTTTTTAAATTGTGGTTCATAATTTTTGTTTTTATTTTAAATTATATTCTAAAGCCTTTTCTTGAACACTGTTAAATGTATTTGTTTCCGAACTGTTAGGACTTTCAATTGGATATGCAAAAGAATAATTAGATAAAGATTTAAGTTGTTTTATGGAAGCAATTTTAAGTTTTTCAAATCTTTCTTTAGGCGAATTACCCTCTGAAATTAAATGTGCGTTAAGATTCTCTAAATTTGCTAATACAGTTAGTTGTGGAATGTTTGCTAAATCTCTAATATTAAATCCTTGTTGATCTTCTTTCGGATTATCTTCACGCCATTGTTTCGAAGTGATTCCGAATACTGAAACATTTAAGATTTCGGCTTCGTTTGCATAAACATAAGCCTCTTTTTCAGGACTTAAATTAGGATGTGTTGGAATTATATTTTCCTTTACAGCATCGGTGTGAATTCGATAATTTACTTTACTTAAAAATCTTCGATAATCCCATTGAAGATTTTGATGTTTATTTTCTTCTTCTTTTAAACGCTGAAATTCTTTAACTATGATTAATTGAAATTCAGGACTGAGCCACATTGCAAAATGAAACGCTATATCTTTGTGAGCATAGGTTCCGCCGTATCTTCCTGATTTTGATAAAATGCCTATTGAATCTGTTTTTTCAATCCATTGTTTGGGAGAAAGTGCAAATCGGTTGGATCCTGCATTGATTCTAAACTCATCGAAATCGATGAGTTTAAAATTGGGATTGTTTAAACGCTCCCAGATTCCAAGATATTCCACAGTATCTTTTTTTCTTAACCAATTTCCAATAATTACATGATTGTTCTCTGTATTTCTAACCATATCGGTTAAACTAATATAGTCGCCATTGTTGTGACTAATAATAGTAATTTCATTTCCTTTTACATTTATTTTACTCATGACTTTACTCAAATTAATTCATCGTAAAAAAAACCGCTCCGAAAATTCAGAGCGGTCTTCTTACATAAACTCAAAAACAAAATACCTGTCCGCCGACCAGGCTCACCTGCTTTATCCGCTCCCGAGGCCTCAGGCCGGATAAGCAAGACACACGTTTTACTTAGAAGCAGCTTCGGCAGCCAGCGCTTCTTTAATTTTATTTTCAATTTCTTCCGCTAAATCCGGATTATCATTGAATAATTGTTTAACCGAGTCGCGTCCTTGTCCTAATTTAGTATCTTCATAACTAAACCACGAACCGCTTTTCTTTACAATTCCTTTTTCAACACCAATATCAATTATCTCGCCAACTTTACTAATTCCTTCTCCAAATATAATATCAAACTCAGCCATTCGGAACGGCGGCGCTAATTTATTTTTTACCACTTTAACTCTTGCACGGTTACCGCTAACAGTTTCACCATCTTTTAACTGACTAATACGGCGAATATCCAAACGCACCGAAGCATAAAACTTTAAGGCATTACCACCTGTTGTAGTTTCGGGATTACCGAACATGATACCAATTTTTTCGCGCAACTGATTAATAAATACACAACAACATCCGGTTTTATTAATTGTGCCGGTTAATTTGCGCAAAGCCTGACTCATTAATCGCGCATGCAAACCCATTTTGCTGTCGCCCATTTCACCTTCAATTTCGGCTCTTGGTGTTAAAGCTGCAACCGAATCAATCACCACTAAATCAACTGCACCTGAGCGAATTAAGTTTTCGGTAATTTCCAGTGCTTGCTCACCGTTATCGGGCTGAGAAATTAATAAACTGCTTGTATCTACACCTAATTTTTCGGCGTAAAAACGATCAAAGGCATGTTCTGCATCTATAAAAGCGGCAATGCCTCCTGCTTTTTGTACGTTAGCAATGGCATGAATTGCCAATGTTGTTTTACCGGATGATTCTGGTCCGTATATTTCTACAACTCGACCGCGCGGTAAACCACCAATGCCTAATGCAATATCTAAACCTAAAGAGCCTGTGGAAATAACTTCCATAGGTTCTATAACGCTGTCGCCTAATTTCATAATGGCGCCTTTACCGTAGGTTTTTTCTAACTTATCCAGCGTAAGCTGCAAAGCTTTTAGTTTTTCTCCGTTAACTGATTTTCCCGCCCGTGCCGGTACGGACGGGTTTGGTTCTGTCATTTCTAATACTTCTTCTGATTTTTTTGCCATGTTTTCTTTTTTTTTGGGGTTATTATTTGTCTCTATACTTCTTACATTAATAAATTTAGCTCCTTTTTTGTTTGCTTTTTCGCTTAGTTATTCACTTTCCTTCTTTCTTGTAAACAAAGGTAGGCACATTTTGTAGCAATTGATTGCTACAATTTGTAGCATTTTAATAACTTTTTTTTACCACTGATACCAAGGGTTTCGGGCCACATTAATTAAAAAAAGGTAAAAAACAAGAATAAATTAAAAGAAAAAATAAGACCAATTTTGAATATTTGACGTAAAAAAGGGTGTTTTTATTTAAGACAAGCTTTTTTAGGATTAAAACAAAGCCAGTAGCTCAGTCAAACACAAGTTTTGCTCATTTATTACACCCTGTCACTAAATAAAGCAAAATTAGTGCTAAAGTGGTTGTATCTTTATTAAGGAAACTATTTGTTTGTTATAAGACCTGTTAGTTAGGTTTGTTTGAAAGAGACTGTTGTTAGCAGTCTCTTTCGCTTTTTAAGAACTTAAGTAGCCGGCAAAACTTTCGCCTCACAGTTTCCGAATCCTATTCTTAAATTATCTTTTTTACAGTATCCGCGCATAATTACACTGTCTTTATCATTTATAAATTTCCGTTCGGTTCCGTCTTTCATTTTTAAGGGCTTTGTTCCGCGCCAGCTTAATTCTAACATACTTCCATATTCAGTGGGTAGCGGTCCGCTAATGGTACCACTTGCCATCATGTCGCCCACATTTATATTACAACCATTTACGGTGTGATGCGCTAATTGCTGCTCCATGGTCCAGTACATATATTTATAATTTGATTGGCATACTGTATTCTCATCGTTGTTTTCTGTCTTAATAATCACTTCTAAATTAATATCAATATTTTTTTCGCCACTGTATTGTAAATACGGCAGCACTTTCGGTTCTTGTACATATCCTTTTGTTCTAAAAGGGGAGAGTGCTTCGAGAGTTACTATCCAGGGCGACATGGTAGAAGCAAAGTTTTTTGCTAAAAACGGACCGAGCGGAACATATTCCCAGGTTTGAATATCGCGCGCACTCCAATCATTAAATAAAACCATTCCAAAAATATGATCATCGGCTTTTTCGGTTGTAACACTTTCTCCCATCTTAGTAGATTTACCAATGATAAAACCGGTTTCTAATTCAAAATCCAGTAATTTACTGGCTCCAAAAACAGGCTGTGTATCACCTGCGGGAAGGGTTTGTCCTTTTGGTCGATGAAATGAATGTCCGCTTACGCAGATACTCGAAGCACGACCATGATAACCAACGGGCAAATGTTTCCAGTTGGGAAGTAAAGCATTGGCCGGATCGCGAAACATGGTTCCCACATTAGTGGCATGATCGATACTGCTGTAAAAATCGGTATAATCGCCAATGTGAACAGGCAATAACATTTTTACATCGCTTTGTTTTTTGATAATGAGAAAATGCAAATCGGTATTATCCTGTAATTCAAAATTATTGTGTTGAAGCAACTCCGATAACCTTTCACGCAGACCGTTAGTAGTTATTTTTCCCATTCCAATTAAATCATTTAAAGAATCGGCATTTAAAAAATTATCGGGTATTGCCAAGGCATCTAAAAAATCGTGGCGCTGTAATTCATATAAGTCAATAATAAATTCGCCAATGGCGGTACAGGCGTGGTGTGATACTTTATTATCGCTATATAAACCAAAAGGAATATTTTGAATAGGAAAATCGCTTTCCGATTTTACATCAATCCAGCTTTTTAATTTTGGGTCGTTGGCTTTAGAGTTCATAATTTATTTTTTATCCCGATAGCTATCGCGAGGTTTTATTATCAGTCGTAACGATTGGTCAAATGTAAAATACTTCCACATCCAATTTACAAATATTAATAATTTATTTTTAACGCCTAGAATCAGCATTAAATGTAAAAACATCCAAAATAACCAGGCGAAAAAGCCTTGAAATTTTATAAAGGGTAAATCGGCTACAGCACGGTTTCTTCCAATGGTAGCCAGAGAGCCTTTATCTTTATAAACAAATTTTTGCAAAGGCAAATTCTGTATTGTCTTTTTTAAATTTTTAGCGAGCAGCACGGCCTGTTCAATGGCAACGGTTGCTACCTGAGGGTGTCCGTTTGGAAAAGACTCTGTTTTCATTAGTGCAATATCGCCAATGGCAAAAATATTTTTGTTTTCGTTTATTAAACTATTTTCATTTACTAAAAAACGGTTTCCTTTAGTAATACTTGTTTCGGATAAACCTTTAATCATATTTCCGGTAACGCCGGCGGCCCATATTACTGTTTTTGTTGGAATTAATTTTCCTGTTCCTAATTCAACCATATTTCCGTCGTAATTTTTAACGGTTGTTGAGGTGTAAAGGTTAATGCCGAGTTTTTCTAAATATTGTTTTGATTTTTTGGAAGCCACTTCCGAAAATGCACCGAGTGTTTTAGTACCGGCTTCTACCAGATAAATATTCATGGCTTTAAAATCAATTTCGGGATAATCTTTTGGTAAAATATATTTTTTCATTTCCGCCAAAGCGCCCGAAATTTCTACGCCGGTTGGTCCGGCGCCAACCACAACAATATTTAATAGTGCTTTTTTATCTTCGTCATTGGCTGATAAAGCATCTTCAAAATTTTGTAGTAATTTATTTCCTAAAAATAAAGCTTCATTAACAGCTTTCATGGGAATGGCATTTCTTTCGACAGAGCTATTCCCAAAAAAGTTAGTGGTTGCTCCGGTGGCAATTACCAGGTAGTCGTAATTAAATTCGCCAATGCTGCTAATAATTTTATTTTGTTGGGAATTTATTTCTAAAACTTCTGCCGCTCTTACATGAAAGTTTTTGTAATTCTGAAAAACTTTTCTTAAGGGGAAAGAAATAGAGCTGGGTTCCAATCCGCAAGTAGCCACCTGATAAAACAAAGGCTGAAAAGAAAAGAAATTATTTTTATCGAATAACCAAATTTCATACGCGCTGTTTTTTAGTTCACGTGCCAATCGCAATCCCGCAAAACCGCCGCCGAGTATAATTATTTTTTTCAAATACGTTTTTAATTATTCCCACTAAAATTAAGCATTATTTTAGTTTCGTACGAAGGAATTTAAATTGTTGATGAATTCCAATAAATATCAATAAAATTATGAGAATCTGTTACCCAAACTTTAAGTTATTTACTAAATTTGAGCCACCAATCACACTAATTTTCACTAAACTGTGTTTGCAATTAGTGTTGTTCGTGATTTACAAAATATTTATGCCGTCGTTTGATATAACCAGTAAAGTTGATCCGCAGTTATTGGATAATTCTATTAACGTTGCTAAACGCGAAATTTTAAACCGTTTCGATTTTCGCGATAGCAAAAGCACCGTTGAATTAAATAAAAAAGATTTGATAATAAATATTGCAACCGAAAATGATATGCGACTTCGCGCAATTGTTGACAGCATTCATAGCCGAATGATAAAACAAGGTTTAGACCCGCGTTCGCTCGACGAAAGTAAAGAACATTATCCGAGCGGACCGCTGATTAAAAAAGAAATAAAAGTGAGGCAGGGAATTGATAAAGAAGCCTCAAAAAAAATATTTAAAGATATTAAAGACAGTAAAATAAAAGTGAGTGCCCAAATGATGGATGACATTATTCGGGTGAGCAGTAAAAAAATTGATGATTTGCAGGCCGTGATTTCATTATGCCATAAAGGAAATTATGATGTTCCTTTGCAGTTTGTAAATATGAAGTAGTAAAAGTGATTAGTGATTAGAGTTTAGTGATTAGTTTTTTTTATGATTATTAGAAGTAAGGCACCATTGCGGATTGGATTAGCGGGCGGAGGCACGGATGTTTCGCCTTACTCCGATATTTATGGAGGCGCCATTTTAAATGCAGCCATTGATTTGTATGCCTACGCTTCGCTGGAACCATTGAACAATGGAAAAATAGAATTATGTATCGACGGAAGCGATAAGTGTATTGTACTCGAATCAAAATCAAATTTAGAATTAGTAGAAGGGTTTGAATTGTTTATTGGCGTTTACAACCGCGTGATAAAACAATTTAATTTAAAACCATTATCATTTCGATTAACATCTTACATCGAAGCGCCACAAGGTTCTGGATTAGGAACGTCATCAACAATAGTTGTTTCTTTACTCGGAACATTTATTGAATGGTTAAAATTACCATTGGAGAAATACGACATTGCGCATTTGGCTTATGAAATTGAACGTGTTGATTTAAAAATGGCCGGCGGAAAACAAGATCAGTACGCCGCCACTTTTGGCGGAATAAATTTTATTGAATTTTTAGCGAACGATAAGGTGATTGTTAATCCGCTTAAATTAAAACCGGAGGTACTTTACGAATTGGAATTTAATTTGTTGTTGTATTTTACGGCAACACAAAGAATGTCGGCCGCCATTATTAACGAGCAAGTACAAAATGTAAAAAATAAGAATGAAAAATCGGTGGAAGCGATGCATAATTTAAAAGCGCAGGCCAATCAAATGAAAGATTGTTTATTGCAAGGAGAACTTAATAAGCTGGGAGACATTTTACATTTCGGATGGAAAAATAAAAAAGACATGGCGCATTCAATTACCAATTCGTTAATTGATAATATTTACGATACAGCACTAAAAAACGGCGCAACAGGCGGAAAAATTTCAGGAGCCGGTGGAGGAGGATTTATGTTTTTCTTTTGTCCGTACTTCACAAAAATAAAAGTAGCACGGGCACTGGAAACTTTAGGCGGAAAAGTGCAACCATTTAAATTTACCGAACAGGGATTAACAACATGGACGATTGACTATTAATTAAGAATTTAGAATTAAGAATGCAGAATTAAGTTTTGCGATCTTCTCGCCACTTTATGAAACCGAAAGCAGGAAATTAAAAAACGCGCAACATTAAAAACAAAACAAGAAACAGAAAAATGAACACATTAACAGAAACAAATTTTAAATTTCCCAATCAAAAAAATGTTTACAAGGGTAAAGTGCGCGATGTTTATAACATAGAGGGGAAATATTTAGTAATGGTTGCGAGTGACCGCATCAGTGCTTTTGATGTGGTTTTACCGAGGGGAATTCCATATAAAGGACAGGTATTAAATTTAATTGCGAAAAAATTTCTGAATGCTACAAAAGATATTGTTCCTAATTGGTTATTGGCAACACCGCATCCTAATGTGAGCATTGGTAAAATGTGTGTGCCTTTTAAAGTGGAGATGGTTATTCGCGGATATTTATCGGGGCACGCAGCGCGAACTTATTTATCGGGTAAAAGAGAATTGTGCGGAGTGAAATTAGTAGAGGGATTAAAAGAAAGCGATAAATTACCTGAACCCATTATTACTCCCACAACAAAAGCAAGTGAAGGTCATGATGAAGATATTAGCAGGGAAGAAATTTTGAAACAGGGAATTGTAGAAGAAAAATATTATGTGCAATTAGAAAAATACACAAGGGCGTTATATGCACGCGGACAAGAAATTGCCAATAAAATGGGATTAATTTTAGTAGATACAAAATACGAATTTGGTTTATATAACGGCGAAGTGTGTTTGATGGATGAAATTCATACACCCGACTCTTCAAGATATTTTTATGCAGAGGGGTACGCCGACCGTCAGGCTAAAGGCGAAGAGCAAAAACAATTGAGTAAAGAATTTGTGCGCCGTTGGTTAATTGAAAATGGTTTTCAGGGAAAAGAAGGACAAGCTGTTCCAAATA
>JAHEYG010000124.1 GCA_023251725.1 Sphingobacteriaceae bacterium | reverse complement strand
CGCAGTTTTAATAATCCCAATTCAAACACTGCAAATAATCCAATCGGACCGGCACCTATAATCGCTATATCTGTAGTTCTCATAATTTATTTTAAAATAATAATCTTTTTAAGCTTACAATAATCACCACCACTCCTACTAAGAGCATAATTGTTTTGGTGGGAATTTTATTCGCAAGAATAGCTGCAATAGGTGCAGCAATTACACCACCAATAATTAAGCCGGCGATAATTATCCAATGTGTTAATCCTATGATAGTGAAAAAAGTTAATGAACTCGCCAGCGAAACAAAAAATTCGGTGAGATTGGTTGAACCAATAGCATAACGCGCGTTTCTGCCTTTAGCAATTAAGGTTGATGAAACTATCGGTCCCCAACCACCTCCGCCAATAGAATCTAAAAATCCACCAATAAACGCCAATGGAAAAATGCGTTTTATTTTTTCGCGTATCTTATCTTTTTTTAATGCCTTAAAAATAATTACTAAGCCTAAAAATATTGTATAGAGCGAAACAATTGGTTTAATGATATAATTATATTCTTCGAGTGAAGTTAATATGTAGGCGCCCAAAATTGCTCCGATTACTCCGGGAATTAATAAACTGCGGAATAATTTTGTATTTACGTTGCCGAATTTTAAATGCATTAGTCCTGATACGCCGCTGGTAAATATTTCGGATGCGTGCACGCTTGCGCTGGATGCGGCGGGTGGAACACCGGCTGATAATAAAAAACTTGTTGCCGTAACACCATAAGCCATTCCCAAGGCGCCATCAATCATCTGCGCGGTGAATCCGGCCAAAATGTAAATTAAAATTGTTGAATCAATGTTTTGAGATAACCGGTACGCATATCCTCCTAAAACTTCCGGTGGTAAATACTCACAAATTAAATACCCTGCGAGTAAAAGTACGGGTGTGGTTACACTATAAATCCAAATTCTTTTTTTGCTGATTTTCTTTTTATTGCCTCCTTCTTTAGATAAAACGGAAGTAATCTTATTAAGTTGAATTACTTTTTCTTTAAAATCGCCGCTTAAATACGAACGAACTTTAGTAAGGTTATCGATAGATTCATTTATTTCCTGAGGAAAAGATTCATCGAGCGTTTCGCGGATTCGCTTTGCAATCGTGGGAGATTTTCCATTGGTGGAAACAGCAATTTTTACGTTTCCCTTTTGAACAATTGATCCCAAATAAAAATCACATTGCTCCGGGGTATCCGCTACGTTGGTTAAAATATTTTTTTGCTGCGCCAGTCGTTTTATTTCTAAACTTGTTTCTTTATTGTTAATCGCAGAAATTACCAAATCAATTTCATTTAAATCTGTTTCGGAAAAAGAACGCTGATTTAAATGAAGGTTAGAAAACGCATTTGCAAATTGTTTTATTTCTTCACTAATAGTAGTTCCCACCAATGTAATTTGCGTTTGAGGACTATTGTTTAAAATAGCAGAAACCTTTTCGTGCGCCACTTTTCCGCCACCCACAATAAGCACACGAAAATTTTCCAATTTAAGAAATACAGGGAATAATTTATTTTTAGTATTTGTTTCCACTTTAATTCAATAAATATTTCCAGTTCGTTAATTCTATTGGGAAATCATTGTGTTGTTTCACCACATCGCCAATTACTATTATGGCGGGTGAAGAAATTCCGGCGTCTTCAACAATTTCAACAATAGTATCAATCGTTCCCAAAGCATAGTTTTCATTGGGCAAAGAACCATTTTGAATAACTGCAATTGCTGTGTTTTCTTTATTTTGCTTTTTAAACACTTCGGTAATTTTTTTTAATTTATGAACGCCCATTAAAATTACAACGGTGGCGTTTGATTTTGCTGCATCAAAAATATCGTTCGATAATTTTCCTTCGCGAGTAGTTCCGGTAATAACCCAAAAACTTTCGCTCA
This sequence comes from Sphingobacteriaceae bacterium, assembly GCA_023251725.1. Taxonomy (GTDB): domain Bacteria; phylum Bacteroidota; class Bacteroidia; order B-17B0; family Aurantibacillaceae; genus JAHEYG01. The sequence continues at coordinate 4,205 of JAHEYG010000124.1, read as the reverse complement.
CCCCGCGATGAGTAACCGGAATACCAACTAAACCAGCAACACCAATTGAACTTGAGATGCCGGGAATAAATTGCGTTTCAATATTAAATAATTCGGCATGTTTAATTTCTTCGTTTCCTCTCCCAAAAACATAAGGATCGCCGCCTTTTAACCGCACCACATTGCCGTGGGTAAATGCCAAATCAACAATGAGCGAATTAATTTGTTCCTGTGTGTATTCGTGTTGATTGCGTCTTTTACCAACAAATATTTTTAGCGCATCAATTGGCGCGTACTTAAAAACTTCGCGGTTCACTAAAGCGTCGTATAAAATTACATCTGCTTCGCTTACGGCATTAATGCCTTTTACGGTAATTAAATCTACATCGCCCGGACCAGCGCCTACAAGAGTTAATTTTGGATAAATTGGTTTTTTCATTGTGAAAGGTTATAAGGTTATCGGTTAACGGTTTTTTTTAGTTGTTTAAAATTAAAATTTGTGTTTTTCTGCATTTTTTTACCTGATTTACAAAATCATTGGCCTCAGCAAAATAATTTTCAGCAAATTGTTTTGACGGCTCGTTTTTATTGATTTGCAAAATCTGTTCCTTAAAGCTTGTATTTAATTTTATTGCTTTTGTTTCGATAAAATGTTTATCAAAATCTGTAATCAATACATGTTGCGTATTGACATGAATTTGTTTTTCGAGCAATAAAGCTTTTGCGGAATTAATAAACGCTGCATAAGAATAATAAATACTATCGCCCCATTGTGCATTTTCAAAAGCTTCGGCGCTCCAAGCCAATTTTTCTTCTGCCTCAAAAAATAAAGTGCTTACTAAATCAATTACAACACCGGCACATTCTCCAACACCAATTGCGGTTGCAAATTTTTCGTTTTGTCCCCAATCTAAAAATTCTTCTTGTGTTAACGTACTATTATCTCCTAAAGGTTTTAGCAGCTGATAAAAATAATCTTTGCCTTGTTTATCATAGTAAGAATTAAAATATTCCCCTTCGACAGAATTTTTTTCAAAATCGGAAAATAATTTTCTCAAAACATCCGGCGCGCGTTTGCTGGCTACTTTAATTATTTTATCAGAAATTCTTCCTTCGCCATTTCCAATTGTTCCACCCCCCAATAAAACCTGTAAAGCTGGAATTACATTATCGCCCACTTTAAAAGAACTGCCATGAAAACCAATTTGTGCCAAACCGTGTTGTCCGCAAGAATTCATACAGCCGCTAATTTTTATTTTTATATCATGATTGTAAATTAATTCCGGAAACTCAGCATAAATAACTTTTTCTAATTCAACAGAAATATGCGTGCTGTTAGAAATGGCAAGGTTACAAGTGTCTGTACCCGGACAAGCCGTAATATCTCCCACCGAATCAAATCCGGGGGTAGCTAATTGTAATTGCGATAATTCGTAAAATAAAAATATCAATTCTTCCTTGCTAACATCGCGCAATAAAAAGCCCTGATTAATGGTGATGCGTACATCATCTGAATTAGAAAATAGTTTGACAACTTTAGCTAATTCGATTGCTTTAACAGAAGAAATATTTCCTAGTTGAACTTTTATATACACACCAAAATATCCTTTCTGTTTTTGTTGAAATACGTTTGTATCTAACCAAATTTTATATTTTGAAATATTCACCGAATGAAGTTGGTTCGGTAATTGTGTTTTAAATTTAATTTCTGCTTCTGTTTTTTCAGAAACAATAACCACTTTTTTATGGAGAATTGCTTTTTCTTCTTCCTTAGTTAATTTTAAAAACTCTCCTAATCCGATTTTATTAATAAGATATTTTAATCTTGCTTTATGGCGACTTGCTCTCTCACCATGTCGATCAAACACACGAAGTGTTGTTTCAATAAATGGAATAATTTTATTTTCCGGTAAAAATTCAAAAGCAGTTTGCGCTAAAAAAGGTTGTGCTCCTAATCCACCGCCAATTAAAACTTTAAATCCTTTTTCGTTTTTTTCATTGAGCTTCGGAATAAATCCCAAATCGTGAATGTAAGTGAAAGCTGTATCTTTTTCGTTGTTTGAAAAAGCAATTTTTATTTTCCGCCCGAGTTCTTGTCCGAACGGTTTTCTTAAAAAATAATTGAACACGGCCTTCGCATAAGGCGAAACATCAAACAATTCGTTCGGATCAATTCCTGCTTCAGCGGAAGCGGTAATATTTCGAACTGTATTTCCGCAAGCTTCCCGCAAAGTAATATCATCTTGTTCGAGCTTCGCCCAAAGTTCAGGCGTTCTATCCAAACTTACATGATGAATCTGAATATCCTGCCGCGTTGTTAAATGTAAATTTCCATTCGAATATTCATCACTAATATCTGCAATGCGAATTAATTGTTTTGCCGAAATTTTTCCGAAAGGCAATTTAATGCGAATCATTTGCACACCTTGCTGACGTTGTCCGTACACCCCACGCGCTAAACGCAGACTACGAAATTTTTCTTCATTAATTTTTCCTTCCTTGAACTCTCTAATTTTTTTCTCGAGATCAAGAATGTCTTTTTCTACTAATGTGTTTTCTATTTCGGTTCTAAAACTTTGCATAGTGATTAAATGATTTGAGTGATTAATAATTATTTGATTAATGCGCTTTTGTTTTTTTCCCTTCCCTTTGGGAAGCCCCGATAGCTATCGGGGTAGGGATAGGTAATAAAAAAACCCTTCACGTGTTAGCGGAAGGGTTTTTTCGGAAACTATTTGTGTAAAATTTATTCCATAAAATATCCTATCTCGCAAAAGCATGAATTGCAGCAACGCATCCACAACATCCCCGAAGTAGAGTGCGCACCTGACAGATTATTTATTTTATTTTTCATTTTAACGGTGCAAATTACGGTATTGCGTTTTAATTATGCAAGGAAAAATTAATTTATTTTTTTATATCCTATAATATTGATAGGAAATAGGCGTCTGAATCCATTGATATTACTGATTTTTTACTTTTAATTCGAGTTTCCTTTCACGTTTAATAATATCAGCTAAACTTGTTTTTGAAAGAATTTTTATGCTGGCTTCTCTCACGTCAAGCGCCACATCTCTTAATCCGCAGGTTTCTTCGTGCTTGCATTCGTTGCACGATTCATAAAAATTTAAGCTCACGCAAGGCAATAAAGCTATTGGGCCGCCGGTAGATCGTATCACATTACTCAGCATCACTTCTTCGGGATGCTTGGCTAAAAAATATCCGCCATGCGCACCCAATTTGCTGTCGACATAACCATGGTGACGAAGTTCAAGCATTATCGCTTCCAAAAATTTTCGTGGAATTTTTTCTTCTTTCGCGATTATTGCTATGCGTTTGGGTTTATTCTCTTTATAGTCTTTGGCCAGTGCCAGCAAGGCTTTTATGGCATATTTAGTTTTCTTTTGCAGCATATTATCACAAATATACTACTAATTTAGTAGGAATTAATACAATTTCTAATTAAATTTTTTCAACCCTATTCTTATCCCAACATTAGCGGTTATCAATGGATTAAATCCCTGATCTATAAACATAAATGTAGCAACCACATTGGCACATGGATAAATAATGCTGAAAAATCCTTTTTTTGCGAATGCTCTAAAATTATATCCCACCTCAACATCCATTCCGGTACGGTGAAAAATATCTCTATGGCTTCCCATGGCTGCTTCTACAGGATGAGGAATATAAATACTTGGAGTTACTTCGTGATGATGCGCAAATCCGCCTCCGATAAATAACCCGTTATTAAAATTATAGCGGTAGTTAAATGTAATGGGACCAATAATATTTTGATCAGAAAAATTAAAAAGTTCTTTAGCTCTAATATCGAAGCTGTGGTTTTTGGTGAGAAAAAAACCAATGGCACCGCTTACGCCACTCACAAACGAAGTTTGCTGAATGCCGGCGCATAAATCTGCCTCAAGATAAATTTTATGATTGTTGTTTTGGCCTTTTACAGTTTGTACAATTATCATTGCACATAACGCTACACTTTTTGCGGTTTTCATAATTATATGATTGGTAAAGTATAGCTGTATTCATAATTTAATGTTTGCCTCTTATATAACAAGACGCAGCGAACTTAAAATTGGTTGGCTGGTCATTTGAAAAAAAACGTTAATTTCATCCAATATTAAACTTTAATTGATTTTTTATGGCTCTTATTCTCCCCGTAAAGGGCATTTTGCCACAGTTCGGAAAAAATTGTTTTCTCGCCGAAA
>JAHEYG010000123.1 GCA_023251725.1 Sphingobacteriaceae bacterium | reverse complement strand
ATTTCAAAAACCGAAATAAAATCCAATACCGGTTTGTTGGGTTACGATATTATAAATCAAACACGTCGCGGCGATTTGCAACGCTACCATATTTTTATAAGCGATCTCGAAGTGATAATTTTTAAGCTGGGAGGAAAAGGCGAATATGTAAAGAGCAATGATGCCAAGCCGTTTTTTAGTTCTATTCAGTTTACTAACCGAAATTCGGGAATTAAAACATTTTCGCCTCTCACCAAGGGATTTTCAGTAAATGTACCCGCTCAGTATTTTTATGAAAAAGCGTTGGGAAGTCAAAGCATCGGTAAAGCCGAAAGTTTATTTGCATACGATAAACCTTCACAAACTTTTTATGGAATCATTCAGGCTTACTACAACGATTTTTCAACCATTGAAGAAGACACTTTCGAATTAAATGTAATGGCTAATAATGTTCTCAGAAATTTTGATTTTAAGGAAAAGACAGATCGGAAATTAAAATCTGATCAGGGATTTCCCTGTATCGAATTTTCGGCTTCGAATTCAAAGCAACAAAAATTTTGTGCCAAATTAATTATTAAAGGCATTCATTACTATTTGGTGTTTGCCATTGGGAATGATAAATTAAATTTTTCGAACGATTTTTTTAAATCCTTTAGCCTTATTGATTTTAATTATGTGAATGAAATGAAAATCGTTACCGATAAAGTTTGCGCGTTTACAGTTAAAGATGAATTAAGCGATAATAGTGCCAATGTGATTGACGAAGCGGTGAATGAGGAATATGAAAAAGCAAAAAAAATTAAAAATAAAGATAAGAGTACAAAAGCGCCCACCTTCGATTATTCTTACCAAAATAAATTTTATTTTTCTCCTTCTTCCTCAGAACATGTAAATATCGAATACGAAAAGTTTAACGATTACGATTATCGCGATAAAAAAGAGGTGATGGCTAACATTCGTAAAAATATGTTGAAGAATTCATCAATGGCAATAACCAACGAAAAAATTACCGATGAAAACGGAATTTATCGTTATGAATTAATTTTTAGAGATACCGCTTCGGCCAAAGCTATTAAATACATTAATTTTTTTAAGAGTGGAGTTTTTTATTCGGTGGCTGCGCCTTACGATTCTACTATTGGTTTAAAGGGGTGGACCAAAGATTTTATTAATTCGTTTAAACCGGTTGATAGCATTATTGGGAAAAATATTTTTGAAAATAAATTCAAGTTGTTAATTCAAGATTTGTGTAGTAACGATACAACCATTCGTTCGCGGGCTAATATTTCATTGGCTGGTATTGCATTTGAAAAAATATATCTGAATGATTTTCTTTCTTTGGTTCAGAGCAAAGATTTTGTAAAAATAAACGATCAAAGTCGTGCGGCTTTATTGGTGAACGGTGGTGTTTTAGAAAGCGAAAAAATTATTGAGCCATATAAAAATTTATATAATCAGTATAGCGATAGCAGCTATTTGCAAATTTGTGTGGTAAAAGGTTTGGGTTATTTACGAACTCAAAAATCGTACAAGGCAATATTTGATTTATTGGGCAAAGAGCCTCCTTTGGTAGGTAATGAAGGAGTGGTAACCGATGTGTTTTCGGTGTTTTACGATTCGCTTGAATTATGCAGGGCTTTTTTTCCTGGATTCCTTAACCTAAGTCATTTCGAAGAATATAAATTACCGGTGTATCAACTGCTCGCGCAAATGATTAATAAAAAAATACTTTCTTCAGCTACATACTCTGTTCAAAAAGATAATATTTTAACAGAAGCCAATTACGAACTAAAAAGATTCAATGCTGTAAGTAATAGCGACAATACTTCAAAAAACAACGATTCAAAATCGCTGGAAGACCTTAAAAAGTCGTTGGAAATAAGTTTAAGAAATAATAAAAAGGAAGATAATAATATTTCGGATGAATCGTCAAATGAACCTGAGTACCGGCCGGTGATTGTTGATTATGCTTTTTTATTATCGCCATTTTATAAAACCGACGCCTTCGTTAAAACTTTTTTCAGTAAACTTTTAAAAACAAAAAATAATTCGGTTTTATTTCCTGTATACATAAATTTATTGGAGCAAGGAGTTAATGTGAACGATACTATTTGGAAATATTTTAGTAAGTTAAAACAAACCCGTGTGGCTTTGTATACCGAACTGGAGCGCGTAAAGCAAACCAATCTTTTTGATAAAAAGTATTTAACTCAATCATTATTTTGTGAAGCAGAAATATTAAGTTCTTTGGAAAGCGAAAAATCTTACCAAAACGCGGGTGAAAAAAACAAACCCGATTCCATTGAATTAATTTCGGCGTACGAGGCTAAAAATAAATACGAGAAAGGAAAAATTTATATTTTTAAACGTGTGGATGCCAAAGCAGAGTTAGAGAAATGGACATACGCTTTTGTAGGCGAAACCAAAAAACCCATTCAAACTAAAATAAATATTATTAGCACCAATTATTACGTTGAAAAAGATAAATCTCACAACGATTACGTAAACGAAATATTAAACGAATTTTATTATACGCATCGTAAACGTTATGTCGGACAAACAAATTATTCTGAATACACAGATAATTATTGATTTTTAATTTAGTTTACCTGCCAACAATAATTTTCTTAGTTAAAACTCCTTCCTTAGTTTGCAATTGTAAAAAATACAAACCCTTAGGCAAATCGCTTACATCAAATTCTTCTTTGCCGATTTGTTTTAAAGAAATTTCTTTGCCTTCGATACTTAAAAGTGAATATTTTTTTATTTCAGTATTTGCAATATTTTTTACAAATAATTTTTCGCTAGACGGATTTGGATAAATTAAAATATTATTCTCAATATTTTTTAGTTCGTTTATCCCGGCGCAAGCGTCTACACTTTGAGTAAATGTAGAATTTAATATACATCCGGTTGTAGTTGAACCGCTAACTGTATAGGTAGTAGTAGCTGTTGGGGTTACAATAACCACAGAACCGGTGCTGCCCGAAGACCACGTGTATGAACTTGCTCCCGTTACATTTAGAGTTACAGTTTCGTTACTACAAATTAAATTTGAGGTTGTGGACACAGCTAATTGAGAAAAGTATGAACAGTTTTTTTCAATAGCATAAGAAATAACTCCTCCGTAACCTGTAACATAAAACCATCCGTAAATGGTATCGTTCATAATTTTTTTTCTGAAACCAAAATAATATTTTCCCGTTTTAAATAAACCAAGAGTACTCGTTCCTGCACCCCATGGAGGCGGAGGATTTTGGGAATAAATATACATTATGTAGGCCGTATTTTTCCAATTTAAAGTGTAATCTATCGGCGTTCCTAAACCAATTGTATCTATAACTCCTGGAGCAGTGGCTGTAGCAACCAGTTCAAAGCCATTGAGCGCATTGCAAGCGTATGAAATATGATAATGTGAAGGAGATTGGCTATGAGAAGAAGAAAAGGTAAAATCTTTTATATTGTCCCCGTCAACATCTATTGAAAGGGAAGTTGTTGACCAAGAAGCAGGCGGAACATTAACATTTATTCTGTTATAATAAATAAAAGCTGATGTGGTGTCACCAACTATAACAATCTGTGATTGTATTATTACAGGTAAAAACGAAAATATTTTAATCAATTTATTCATTATCTGCTAATAACAATTTTCTTAGTTAAAACCCCTTCCTTAGTTTGCAATTGCAAAAAATACAAACCCGCAGGCAAATCGCTTACATCAAATTCTTCTTTACCAATTGCTTTAAAGGAAATTTCTTTCCCTTCAATACTTAACAACGAATATTTTTTTATTTCAGTATAGGCAATATTTTTTACAAATAATTTTTCACTGCAAGGGTTTGGGTAAATTAAAATATTATTCTCAGTATTTTTTAGTTCGTTTATGCCCGCAGTAATGTAATAACTTTTTACCTTAAGCATTCTATACGACATATTATATGGAAAAGCGCCTCCAATTGGAAAATCCAAATGCAAACTATCGGTACTATAAAGTCGACCATAAATAATGTTCCCGCCTCTTAAAGTACTGTCGGTATAAACTTCCAAATAATTACAAAAAGAAACCAACGACCAACTTGGTTGAATACAGGATGAGCTATCCAAAACAACTATATGTGATGTATCTGCCGTTTTTTTTGTAATATCGATTCCTGCAGGGCACATTATCGTTGGAGAAGTCTTTTTTACCGTACCAGAATATCTTCCAATAACCCAATTACGTTCGTCAAAACTTAATTGACCATAAGTACTTACTACAGTAGCTATAAAAAATAATATTAAAATTGTTTTTTTCATATTATTAGCGTTTTGTGCGTTGCGTAAGGCCACTTGGGGGTGATGATTCTAATTTGTTTGTATAATCAACAACATTCTCGGGGCATTTTAATATTTGAGCATAAAACTCTATGTTATTGCCAATAGTTGTACCCTCATCTAATAAAACATAATCAACTCCTAAAGCTGAAGCTTTACCGCTTAAGGTGAAATCAGCATTTCCACCTGTACCTCCTACAGTGAGACTTTTATATAACTTACTATTAAAAGTTGGAGTTGAAGTATTTAAATATACTTTGTTGTTACTGCAATCGGACTTTAATTGCCAGACATTAAAATAATCAATTTCGTAAACAAAAGGCAATTGCATTTGAGCGGTATCAACCCGTTGACCAAACCCGGACGGATGTTGCCAAATAAAAGGATTTGGAAGAAAAGCCTCTATAAAGGCTCGCATTGGCCATAAACTATCTCCGTGCCATGTATAAGATGGGTTCGTTTGAAAAACAACATTTTTTCTCGTAATTGTATTAATACCGTCATAAAAAAAAGTAATCGAGTCTTTATCCCAAAAAACTGAGCCCGTATGCCATATATTGGGAGTTACGCTGGCTAATCCTGGGTTGAAGTCCTTAATATCTAAAGAATCTTTTCCGGGAATTTTACTATTTTGGTTTCCATAATACAAACTGCTGGTATAATCGTAATGGCTTGTTGGAAATGACGAAGACATATCAATTTCAAAAATATCAATTTCATCATGCCCTGCAACTATCGGCTGTCGAGGATAGGCACTGCTAAATAACCAGCATGTAGGCAAAAAATTATGGGCTGTATCTGGAGGCGGAAGATTTGGAAGTCTGAATCTCATCTCATAATATCCGTATCTTAAAAATCGCTTTGAACAAAGTGAACCGTTAGAATATTCAAAATTCGTTTGAATCGGTTTAAAACATGCGGATGTAGTAGGGTTCAATGGATCAAAACAATATTGACCGACACAAGCAGGCGAAGTACAAGGAAATGGATATGTATAATAATCTGTTAAAAATGGACCCCTTCTAGCTATTAAACGACAGACCCCTGGAGAACCCGGAATTACATGGATATTATTAGTGTCTTTAGGATAATATAAATTATACCCCGCAACATACATTGTGTCGTATCTTGTTACCGGGATATTTGCTGAATCGGCTAAATAAGGAAAAACTGTTTTAGTAGAACCAATATTCCAAGGCGGACGCGTTAACCATTTACTAGTGTCAATGTTATTCCCAAAATAACCGGTAGTGTCGTTAAAATCATCGCCGAAAGTAATGGCGTAAGCCGGATCGCTTGGTGGTAATTGCGCTTTGCAATTAAAAATATTTGCTTTTAAAACCAATGCAAATAAAATATATTTAAAATTCTTCATATTAAAGATAGTAAATTTTTTTTAATATTCAAATTATTCGGTTAAAATCATTTTTTTTGTGTCAATTTCCTTGTTATTAATGATAAGGCTGTAAAAATACATTCCGGGCTGAAAATCGTTGCTATTGATAATCATTGTTCCGTTACCGGCTCCATTTAATTTAAATGTTCTTAAAAGTTTACCGTTCATATCGAAAATTAACATTGAAGAAACAGCCTCTTTTTCGGCTATAAAATATTTAATAGTAGTCTCCCTGCGAAAAGGATTAGGCGTGTTTTGCAATAAAAACGATTCTGAAGAACTATTATCGGCTAAACTATTAGCGTTCATTGTTCTCTGACCGTTATGATTGCCGTTATTGCTTTTACAGCAATCGCTCACTTGTTGTTTTAAAGTATCGTTTTGTGATTTTAATTGTTTAACGGCTTCCACTAAAAAAGGAACAATCATATCGTAACTAATATAAAGAAATTTACCATCCTCTCCGGATTTTACCACGCCAT
>JAHEYG010000060.1 GCA_023251725.1 Sphingobacteriaceae bacterium | reverse complement strand
AAACTGGAACCTGCTTTTAAAAATGCAACTTATTGGAGCAATCAAAAACATTGGGACTGGGCAGTAAATCCGAATTCGCGTGAGAAACCAAGTTTTTTAAAAGATAATATTTTACCAATAGAGCAAAGCGGACAATTAAAATTTATCGGTGATGGCGAAGAATTATTTCCGGGAATGAAAGTAAAAGAAGTTTTTGGCCATACCGAGGCGATGATGATTCCCATAATAGATTATAAAGGAACTAAAATAGCTTTTATGGCTGATTTAATTCCATCGGTGGGACATTTACCTATTTCGTATGTGATGGGGTATGATGTGAGACCGCTATTAACCCTTAATGAAAAACAAGAATTTTTAAAAACAGCTTGTGATAATAAATGGGTTTTGTTTTTTGAACATGACCCGGTTAATGAATGCTGTACTTTAAAAGATACGGTGAGGGGAGTTAGAATGGATAAGTCTTTAAGAATAACGGAAGTGGAATAAGAAATAACACAAACGAATAACGTGTAACTGATAACGCATAACTTTCTTACTAAGCCATTTCTTTTTTCACCACTTTATCATATAGTTTTTCGTAGAGCGGCAATACAATGCTGATGTCAAATTTTTCGGCTTGTTTATGGGCGTTGTTTTTAAATTGAGTCAGTAATTTTTCGTCGCGTAAAAGTTTTAACGAATTCGCCGCCATCTCATCAATATCGCCAACCTTGCTGGTAAAACCGGTTACGCCGTTAATATTCACTTCTGACAAACCGCCGGTATTGGTTGAAATAACAGGAACTTTCATGGCCATTGCTTCTAATGCCGATAAACCAAAACTTTCGGTTTCGCTGGGTAAAATAAATAAATCGGCAATGCTTAAAATTTCAATCGGGTCGTTAATTCTTCCTAAACTAATAATATCGTTGCAGGTATTTAATTCGCGGCACAATTTTTCTATGGCGGGGCGTTCAGGCCCGTCGCCCACTAAAATTAACTTGGTGGGAATTTGTTTTCGCACCTTTTCAAATACTTTTAAAACATCTTCCACACGTTTAACTTTTCTGAAATTAGAAACGTGCACCATTATTTTTTCGTTGTTGGGCGCGTAAATATGTTTCTGACAAGAATTAAATTTTTTATTATAGTCGCGGAGGTTAATAAAATTAGGAATGACATCAATTTTATTATCAATTTTAAAAACCGAAAGCGTTTCTTTTTTTAAATCTTCAGAAACCGAAGTAATGGCGTTGCTGTTATTGAGCGAAAAACGAATTACCGGTTCAAAGGAAGGATCTCTTCCTACTAAAGTAATATCGGTTCCGTGTAAAGTGGTAATGTATGGCAAAAATATTTTTTTCGATTTTAAAATTTGTTGTGCTAAATAAGCAACCGATGCGTGCGGAATGGCGTAATGCACGTGCAACACATCTAATTTTTCGTACATCGCTACATCTACAATTTTACTCGCCAATGCCGATTCGTAGGGTTGGTATTCGAACAAAGGATAATCGTTGACACTTACTTCATGATAAAAAACATTTTCGTTAAAGGCATTTAATCTGAATGGCAAATTGTAGGCCATAAAATGAACTTTATGTCCTTTTTGCGCGAGCGCTTTACCTAATTCAGTTGCCACAACTCCGCTTCCTCCAAATGTAGGATAACAAACTATTCCAATATTCATTCTGTAAAATTACAAAATTTAGCCGTGCGAAAACAGAAATAAAACTCCTAAATTGCGGGCTGTGAAATACGATGTTTTAAGTTTGGATGAAAATCAAAAAGTTCTGTTAGAACAAGGCCGGCTTTTGCCTATAATGGAAGATTTTTATACTATACAAGGCGAGGGATTTAATACCGGTAAAGCTTCTTATTTTATTAGAATTGGCGGATGTGATATTGGTTGTCATTGGTGTGATGTAAAAGAAAGTTGGGACGCTTCGGTTCATCCTTTAATAAAAACAGATGATATTATTAAAAAAATTTTGGCTTCAGGAGCAAAAGCAGTTGTAATTACCGGAGGTGAGCCCTTGATTTATAATTTAAATTATTTTACAGAGGAACTAAAAATAAAATCAATTGAAACATTTATCGAAACATCGGGAGCTTATTCTTTAAGCGGAAAATGGGATTGGATTTGTTTATCTCCCAAAAAAACAATGGCTCCATTAAAAGAAATTTATGAGAAGGCACATGAATTGAAAATAATTATTTTTAATAAAAACGATTTTAAATGGGCCGAAGAACAGGCGCAAAAAGTTTCTGCTAAATGTTTATTGTTTCTGCAGCCTGAATGGAGTAAGCGAAACGAAATTATGCCGGAAATTGTTGAATTTGTAAAGCAACACCAAAAATGGATGGTTTCATTGCAAACGCACAAATATATGAATATACCGTAGGCGCGTTTCGCGCTTTGGTTAACCGTTATCCGTTATATGTTATCCGTATAGCCTTATAACCTTATAACCTTATAACCTTGTAACCTTATAACCTTATAACTGTTAACCGATAACTGATAACCGAATTTAGCCACTCATCAACATTATTTATAAAAACCATTAATAAAATTGTATTTTTAGTTGAAATTATTGTGGGAAAAAAGCAAAAAATATATTGGACCTGTCAGATTACCGGATGGCTCGTTTATGTTATTTTAAATATTTTATTTTTCGGTTTAAGTTATAACGCCAGCGCAAAAGATTTTTTAATTTATTTTTTGGGATTTCCAACCGGTATAATTCTAACTCAAGTTTACCGGTTAGTAATTCTTAAAAACAGTATTCTTAAAATAAAATTACTGTATCAGATTTTATTTGTTATTTTTTCGAGTGTAGTTTTATCCCTTGTTTTTTTCTTTGTTCATATTGGTGTGGGATTATCTTTTAATTTAATTTCCAGTAAAATAGATTTGGTAAAATCCATTGCAAGTATAATTAATAGCGCAGTGCCTTTTATTTTCTGGTCGTTGATTTATTTCGGATTTCATTTTCTTGAGAATTATAAAAAGACGGAAATTCAGAATTTACGTTGGGAAGCTTCCCGCAACGAAATTGAATTAAACAATTTAAAATCGCAACTGAATCCGCATTTTATGTTTAACAGCATGAACAGTATTCGCGCTTTGATTGATGAAAATCCCGCCAAGGCGAAAGAGGCCGTAACGCAACTCTCTAATATTTTACGAAATACTTTGCTGATGAATAAAAACAAAGAAATTTTGCTTGGGGAAGAAATCAGTATGGTAAAAGATTATTTAGATCTTGAAAAAATCAGATACGAAGAACGCTTAAATTTTAAATTTGACATCGAACCCGAAACATTGAACAAAAAAATTCCCCCGCTTATTGTTCAGGCGCAGGTAGAAAACGCCATCAAGCATGGCATTTCTAAATTACCAAAAGGCGGAAATGTTTTTGTTGGAGCAAAAATTAATTCAGAAAAATTAAATATTGAAATTATAAACACCGGCCAATTAAACAATGCCAAAACCGAAACCGGTTTCGGATTGGTAAATTCGCGTCAAAGATTAGAATTACTATATGGAAATAAAGCAAGTATCGAAATAAAAAATAATCCCAACAACGAGGTTTCAGTAAAATTAATAATCCCTTTATCTTAAAATATAAAAAATATGAAAGCAATAATCATCGACGACGAACGCTTAGCTCGACAAGAGTTAAAAAATTTACTGGCCATTCACAAAGAAATTGAAATTGTGGCCGAATGCAGCAATGCCGAAGAGGCTAAAGAAAAAATTGCGGCTATAAATCCGGATGTTATTTTTCTCGACATACAAATGCCGGGTAAAACCGGATTAGAATTGCTCGAAGAAATTTCGGCGCTGCCCGAGGTGGTTTTTGTAACTGCCTATGACGAATATGCTATTCGTGCATTCGAAATTAATGCTTTAGATTATTTGCTTAAACCTGTTCAACCGGTTCGTTTAGCAGAAACCATTAAAAAATTATTGAATAAAGAAGTAGGGGAGAAGAACGAAAATAACGCGCCGCTTAATGAAGATGATCAGGTATTTGTAAAGGATGGAGAAAAATGCTGGTTTGTTTCTTTAACCAATATTCGTTTGTTTGAATCGGAAGGAAACTATGTGAGAGTCTATTTCGAAAACTTCCGACCTTTAATTTTAAGAAGCTTAAATAGTTTAGAAAGCCGTTTGCCCGAAAAATCGTTTTTCCGCGCCAGCCGAAAACATATTATTAATTTAAAATGGGTCGATAATATAGAAACTTGGTTTAACGGGGGCTTAATGGTAAAACTAAAAGGCGGTCAAGAAGTAGAAATTTCAAGACGCCAGGCTGTAAAGCTAAAAGATCTGATGAGTCTTTAACAATAACTAAAACTAACTGTATTTATAGGCCTTTAAACTAGGACTTTAACAATGTTAGCTTTTTATTGAAATCTAATTGAAATTAAAATTTTGAATTTTTAAATAAATGTCATAAATTTATATTTAGTATTAATTAACAAACACTAAAACACATGAAAAATAATCTACAATTAACTGCACTGGCCGTAGCTTTCGGTTGCGTTAGTGCTTTCGCACAATCAGGGAAATTACACACTAAAGGTGGAGTTGCTGCAAAAATTGCAGCTAATAATGGACCTGCAGAAAATACTGCTCACTACCCGAACAGAGGTTGTGGAACCGGGGTTCCGAGCGATGTATGGGAACAACAATTTCAAAAACAAATCGCCGAATTTCTAAAAAATCAAACAAATGCCAATGGCAAAGCTGAGATGATTAATTACACTATTCCTGTAATTATTCACGTTATTCATGGTGGCCAACCTGCCGGAACTTATCCTAACTTAGCTCAAGGGCAATTAAATTCGCAAATTACTGTATTAAATGCCGATTATGGCGGAACAGGTCTTAATGTAGGAAACTATCCTGCAACTGCTTTTCAAGCGTATGCTTCAAGTTCAGTGGCATTATCTGCTAGTCTTTCAGCTGCAAATAAAGATGGCTTAAATCGTGTTGCTATCGCAAATACGAATGTTCAGTTTTGTTTAGCTACAAAAGATTCTTTAGGTAATACTTTAGTTGAGCCGGGAATTGAGCGTATCAGCTACATTTCTAAAGGTTGGGCAAATCCAACTTCTTTTGGTTCAATTGCTACTTTCCAAAATTTTATTGACAATACAGTTAAACCTCAAACTATTTGGAACGTTAGAAAATATTTAAACATGTGGGTTACCGACGAAAATATTGGTGCTGTAGGTTTATTGGGTTATGCCACTTTTCCTGTTGCAACAGGATTAGCCGGATTGGGTGCTCCATTCGGGTCTTCAACTACTGATGGTTTTTGGGCTTATGCAAGATGTATTGGTTCAAATGTGATTTTCCCTGGAGGAGTTTATGATCCAACCTATAATAAAGGTCGCACATGTACTCACGAAATTGGTCACTGGCTTGGTTTACGTCACGTTTGGGGAGATGGTGGAGTTAGATGTGGTGCAACTGATTATTGTGTTGATACACCTCCTCAGTACGGAACAACTGGTCCGCCGGCAGGATGTTATTATGGAAATCCTGTTTATCCTGCAAATGCTAACTTGTGTACTCGTCCTGACGGAACAGCAGGTGCAAGCGTAAAAAACTTAAACGGCGATATGTTTATGAATTTTATGGATTATACTGATGATCCTTCAATGTACATGTTTACAACTGATCAAAGAACCCGTATTCAAACTGCTATGGCAAATAGTCCTTACAGAAACCAATTAGGTTTAGCAGGATTATGTACTGCAGGTGCAGCCACGCCTGCCGTTTCAGCATTTAATATGACCACAACTGCATGTAAAAATGCGGCTGTATCTGTAACAAATACTTCAACAGGAAATCCAACTCCAACATTTACATGGAGCAGCAATCCATTAGGTGCCTCATATAATCCTAATGCAAATGCAACAAACCCTCTAATTACTTTTACAGCTAATGGTACTTACACAGTTTCTTTAGCGGCAAGTAATCCTACATTAAGCACTTCAACAAAGGTGATTACAATTTCAACTTGTACTACTGCAACGCCTTGTAATGATACGTTAACCAACTTTAAAAATACCGATACCTTAATGGCGCTATTATCAGGAACTGCTAACCCGGGATACGTTGCGGGTAATAACGGTTATGGTGATCTTGCAAAAGCCGAATGGTATTCATCAACAGGTTTAGTTGGTAACAGTAAAATTGTTGGTGGTATTATTTTATTCTATCGTCATCAAACAGCTACTATTGGTACACACGGTGCTTCTAACATGGTAATTAGTGTATATAATGGAACTAATGTTGGTGGAGGTGGCCCTACAGGCGCTTCTTTAGGCAATTATACTGTTTCTCCTAATACTGCCATTGCGGTAACTCCTACTACCGGTGTAACTTATTGTGGAAATCCTGGATTAGCATTTACAAATGCTATTATCAGACCTTTCAGTTTTAATTTTGCTACTGCAATTAATATTGGAGCCGATTTCTTAATGAGCGTTAAATTACCTACCGTTGCCGGTGATACAGCAGCTATATTTATGACCAGCGGAAAAACTGCTGCGGTTTCAACTGCATGGGAGCAATGGAGCGATTTATCCTGGAATCAGTTTAATGATGGAACAGCCAATTCATGGCAGTTAAATTCATCCATTGCTGTGTTACCAAAAATTGCTTGTATCCTCGGAGTTTATAATCCGAATGGAATTTCCGGAAATATTGCGGTGTTCCCTAACCCAAGTAATGGTATATTTAATTTCGCCGTAACAATGCCTCAGCCAAGCGATTTAAATATTACTGTAACCAACCAATTAGGTCAACAGGTATATTCTAAAATTGAAAGGAATATAGGAAACGCAATTATTGGATTGGATTTGAGTCACCTTGCAAAAGGTATTTATTTCGCCAATATCATTGATAGTTCAGGAGATAAAGTAACTAAGAAGATTATTATTGAATAATAAATTTTAATTTTATTAAAAACGTCGCTCTGACAATTCGGGGCGACGTTTTTTTTTGGATTTATTTTAAATAGGAGTCAATTTCATTATTGAAAGAATGGTATTTGTAAAAAAAATATTAATTTTGATTGATGTTGAAGCGTTTTATTTTGATATTTTTAGCCGCCTTTGTATGCGTTTCTTTTGATACACATCTGGCCGAGGTTTTCACCATTAAAAGCGCTACAGTTTCTTTTTTATCGAAAGCTAATTTCGAAAAGATTAGGGCCACTTCTACATCTCTAAAAGGTACAATTGATATTACAAAACGTTCATTTTCTTTTAGTTTACTCATTTGTTCTTTCGAAGGATTTTTAAATAAGCTTCAAAAAAAACATTATTGCGAGCGTTACGTTGAAGGAGATAAATTTCCGACAGCCGCCTTTAAAGGAAAAATAATTGAAGAAGTGGATTTATCGGTGCCCGGAACTTATTTGGTAAGAGCAAAGGGAATGCTTTTGTTGCACGGTGTAGAAAAGGAAATGATTATTACTTCTAATGTAATTGTTAAAGAAGATGAAATGACCATCACGGCAAAATTTCCTATTACACTCGCTAACCACGATATGAAATTATCAAAAATGAGTACCATCGTAATTGCAAAAGTAGTAGATGCGGAAATTAAAATATCGCTTGGTTCAAATTGATTTCATAATTTTTCTTCCAATAAAATAATCAAACAAATCTAAAATAGTATTATCTTAGATAAGTTAAATTTCCCATTTAAATTAAATCACATGAAATTAATTTTTTTATTTTTTGTAATTCTTTTTTATTCAGTTAATTGTTCTTCACAAGGAACATGGACTCAATTAGCAAACACCGCTCCCGATAAAAGTGGCGGATTAATGATTTTACTTTCAGACGGAACCGTTTTAGCAAAAAACGAAACCGGCGGAGCGGGTGGAATCGGACAAGGGTGGAACCGACTTACACCGGATGCCGGCGGCAGCTATATTAACGGAACTTGGACGAGCATTACACCAATGAATTTTACACGTCTTTATTTTTCAACACAATTATTAAAAGACGGACGTCTTTACGTTTGCGGAGGTGAGTATGGTACAGGAAAATCAAATGCTGAAATATATAATCCTGTAAGTAATACTTGGACCAATTTGCCCTCACCCGGAGGAGTAGTGAGCGACGCGAATTCTGAAATTTTACCGGACGGTCGCGTTTTGCAGGCGATGGTGAACGGAAGTTTAAAAAACAATATGATTTATAATCCCATTACAAATACTTTTACGCCGGGACCTACCTGTATCGGAATTCATAACGAATCGGCTTGGGTAAAATTAGCTGATAACAGTATTTTATTTGTGGATAGAAATAGTACCAATTCTGAAAGATACATTCCTGCAACAAATACCTGGACTGTTGATGCAGTTGTACCTGTTTCGTTGTATGATGTATTTGGATTAGAAACTGGTTCAGCTTCCTTATTACCGGATGGCAGGGCCTGGTTTATAGGATCCACAGGTAAAACGGCTTATTATAATCCTTCCGGAACTCCTAGTCCGGGTACGTGGACCGTTGGCCCTACTGTTCCATCTAATCGCGGAGCACCTGATGCCGCAGCCGCTATGATGAAAAATGGAAAAATACTTTGTGCGGTTTCACCAACTCCGGTAAGCGGAAACAATTTTCCATCACCTTCTTATTTTTACGAATTCGATTATCTTACTAACGGTTATACATTGCTTCCTGCTCCGGGTGGAGGGACTTCTATTAATGTTCCGGTGTATGTTTTTAACATGCTTGACCTGCCTGATGGAAATGTGCTTTTTGCGGAACAAGATACCGATGTGTACTTTGTTTACACACCTAACGGTGCGCAGCTAGCGGCAGGGCAACCAACAATTGGAAACATTATTCAGAACGGATGCAATTCGTTTACTATTACCGGATTATTGTTTAACGGTATTTCGGAAGGCGCCACTTATGGCGATGATTGGCAGTGTAACACTAATTATCCTATTATTAGATTAACAAAAGGACCTAATGTTTATTATGCTCGCAGTTTTAATTGGAACAGAACCGGTGTACAAACCGGATTGTTACCCGACACCACACAATTTACTTTGCCGGCCGGTTTACCAATAGGAACTTATTCTTTGCAAGTGGTGGCCAATGGCATATCTTCCAATCCTGTAACGTTTATTCCGTTTGCAACATTGAGCAGTACTTTGTTACCGTCGGCGGTTTGCAGTAATACGGTCTTCACCTATACCCCAACAAGCGCTTCTCCCGGTGCCACATTTGTGTGGACGAGAGCGGCCGTTGTTGGAATAAGTAATGCGGCGATTATTATTCCGCAAGTCGCTAATCCTAACGAAACTTTAATTAACACTACGGCACTTCCTAAAAATGTAATTTATTCTTACACTACAACTGCTAATGGTTGCAGTACTGCTCAACAGGTTACTTTAGTAGTTAATCCAACACCAACCATAAGTGCTATAGCAAGCAATTCAGTGATATGTTCTGGCGCTACTGTAACCTTAACGGGAAGCGGAGCTATTTCTTATACATGGAGCGGAGGAGTAACTAACGGTGTGAGCTTTTCGCCGACCGTTAGCACCAATTACACATTAACCGGAACAAATGCATTTACCTGCACAAATTGGATTACGCAAAGCGTTACTGTAAATGCTTTACCGATAGTTACGGCGAGTGTTTCTTTAAATCCTATATGCATTGGCAATAACGTAACTCTAAACGGAGGAGGTGCCATTACTTATACCTGGACAGGTGGCGTGATTAATAACGTAGCATTTTCTCCAACGGCAACTGCAGGTTATACAGTTAATGGAACCGATGCGAACAACTGTAAAAACACTGCTTCACTAAATATAACGGTCAACGCATTACCCACAGTTGGTGCTACCACAGGTAATTCGTTAATATGCGGTCCGCCTTTTCAGGGAACAACTACTTTAACGGGGAGCGGTGCCAATACTTACACTTGGATTCCCGGTGGAACAGGAGTAAGTATTGTAGTGAGTCCTTCGGTTACTTCAACTTATACAGTTAGCGGCACCGATGTAAACGGTTGTATGAATTCTTTTGTGATAACACAATCCGTTTCTGTTTGTGCAGAAATTTCTCAAGTTTCAAATCTCAATTCACACTTCGCTATTTATCCTAATCCCAATAACGGCGAGTTTACTGTAAAATTAAATGCTGTTTCCGAAAATATGAGCATTGAAATTTATAATTCACTCGGACAATTAGTTTTAAAGGAAAAACCAAATAATTTAATTACTGTTATTAATATCAATACAAAAGCAAAAGGTATTTATATAGTAAGAATTAAAGAAAATAACTTGGTGATTAAGACTGAGAAAATAATTAAGGAGTAATTAAATTCAGAAAATAAAAAAGCCTTAATGGAAGCATTAAGGCTTTTTTTTCTAAAACAATACTTATTCAATAATTATATCGTAGGGCACTCGTGCCTGCACGCCTTTTAAATTCACCACTGATTTTACAAATTTTAAATATTTGTATTGTTCTCCTAAATTTTTCACCATTAATCGATTTTCCATTTCATCTTCGCCTCTTGACAAGAATTTGCTAAACGGATCTTTTACCTTTGGAAGTTCTTCAATTTTGTAATCGCTTACGTTTGCTTTTTTAGCAGCATAGGCAATGGCATCTTCTAATCCTCCCAATTCATCCACTAAATTAATTTTAATGGCATCGGCACCGCTCCACACACGGCCCTGACCAATACTATCAATCATTTCCTTAGAAGTATTTCTTCCTTCGGCCACGCGACCAATAAAGGTATCGTATACTTTTTCAACACCGCTTTGCACGTAACCTTGTTCGGAGGCCGTTACAGGGCGAAACGGGGTGCCAACATCG
Organism: Sphingobacteriaceae bacterium; assembly: GCA_023251725.1. Classification (GTDB taxonomy): domain Bacteria; phylum Bacteroidota; class Bacteroidia; order B-17B0; family Aurantibacillaceae; genus JAHEYG01. The sequence goes on along the minus strand of JAHEYG010000060.1, from coordinate 10,868 downwards.
CTATGTAAATTTGTATTTACCGAATCGATATGAATACCGAATTTTTCGGAAAACATTTTTTGAAGGTTTGGTAAAATCCCAAAAACACCAATAGAACCGGTAATGGTATTTGGCTGCGCAAAAATACGATGAGAGGCGCAACTAATATAATAACCGCCGCTGGCCGCCACATCTCCCATAGAAACAATAAATGGTTTTACTTTTTTACATAAAGAAGCTTCGCGCCAAATCACATCACTTGCCAGCGCGCTTCCACCCGGAGAATTTACTCTAAGCACCACCGCTTTAACGGTGCTGTCTAAACGGGCATCTTTAATGGCAGCAGCAATATCGTCGCTTCCAATGGTTTCATCGTCGCCCTCGCCGCTCATAATTTGCCCGATGGCATATACCACAGCTACTTTCGGTTTTTTATTTTTATTTTTTAAATCTTTTTTCTCTTCCTTGCTTTGCGATTTTTGATATTTATTGAGCGCAGCAAAAACTATTTTATCTTTTTCCGAAAGTTTTAAATCTTTTTTCAAAAGCGACATCACTTCATCTTCATACATTAAACCATCTACCAGTTTATTATTAAGAGCGGCTTCGGGCGAGTTAATGGCTAAAGTGTTACACATATTATTTAAGTCGTTCACCGAAATTTTTCGTTCTTTTGAAATGCCGTTAAGCAATGATCCCCAAATAGAATTAATATAGGTTTCAATTTGCAAACGGTTAGCTTCGCTCATTTTATCTAACATAAACGGTTCAATGGCGCTTTTAAATTTTCCGTGTCTGAAAATCTGCATTTCAATATTTAATTTTTCTAAAGCAGTTTTAAAAAACATAACCTGACTGCTCAATCCTTTAAATTCCATGCCGCCTTGCGGATTCATAAAAATTTTAGTGGCGGAGGTAGCTAAATAATATTCTTTTTGGGAATACGTTTCGGAGTAAGCGTAAATAAATTTACCCGATTTTTTAAAATCCAGCAACGCATTTCTTAGTTCCTCAATAGTAGCAAAACCGGCAGATACATTTCTTATATCTAAATAAATACCTTTAATGTTTTCGTCGGTCTTTGTTTTTTTAAGAGCATCGCTAATATTTTTAATTCCCAAAGCTTCCGGCGGCATGAATGAACCAAAATCTAAATCCTCGAAAGGATTTTCGCGTCCGCGGTCTTTAATTTCGCCATCTATTTTTAAATGCAATACGCTGTTGGGTTTAACGGTAAAAACCGAGCCTTTTTCGGAATTAAAAGCGCTTTTTAAGGCGCCTGCTACTAAAGCGCCAATAATTAATGCCGACACAATTCCCGTAAGAAAAAAGCCTAAAATCGAGCCAAAAAAGGCGCCAAAAAATTGTTTCATAGTGTTTTTGTTTATTCGGTTATTACTGAGAGCCTTTCATTTGTAAAAAAGACTCATTTATTTGATAAAAATTTGTGTTAATTATAAAACTAAGTTACTTTTATTACTTCTTCATTATTATTAAACTTTATGAACGTAGCTTTTTTATGTTTGGGCGGAAATATTGGCGAGCGATTGGCATTTATAAATGAGGCGAAGCACTTAATTAAAAGATTTTGTGGCGAAATTGAGTTAGAATCTAACATTTATGAAACACAGGCCTGGGGAAATGATGAGGCGCCCGATTATTATAACCAGTGTATTAAATTAAAAACAAAATGGGAAGCTGAAGAACTTTTGGTAAAATTATTAATGATTGAAAAAGAAATGGGAAGAGAAAGAACAAAATTTAAAAACGAATCGCGCCCAATTGATTTAGATATTTTATTGTTTAATGAAACCTGCATAAATACTAAAGCGTGTGAAATTCCGCATCCGCGAATGCATTTGCGACTTTTTGTTTTAAAACCATTGAATGAAATTGCCGGGCATGAAATTCATCCTTTGTTTAAACAAAGCATTACCGAATTATTAATTAATTGCTCCGATACACTCGAGGTAAAAAAACTTTCGCCGAATGTACATTTGTGTTGAAGGAAATATTGGGGCCGGAAAAACCACTTTTGCAAAAAATCTGGCCAAACAGTTAAAGGCAAATTTTTTAGCTGAACGCTTTAAAAAAAATTCTTTTCTGCCTTTGTTTTACAGAAGCAAAATGCAAATCGCTTTTCATTTAGAGTATAGTTTTTTATCGGACCGATATGTGCAATTAAATAAATATTTTAATTTAAATAAAAGAAAAAATACGATTGCCGATTTTTTCATTTACAAATGTTTGTGGTTCGCTAAATGTAATCTCAGTAAAAAAGAATATGCTTTTTATAAGAATCAGTTTTATATTCTGGAAAAAAATATTCCTAAACCAGATTTGGTGGTTTATATAAACACTTCCGCTAAAAATTTGCTGGCTAACATTAAAGAACGGGGCAGAGCCTATGAAAATAGTATTGAAGAAAGTTATTTAACGGTGATTACAAAAAATTTTGACAAGGGAATTTTAAAACTCGTAAATACTCCGGTGCTCGAAATTAATGTAGTTAATTACTCGGCCGATTCGTATAAAAAAATGATTAAAGCCACCCAAGAAGTTTTAAAAAAAGGAATTAACTTTAAATACCAAAAAATTAAAATTTAATATGAGAAATTTATATTTAACAGTCGGTTTTGTTTTTTTACTTTTTAAAAGTAATGTTGCTCAGGATGGCGGGATGATTTTTACCGGGCACAATTCGGCCAATAACGCCCCCCTTCTTAATACAAACATTATTGTATATGAAGGTGGTATACAAATTCAAAATATAAATACTGCCGCGTCATCAGATTTTAAATTGACTCTTCCGCTGGGAAAAAATTATAAAATTTATTTTGAGAATAAACGGGTGCAAAAAATGTATATGGAAATTGTGGCCGACAATGTTCCTGAGAAAAAAAGAAACGATGTAATGAAATACGATTTCACCATTCCGTTTTTTCCGCTCGATTCAAAACGAATTGACAGTACTCAGTTTCGCAACGCGTTTCATAAAGTTATTTACGACGGCAAAAATAAAATGGTGGATGATACTATTTATGATAAGCAGTTTATTAATAAAGTGTACATAAAAATTAAGGAAGAAGAGGAAACTGCAGTTAAACCTCCCACCACAGTAAAATGGACCAACCTTGCCGGCAAATTTACTTATTCTAACAAAGAAAAAACGCCGGTCATCAATAAAACCGTTTATTTATTTAATAACAAGGGCGAAATCGTTAAAACCACCAACACCAATAAATTCGGTCAATTTATTTTTACCGGTGTTAATTTAAATGAAGCCGGTAAAATTGAAGTGGATTTTAAAAAAGAATTTACAACGCAACAAGTTTCTATTGATTTAAGCAATAGTAAAGAGGAACATATTTGTAACACCATTATAAATAGCAATAAAGCCGATTGCCAAAATTCAGCAAAACAGAACGTTATCGAAAAATTAATTGACCCGAGATTCACTTATAAGATTTCGGCGAAGTTAATTGCGGATGCAAAAAACGAAAAATCTTTTTTTGCCAACAAAACAGTGTATTTGCTCAATGAAAGAAATACGATTATAAAACGTGCCAAAACAAATATTATGGGGTCGTTTGTTTTTACCGACATTAAACCGGGTATGCAGTATTTAATTGGGGTTGATAAAAACGAAGTAAATTCCGATTCAAAAATAAGTTTGTATACTACTAAAGACAACTTTCTGTCGCCCGTTGATAGTGTTTTACCGGGGCGTTTTGTTCGCCGTTTTACGGCCGAAAATAATATTTTCTTTAACGAAATTCTTATTGATGAAAATCAGTTAAAGATGGATATCAGCGGAAAACTTTATGGCGATAACGTAAACAATCCATTGGGAGATATTCAAATTATGCTTCTAAACGATAAAATGGAAACCATTGATACTACCACTACCGATAATTTTGGAAGATTTATTTTCAGGTATTTACCTTACAGATCTGACTATAATTTTGCCTTCAGCGATAAATATCAAATGTTAGACGCCATTAATAATATTTTGGTGTATAATAGCGACGATGAAGTTGTAAAAATTATTACGGGAGTTAAAGGAAAACGATTTAAATACAAACTCCTTGCCGCCGATCAAAATAAATTGGTGGAAATTTACGCCGAAGATCCCTGGTTAGAATTATTGAGTGGGAAAAAAATAAAAAAAGGCGAAACAGAAACTATTATCGAAAATATTTTCTTTGAAAAAGATAAATCCGATTTGTTACCCGATGCGCAAGCCACATTAATTAAAGTAGCAATGGTATTAAAAGCAGCAACTAAATTAAAACTCGAATTAAATGCCCACACCGATTGTAACGGCGATGATAAATACAATCAAACCCTCAGTGAGCAACGTGCAAAAGCGGCCAGCGATTATATCATTAGTAAAGGGGTGGATGCCTCGAGAGTAATTGGAAAAGGATTCGGCGAGTCTAAAATTTTAAATCATTGCAAAAACGGCGTGTTTTGTTCAGATGACGAACATCACGAAAACAGACGCATCGAATTTAAGATGCTGCAAAATTAATAATGGTGTAAAAGCTTCGGTCAATTCGTCGGGTTTTACTTAGAGCAGTAGCCATTTTGTCGTTTTAATCATAATAATGTAGACTTTCTTTCTGTTTTCTCATTAAGGCACATTGTTTGACGCTTCTTAATAAAATTACAAAATGAATTTAAATAATTTCACCATAAAGTCGCAGGAAGCCATTCAGCAAGCGATGCAATTGGCCACCGTTAACGGGAATCAAGCCATTGAAAACGGACATATTTTAAAAGCGGTGATGGAAGTGGACGAAAATGTTACTCCGTTTATTTTAAAAAAGCTCAATGTAAATTCAAATGTTTTGGATAAAACTTTAGAGAGTATTTTAAAATCGTATCCGAAAGTTAGCGGCGCGCAACCTTATTTATCTGTTTCGGCAAATCAAGCAATTGCGAAAGCAACATCTTATTTAAAAGAATTTAAAGATGAATTTGTTTCGATTGAACATTTGTTATTGGGAATTTTAGCAAGCGGCGATAGTATTGCCGGTATGATGAAAGACGCCGGCTTTAATGAAAAAGATTTAAAAGCAGCGATAAAAGAATTGAGAAAAGGAGCGAGTGTAACAAGTCAATCGCAAGAAGAAACGTATAATTCATTAAATAAATTCGCCATTAATTTAAATGCGCAGGCACAAAACGGAAAATTAGATCCGGTAATTGGAAGAGATGAAGAAATAAGAAGAGTGTTGCAAATTTTATCGCGACGAACAAAAAATAATCCCATTTTAGTGGGAGAACCCGGTGTTGGTAAAACCGCTATTGCGGAAGGGTTAGCGCATCGTATTATTAGCGGCGATGTTCCGGAAAATTTAAAATCGAAACAAATTTTTTCTTTAGATATGGGCGCGTTAATTGCAGGCGCTAAATACAAAGGAGAATTTGAAGAAAGATTAAAATCGGTTATTAAAGAAGTAACAGGAGCCAACGGAGAAATTATTTTATTTATTGATGAGATTCATACCTTGGTAGGTGCGGGTGGAGGAGGCGAAGGTGCCATGGATGCCGCCAATATTTTAAAGCCTGCTTTGGCTCGTGGAGATTTAAGAGCCATTGGCGCCACTACTTTAAGCGAGTATCAAAAATATTTTGAAAAAGATAAAGCATTAGAGCGTCGCTTTCAAAAAGTAATGGTGGAGGAACCAAGTGCCGAAGATGCCATTTCGATTTTGCGGGGGATAAAAGAAAAATATGAAACGCATCACAAGGTTCGGATAAAAGATGAAGCAATAATTTCGGCGGTAGAATTATCGCAGCGTTATATCAGCGATAGATTTTTACCCGACAAAGCCATTGATTTAATGGATGAAGCCGCCAGTAAATTGCGCATGCAAATTAATTCGATGCCCATTGAACTCGATCAGGTGGAGCGCGAAATTATGCAACTCGAAATTGAGCGCGAAGCTATGAAGCGTGAGAGTGAGGATAAAAAAGTGACAGTTTTAAATAAAGACATTGCTGAATTACAAGATAAACGCGCGTCGTTAAGAGCCAAATGGCAAGGTGAAAAAGAAGTAATAGAAGGTGTACAAAAAATTAAATTGCAAATAGAAGATTTAAAAATTCAAGCCAATAATTTTGAGAAAGCCGGCGATTACGGTAAAGTAGCAGAAATTCGCTACGGAAAAATAAAAGAAGCCGAAAGTAAATTATTGGAAATGGAAACCAAACTTTCTCAAGCCAAAGAAAGCGGTTCGCAAATGGTAAAAGAAGAAGTGGATAGCGAAGATATTGCCGGCGTAATAAGTGCTTGGACCGGAATTCCGGTTTCGCGCATGTTGCAAAGTGAAAAAGAAAAATTATTAAACCTCGAAGAAGAATTACACAAAAGAGTAGTGGGGCAGCAAGAAGCCATTGATAGTATTGCCGATGCAGTGCGGCGCAGTCGCGCGGGTTTGCAGGATATGAAACGCCCCATTGGTTCATTTATTTTTTTAGGAACAACGGGTGTAGGAAAAACCGAATTAGCAAAAGCGCTGGCCGAATTTTTATTTAATAACGAAAATGCTATGACACGCATTGATATGAGCGAGTATCAGGAGCGTCATTCGGTGAGCCGCTTAGTAGGTGCACCTCCGGGATATGTGGGTTACGAAGAAGGCGGACAGTTAACCGAAGCCGTAAGGCGGAGACCGTATAGTGTGATTTTGCTCGATGAAATTGAAAAAGCGCATCCCGATGTATTTAATATTTTATTGCAGGTGTTAGATGATGGAAGATTAACGGATAACAAAGGAAGAACCGTTAATTTTAAAAACACTATTATTATAATGACTTCCAACATTGGTTCGCATATCATTCAGGAAAGTTTTGAAAAGATTACCGAAAAAAATAAAGATTCTGTTTTAGCGAAAACTAAATTGGAAGTGTATGATTTATTAAAAAAATCAATTCGTCCCGAATTTTTAAATCGTATTGACGAAGTGATCATGTTTGAACCGTTGAACAGAGAAGATATTTTTAAGATAGTTGAAATACAATTCGCTCAAATAGCCAAACGTTTAGCAGAGCAAGAGGTAAAAATTTCGGCCACACACGAAGCCATCGATTGGCTGGCGCAATTGGGTTACGACCCGCAATTTGGCGCGCGCCCCGTAAAACGCGTGATGCAAAAACAAGTGTTAAACGAATTATCAAAGCAAATTTTGGGAGGAACCATCCACAAAGACAAAGAAATTATTTTGGATATGTTCGACAATAAATTTGTTTTTAGGAATAAGTAAAGTCTCTCCGAACTTATCCGTCTGCGGCGCAGACACATTTTGCTAATGTTGAAGGGAACTAATTTCCTAAACGCTATTGATTTTTTTACCTTTACTATAATATGAAAAATCATTTATTCGGTTTACTGGAGGAGATTTTTAGGTTTTAATTTCAGGAAAAATTCGACGCCATTCCGAAATAAAATTAATTTACCTAAACAAACTTACACTTCCTTTAAATTGTTGCAAAGTTCCTTCTGAATCGTTAAAAGTTAAAGTATAAAAATAAATTCCTTCACTGCATTCTTGCCCGCTGGTGGTGTGGCCATCCCAAATTGCATTTGTAATTGGTGGTTGAGCGTTTAGCGAATAAACATTTAATCCCCAGCGGTTATAAATATTGCAATTAATGTTTGTTGAACCTTTTGGAATTACTGCCTGCCAAACATCATTAACGCCATCGTAATTCGGACTAAAAACATTTGGTATATTTTTATTAGGACAATATTTCATGGTTACTTTAACGCTATCGGTGCTAATTGTATTGCAAAATTTTGTTGTTAAAGTATAGGTTGTTGTGTTTGTAACTGTAACTTTCGGGTTTGGGCAGTTTACACAACTCAAACCCGCGGTTGGTTGCCAGGTATAAGTTACCTGACTTACATTTTCATCAAATCCTAAGTTTGTTTCTTCACCATAACAAACAGTTGTATCATTTGCAACAGGCGCGTATGTTTCGTAAAATGATACATCATCAAGGTACATATAACTTATACCACCTGTCCATAAACCACCACCAATACAAAAACCCGCAGTACTTAAATCAGGATTAATATTTAAAAGAATGGGGTTATATCTCCTGAAATTACCAAGGGTAAGAAATCTTTCACCTCCTTTTGCAATATAAGTACTCGAAAATAATTGCCAGTTTAAAGTATCACTATAAAATAGTGTTGTGTCCTGTATAATTTGTGGGACTAATGTTGTAATTGTATCACCTATAAAAAAAGAATTATTTGTTAATAAAGCACCAATGGGGCTGCTTATTTTATCTGATAAATTTGATAAAACCCAAAACGACTTTAAAAGGTAACAATGATTTTTTTTTAAACTATCTGTTAATTTTACTTGTATTAATTCTCTGAAGGGCCCGAAAGGGTCTCCTGTCAAATGAACATAAGTCGCGATACCCGCGTAATTATAACCTGAACGAGGATATTGAAACCCAGCGCAATTACTTGGTATTGTTGCATCATATCCATTAAATGAAGGTGTACTGTAAGAAGAATAAAGATCAGGTGAACCTTCAGCGGCACTCCAATTTTGCGCCTTGTATATCTCACCACCACCGACTGGAAGTGAAGTAACATTTTCAAAACTTCCATTTGGCACTAAATTTTGGGCACATATTTTTGTGTTCTCGCTAAAAGGAAAAAGATTAAGCGATAAAAAAATAATTATTAAACCTTTTTTTTTCAAAATAATAAAATTAAAAAAGGAGCAAAAATTTGCTCCTTTTAATTACCGATTAATAATTAATTTGTTAAGCACACAATTGATGAGAGTAATATTTTTATTTTTTTCATTTGATTCGTTTTAAGTTTTTAAAGAAGCAATTATAAACCGAAAGAAGGGCTATAATCAAATCTAAATAAAGTATTTTAAATTTACAAGTTTTTATATATTTATATTAAGGAGAAAGTAGATATTTCCCTTCTTATGCAGTGAAAGTATTCGCCGAAGCCAGGAAGAATGAGATTGTTCAGAGGGTTATACTCCAACTAAACCAAGATTTCTTTAAATCCCTATTAAATTTCCTTTATTAAAATAAAATTCTTACATTAGTAAACACATGTTCGCACTTGTAAAAAAATATCATGCCTTGCGGCAGACAGGTTTCGCTATTTTATTTTTAGCCGGTAATTTTATTTACGGGCAAGATATTCATTTCTCGCAATATTATTTTTCGCCTTTAAGTTTAAATCCTGCCAATACCGGAAATTTTTTAGGGAATTATCGCATTGCTGCAAACTATCGCAGTCAGTGGAAAGACATTCAAAGTGCTTACCGAACTTTTTCGGTGGGAGGCGAAGCCAGTTTTTTTCCCAAGAACCAACACGTTTCGGTGGGATTGTATTTTTTAAATGATAAATCGGGATTAAATTTAGATGTGAATAAAATTTTTGCTTCGGTGGCTTTTCATAAACGTATTGCAGGTTTTAATGTAAGTTTAGGAATTCAGCCCGGTGTAGTTTTAAAAAGTATCGATTTTAATGCGCATACTTTTCCCGATCAAATGAATTGGAACAAAGGTCAGTTCGATAATTCTCTTCCCAATTACGAAACCAATGTTATTCAAACCAGTAATTTTTTTGATTTGAACGCCGGCGTATTTTTATCGAAACGTTTCGGAAAATTTGAACCGGGCATTGGGTATTCTTTATTTCATCTTACTGAACCCAAGGAAACTTTTGTGAGTAACGATAACCATTTAAGCATTCGTAAAATTGCAACTATTGATATAAAATATTATCACAACGAAAAAATAATTTTAAATTTATATTCGATGATGGCCAACACTACAAAGGCCAGCGATTGGGTTACCGGATTTAATTTTGAATATGTTTTATGGAAGAAAGCTTTTTTTAATACTTCTATTTTTGGCGGCGTAATGTGGCGCGATGGTTTAAATCGGATTTCGGATGCGATGATTTTGACTGCGGGCTTAAAATATAAAAATTACACCGGCGGTGTTTCTTACGATATAAATATTTCTAAACTTCACACTGCTACCGATTACAAGGGCGCTTTTGAAATTGCATTAATCTGGACAGCAAAAAATACGCGCCTCGTAAAAAAACAAATTCCTTGTGACCGTTATTAGATACATAATTTTTTTCTTTGTCATTTCTTTGGGAATAAAATCCCAAACCGATTCAGTTGCATTAATGCAAATGGAAGGAAAAGATTTACGTAAATTAGGAATGAATGCCATGTTGCAAGGCGATCCTAATACTGCGGTTACATTTTTAGAATTTGCTGTCAATAAAAATAAAAAAGATTATGCTGCACAAATTTTATTGGCCGAAGCTTATCGTTTGGTTCGTAATTACGATGCTTCCGAAAAAATGTATGCGCGCGCGTACAAAGGCGATCCTGTAAAATATCCTGAAGCTTTATTTTACGAAGCCGAAATGCAAAAATCCAACGGCGATTACGATAAAGCCAAAGAAAATTTCGCGAAGTTTAAAAAAGAATATAAAGGCGACGACCACGACATGAAAAAATCGGCGGGCAAAGAAATGGAGTATTGCGATTCGGCAAAAAAAATGATTGAGGCTGAAAAGAAAATTATTGTTGAACATCTTCCCACCGATATTAATAAAGTAAATGTAGAGTCGGCCCCAATGAGTTTAGATGAAAATACGATGGTGTATTCGTCATTGCGCACCGATAAACCCGAATTTATTATTGAAGGCGATACCAATAATGCCATGGTGCGAAAATTTTATTTAGCCACGCGAAAAGATAATCAATGGCAATTTCAAAAAGAGTGGGAAGAACCATTTAATAAACCCGGTTTTAATACCGGAAACGGCAGTATGACGCCCGATGGAAAAAAAATGTATTTCACGC
>JAHEYG010000122.1 GCA_023251725.1 Sphingobacteriaceae bacterium | reverse complement strand
AGCAACTGTTCTTCTAAATGTTGATACTCCTACCATTTTAGCTACAGGATCTCCTACTTCATTCTGTATGTCCGGATCTTCTACACTTACGGCATCCGGTGCTGCAACTTTTACATGGAACCCAGGTGCATTAAGCGGTGCTACAGTTGTTGTTACTCCTACAACAACAACTACCTATACAATTAGTGGTACCAGTGCATTTGGCTGTACAGGATCAACAACATTAATGATTGTTGTTAATACAATGCCAACTGTTACAGCAGTTAGTTCACAAACATTAATTTGTAGCGGAATTTCTGCAACACTTACAGGAGCAGGTGCTACCACTTACACCTGGAACCCCGGTGCATTACCCGGAGCAACTGTAGTTGTTACACCAACTGTGTCTACTACCTATACGGTACGAGGCGCCAATGGAGCTTGTTTAGACAGTACGATGATTTCTATAACGGTAATTCCTAGTCCTACAGGGGTCACCGCTTCTAATAACGGTCCGATTACATGTACATTTACTTCTGTAAATTTATTCGGAGCAACAACTTCTACAAATATTACTTATGGATGGAGTGGTCCGGCTGCATTTACTTCTACCGTTCAAAATCCTACGGGAATTAGTACCGGTGGAACGTACACTTTAACTGTGACCAGTGTTGTAAATGGATGTTCAACCAGTGCCACTACAGCTGTCATCTCTAATACCGCGTTACCAACTCCGACAATAACACCTACCGGTTCTATAACTTGTGCTTCGTTTACTGTTGGATTGAATACAACGGTTACCGCAACTTTAGTGAGTTATAACTGGAATGGACCGGCCAGCTTTACTTCAACGGTTCAAAATCCAACGGTAAACGTTTCGGGAACATATACAGTTGTAATTACTGATTTAAATACCGGTTGTATTTCTAATACAACAGTCGCTGTGATTACAGATACTTATGTACCTATTACCGCTACCATAACTCCGGCTACTTGTACAGGAACTGTTTCTAATAATAATGGAACAATAACCTTAGGAAACTTTACGGCGATAGATAAGTACGATTATATTGCAGGTGTTACTTATACCGGAGCGGCTACTTACGCTACTGCAACCAATATTCCGGTGTCGGGTGTGATAACAAATACTTTAACTAATCCTCTCGTAAATACGCCTTACACCGTAAGAATTTTCGGCGGAACTAATGGTTGTTTTAAGGATACAACTTTAATATTAATTCCTGTTGATTGTTCAACTGCTAATTCTTTAGGAATTGCTAAAGCGGTTAGCACACCAACATTAAATGGTAACGGGTCGTATGATGTAATATATAAAGTGGTGGCAAGAAATAGCGGAGCTTTAGATTTAAATAATTTATTGTTGACTGAAAATCTGAATGCAACTTTCCCTCTTCCTACAACATTCTCAGTTACATCCTTGCCGGTGATTACAACTGCTGCAGGAACAAGTTTAACACTGAATGGCACATTTGACGGATCAGCGCAAACCAATATCACTACCGCGCTTACAAGCACCTTGCCTGCGGGAAGAACGGATACCATCGTGTTTACCGTAAATATTAAACCAAACGGATTCTTCGGAACATTTAATAACCGGGTGATTGGTGTTGGAACAACAACAACATTAGCAACACTAGTTGATACTTCTAATGTGGGATTAGATCCTGATCCGGATTTAGATGGTAATCCAACTAACAATAATATCCCGACTCCGCTTAATTTTACGCCAAATGTTTTCTTTGGATTAACTAAACAAGGATCGGTAAGCACTAAATTAATTGATAATACTTTTGATATTACTTACACAATTAGTATTCATAATTTAGGTAACGATACATTGAGAAACATAGTAGTGAAAGATAAGTTGTACGGAACAACTATTAAGGCACCGGCAATCTATACTGTGAAAACTGCCCCGGTTGCTAGTGGAAATTTGACCGCTAATGCTTCTTTTGATGGACTTAACATTACGAATTTATTAATTCCTGCATCCAGCAAGATGGCTCCTGGCAACGTAAATACAATTATATTTACAATCAATGTGAAGCCCGACACAGTTCATGTAATTTATAATGTGGCAACAGGTACGGCAGTAAGCACGGGCTCTATTACAGTTACGGATACTTCTAATGCGGGAATTAATCCGGATATTAATGCCAATGGTGTTTGGAATGAACCTTCCGACAATATACCAACTGTTGTAGTTATTCCTGATACCGATTTGTTTATTCCGGAAGCATTTACTCCGAATGGTGATGGTAAAAATGATTACTTCCACATCAGAGGAATTGTAGGAATAGAAAACATTTTAACTGTGTATAATCGTTGGGGCAATATAGTTTATAAAAAAGACAACTATGATAATTCCTGGCAAGGCTATCCAAATGCCGGCGGATTAACATTAGGCACCGATAAATTACCTCCGGGAACATATTATTACATTCTGGAATTTAAACACGGAGAATATTCTACAACCAATGGATTTGTTGTATTACAGTATTAATTAAATTAAAAATAAAATATTATGAAATCAATTTTAAAACTCACAAAAATAACTTGTATCGGTTTGTTGTTTTTTACCAATGTAAAAACTTCAAAAGCGCAATACGACGCTATGTTTACCCAATACATGTTTAACGAAATGTTTATTAACCCGGGTTACGCCGGCAGTAAAGAAGCCATGGCCGTAACTGCTACTCACCGTCAACAATGGGTGAATTTTCCGGGGCGCCCAGTGACTACAACGTTCTCGTTACACGGACCATTGATGGGAAATAAAATGGGATTAGGATTAAGTTTTCTCAATGAAAATGTTGGAGTATTAAACCGCAACCTGATTTATTTAAGTTACGCTTACCGTTTGAAATTAGGTCCAGGACAATTATCTTTCGGATTACAAGGCGGTATTCATAATCAGCTTAACCGTCTCTCCGAATTAAAAACCACTGATGGAGGCGATATGCAATTAGTACAAAATACTCCTAATTTGATTTCACCGAATTTTGGATTTGGTATTTATTATTACACCCCAAAGTTTTACGCGGGTATTTCTATTCCCAGAATGATAGATGACAATGTTATTATTAATAGTGTTGGCGACGTTGTTCAAAATACAAAAATTACCCCACAAAAATTTCATTACTATTTAACGGTTGGAAGAATGTTTACATTTAACGACAATTTAAAACTTAAAGCGCAGGCAATGATTACTGCTGTGCAAAATGCGCCGCTTTTATTCAATATCAATGCCAATTTGTTGATCAAGAATTTAATCTGGGCAGGGGTTTCTTATAGAAGTTTTGCAGATCTTTCGGCTTTAGTTGGAGTTCAAATTACTCCTCATTTTGTATTTAGCTATTCTTACGATTTCCCATTAACACAAGTTCAAAATTACACATCGGGCTCGCACGAGTTTGCTTTAGGCTATCTTTTTGCGTTTAAAGGAAGAAAAGTTACAAGTCCACGTTATTTTTAATTACTAATATGAAAAATCACAATATGAATAGATTTATTATTTCGCTAGTTGTTGTAAGCACATTTAATTTTTGTGCCATGGCTCAGGATAAGGCTTTATTAGCCGCGAATAAACTTTATGATGCTAAATCATACTCCGAAGCAATTCCAACCTATGAAAAAGCAATTAAAAAAGACAGTAGCAATGCGCTGGTATTATCTAAGTTGGGCGATTGTTACCGCTTAACAAATAATGCCAAAGGACAAATGCTTTGTTACGGTAAATTAGTTACTGCCGGAAAAGCGGAAGCTATTCAGAAATTATATTACGGTGAAGCGCTTATGGAACTGGGGCGTTACGACGAAGCCACAAAATATATGTCGGAATATACCAACGACAACAGAGGAAAAGTGTTCGCCAAATCCATCGCTAATTTAAAAGCGTTTTCAAAAAATGAAGACGCCTATAAAGTAGATTCGGTTTCTTTTAATTCGACTGAAAACGATTTTTCGCCAACAATGTTTAACGGCTATCAAATTGTTTTTACTTCTTCCCGCAATAAAACCAGTTGGATTAGTCGCAAACACGGGTGGACAGGTAATAACTACTACAGTTTATATACTACAGAAAAAGATTTAGGTGGAAAATTCTTTAAGCCAACTTTGTTTATGAAAGACTTACAGTCGAAATACAATGACGGTCCGGTTTGTTTTGGAAGAGATAACAAAACCGTTTATTTTACTCGGAATAACGCTAAGAAAAAAACAGGACAGAGTGCAGAAGGAACATTTAAATTAAAAATATTTCAAGCCGCATTAAATATCGACGGGTTTGAACGAGTTTATGAATTGCCTTTTAATAATAAAGAATACAATTGTGCACATCCATCACTTTCGCCCGACGGACAAACTTTATATTTTGCTTCCGACATGGGCGGCGGACAAGGCGGTTTGGATATATGGGTAAGTAAATTAGGAGCCGATGGAGTTTGGGGAACTCCAAAAAACATGGGCGACAAAGTAAATACAGCGGGTAACGAAATGTTTCCGTTTATTACTGCAGATACTACTTTATATTTTTCTTCGAATGGATTAGACGGAATTGGCGGATTGGATATTTACGAGGTAAAAATAAAAAACGGACTTCCAAAAAAAGTATATAACATGGGTAAACCTGTAAACAGTACTTATGATGATTTTGGAATTACATTAACCGATGATGGTTTGAGTGGGTACATCAGCTCTAATCGTTTGCACGGCGGAATTAACGATGATATTTTTTCGTTATCGGTATTACGTAAAGTTAAACGCGGTAAAACAGTTAACATTGTTACCAAAGATAAAGACTCGGGCGAATTATTGGCCAATACCAGAATTTTAATAAATAGTGATTCGGTTAGAACCAATGAGAAAGGTGAGTATCAAACAATAATTGAAGATGATTTAGCCTATACTTTAAATGCCAACAAGACTGATTATTTTGATGCCAGCGATTCGGTTTCAACAAGAATGTCGGAGGAAGATGAATTTACAAAAACCATGTTACTGGAAAAAGATCCTAAGTTGGCTTTGGTTGGATTTGTACTGGATGCAAAGGATAACACCGCTATTGACGGTGCAAAAATTACAGTACTTGATAACACTCCCAATACTGTTTTTGACGAGTATACAACAACTGCAGCAGGCGATTACAGAAAATCTTTATACGGTAAAAAAATTGGTGATAAATTAAATTATCAAATCACATTGGAGAAACAAGGATATTTAAAAAAGGTAATAACGTTTACTTATGATATTACAAAGCCCGGCGATATTCAATTAAATGATTTACTTAATATGAGAATTGGAAAAGTGGCGGTAGGAATGGATCTCGCAAAAATGATTGATATCAAACCTATTTATTTTGATTTAGGAAAATCGAAAGTTAGACCCGATGCTGCCATTGAGTTGGATAAAGTAGTTGCTGCCATGAAAGAATATCCTAACATGATTATTGAATTGGGTTCGCACACCGATTGTCGTTCATCGGCCGCGTCTAATTTAAAACTTTCTGATGCACGTGCTAAAGCAAGTGCTGCTTACATTGTAAAAAAAGGCGTTCCTAAAATCAGAATTTTCGGAAAAGGTTATGGCGAGAAAAAAATACTAAACGGTTGCGTGTGCGAAGGAAAAGTAAAACCAATTTGTTCGGAAGATGAGCACGCTAAAAACAGAAGGACAGAATTTATCATTGTAAAACTTAAATAACCGTCCCCTCCTAGCCTCCCCAATGGGGAGGGCCAAAAACATTTGGAAGGATATTGGAGAAAATTAATTATTGAATAAAAAAGAGTTCTTCGGAGCTCTTTTTTTATTTACAAAAAATCCTAATTAATCTAAAATATGTCCAATTTGTTGGAGTTATCTCCGCCAAATTTGCTTTTAAAAATGTATATTTGATAATTGTACTCAATATTTTAAATGGATAAAAAAATAAAAAAAGTAGGAATTGCTCTTCAGGGCGGTGGCGCTCACGGAGCCTTTACCTGGGGCGTATTAGACCGCTTGCTCGAAGCAGATTATATTGTGGCCGACGCTATGTGTGGTACCAGCGCAGGGGCTGTAAATGCGGTTGTGTGCGCTTATGGTTTGCACATCGGCGGACCCGCAAAAGCAAAAGAGTTAATGGAAAAAGTATGGCAAAAAATTGCTCAAAACGGTAGTTATTTATTTAAGCCTGGCGGGGTAGATAAATATTTTGGTAATGGAGATATTTACAATTCGCCGGGATATATTTGGTTTAATACTATTTCGCAATTTATGTC
>JAHEYG010000059.1 GCA_023251725.1 Sphingobacteriaceae bacterium | reverse complement strand
CATGCTACGAGCAACGGGTTTTTTCCTTTTTTAGTTTTTAAATAATTAGCGAGTTTACCCGAGAAAGTTGTTTTACCCGAACCTTGCAAACCGCTCATTAAAATAATTGTGGGATTGCCGCCCAAATAAATATCTTCTTTTTGTCCGCCCATTAAAGCGGTTAATTCATCGTGCGTAATTTTTATTAATAATTGCCCGGGAGAAACTGAAGTTAAAACATTTTGTCCGAATGCTTTTTCTTTTACAGTATCGGTAAATTGTTTAGCTACTTTAAAATTTACGTCGGCATCTAATAATGCTTTTCGCACTTCTTTTAAAGTTTCGGCTACATTTATTTCGGTAATTTTTCCGTGACCTTTTAAAACTTTAAAGGCGCGGTCGAGTTTATCGCTTAAATTATCAAACATGGTTCAAAAAATTAATAGAAGGTAAAATTACAAATAGTTTTGGAAAATTAGAGTTAATTAATTCAAAGATTTGCATAAATTTAAGCCACGAATTAGCTAAGTTTGAATAGAACGCGGATGACGCGGATTTAGCGGATTATTTAAGTACAAAATGAAATCGGACGAACACTATATAGCACGCTGCAATGAATTGGCCTTAAAAGGACTTGGTTCAGTTGCGCCGAATCCTTTGGTGGGATGTGTGATTGTATTGGGAGAAAAAATAATTTCGGAAGGGTTTCATCAAAAATTTGGAGAAGCACATGCCGAAGTAAATGCAATTAATAATTTA
Organism: Sphingobacteriaceae bacterium; assembly: GCA_023251725.1. GTDB lineage: Bacteria > Bacteroidota > Bacteroidia > B-17B0 > Aurantibacillaceae > JAHEYG01. Next base: position 21,199 of record JAHEYG010000059.1, on the reverse strand, counting down.
GGAAAGGATTTTGATTTTAGCAATTGTACTTTATATGTAAATCTTGAACCCTGCTCGCATCACGGTAAAACGCCGCCTTGTGCTGACTTAATTATTTCTAAGAAATTTAAAAAAGTTGCTGTTGGATGTTTAGATCCGAATCCGTTGGTGGCGGGAAAAGGAATTGAAAAAATTAAAAATGCCGGCATTGAAGTGATTGAAAATGTTTTAGAATACGATTGTAAAGAATTAAATAAACGTTTTTTTATTTTTCAGGAAAAGAAACGTCCGTATATTATTTTAAAATGGGCGCAAACGGCCGACGGGTTTATCAGCAAAAATAATTTACCAAAAAATGTTGAAGAGAATTGGATTTCGGGTGAGGAAAGCAAAAAATTAAATCACCAATGGCGCGCAGAAGAACAGGCAATAATGGTTGGGACAAATACGGTAATAAGCGACGACCCGCAATTAACTACACGTTTGGTTGAAGGAAAAAATCCCCTGAGAATTCTTATAGATAAAGATTTGAAATTAAATTTAGATTATAAAATTTTTAACGCTTCCGCGGAAACTATTGTTTTTACAACTGTCGAGAAAGAATCTGAAAAAAACATAAAATTTATTGCAATTGATTTTTCAAAAAATATAATTCCTCAATTTCTTCAAAAATTATTTGAATTAAATATTACGAGTGTAATTGTTGAAGGCGGCGCTAAATTATTGCAGAGTTTTATCGATACCAATTTGTGGGAGGAAGCAAGAATATTTGTTAATCCCAATAAAAAATTTGAAAGCGGAATTGCGGCGCCGAAATTAAATTTAAAAACTTCGTCTGATGAAATAAATACTATTTTCATTGGGAACGATTTGTTATTTGTTCACCGTAATTTGTAAATTGCTCCGAAGGAGTGCCTTTGGCATAAATTAAAAATTAAAAATTAAAAAAATATGCCTACTAAATCTTCCCCACAATTTAATTTACTCAAAACAATGTGTGCTATTCACGCACCATCGGGAAACGAAAGTCCAATGACCGATTTTGTTTTGAATTATATCAAAAAAAATAAAAAGAACTGGAAACAAAAACCAAAAATTTATTCGGGCAAAGGTTTTCAGGATTGTATTGTTTTAATTTTCGGAAAACCGCGCACTGCAGTTTTTGCTCATCTCGACAGTATTGGTTTTACTGTCCGTTATGGCAAACAGTTAGTTAAAATTGGCGGCCCCGTTACCAACAGCGGAATTTCTTTGGTGGGAAAAGACAGCAAAGGAAAAGCAGAAGTAAAATTAAAAACCACAAAAGATAAAAACGGTTATGTAAAATTAGAATATACTTTTAAAAGAGATTTAGAACGCGGAACAGAATTAACTTTTAAACCCAATTGGCGTGAAGACAAAAATTACATTCAGTGCTGTTATATGGATAATCGTTTGGGAGTTTACAACGCTTTAAAATTAGCAGAGAATTTAAAAGACGGTGCGATTGTTTTTTCTTGCTGGGAAGAACACGGCGGTGGAAGTGTTTCGTTTTTACAAAAATTTTTAGCGGAAAAATATAAAATTTCGCAGGCATTAATTTCTGATATTTCCTGGATCTCCGACGGAGTTCAGGCGGGCAAGGGGGCAGTAATTTCTATGCGGGATAGTTTAGTACCGCGAAGAAGTTTTATCAATAAAATAATTGCGTTAACACAAAAACACAAAATACTTCATCAATTAGAAGTGGAAGGCGCCGGAGGCAGCGATGCCAAAGAATTACAAATGGCCGATTTTCCGTGGGACTGGTGTTTCATTGGCGCCGGAGAACAATTTGTTCATTCGCCCGATGAAAAAGTGCACAAAAAAGATTTTGAAATTATGTTGGCGATGTATAAAATGTTGATGAAGGAGTTGTAGGATTAAATTTATGATGATGAAAAAAATAATTAACTTTTTATTTATTTTACTTTTTGCTTTTTCTTGTACCGAAAATAATCAAGAACAAAAAAATTCTTACTCTTTAAAATCCATTCCTTCCAATGGAAAATGGATGAATCCGGATAGTTTTGCAAAACCGGTTTCTTTTCCCGCAGGCATTCCTAAAACAATTGCCGCAGGCAAACCAACAGTTAATCCTACAAATTTAACCGTACACATTGCAGGCACGCCAAAAGTAATTATTGCAGGCACACCCAGAATTTGTACACCAGGTGAAGATTCTTTTTCTCTTCCCAAAACTGTGCCCGCCGTTGGTATTACAAAACTTGCAGGCATGCCCGAAGTTGTAATCGCAAAAGATATGGCAAGCAAAGATGTTAACCCAGCCAATTTTTCTTTTTATAAAACACTGCAGGGTTTAAAACATAACACAGTGCGTTGCATGTTACGTGACAAAAGCGGAAATCTTTGGTTCGGTACCAATGGCGGGGTCTGTCGTTACGACGGGAAATCCTTTACCAATTTTACGGAGAAGGAAGGCCTTGCAAGTAATGTTGTGTGGAGCATGGGCCAAGACAAAAGCGGAAATCTTTGGTTCGGTACTTTTGGAGGCGTCTGTCGTTACGACGGGAAATCCTTTACAAGTTTTACAGAGAAAGAAGGCCTATCCAATAATGTTGTGGTGAGCATACTCGAAGACAAAAGGGGAAATCTTTGGTTCGGCAGTAATGGAGGCGGCGTGTCTCTTTACGATGGGAAATCCTTTACAAATTTTACAGAAAAAGAAGGCCTTGCCAGTAATGTTGTGGCGAGCATGCTCGAAGACAAAAGCGGAAATCTATGGTTCGGCACTTATGGGGGCGGTGTGTCTCGGTACGATGGGGAATCCTTTACAAGTTTTACTGAGAAGGAAGGTCTTGCCAATAATGAGGTGTGGAGCATATTCGAAGACAAAAGCGGAAATCTCTGGTTCGGCACTTATGGCGGTGGTGTGTCTCGGTACGACGGAAAATCTTTTACAAATTTTACAGAGAAAGAAGGCCTTGCCAATAATTTTGTGTATAGCATACTCGAAGACAATAGCAAAAATCTTTGGTTCGGAACTGATGGCGGCGTTTGCCGCTACGATGGGGAATCCTTTACAAGATTTGCCGAGAAGGAAGGCCTTGCCAATAATGCTGTGGCAAGCATATGCGAAGACAAAAGCGGAAATCTTTGGTTCGGTACCAATGGCGGTGTTTGTCGATACCATGGGAAATCTTTTTCAAGTTTTACAGAGAAAGAAGGCCTTGCCAATGCTGAAGTGACAAGCATGCTGGAAGACGAAAATGGAAATCTTTGGTTCGGCACTATTATGGGCGGTGTGTCTCGTTACGATGGGAAATTCTTTACAAATTTTACAGAAAAAGAAGGCCTTGTCAATAATGCTGTGAATTGCATGCTCCAAGACAAAAGCGGAAATCTTTGGTTCGGCACCAGTGACGGCGTTTCTTGCTACAATGGGAAATCATTTACAAATTTTACTGAGAAGGAAGGTCTTGCCAATAATGATGTGGTGAGCATACTTGACGACAAAAGCGGAAATCTTTGGTTCGGTACCGATGCCGGCGTTAGTCGTTACGATGGAAAATTCTTTACAAGTTTTACAAAGAAAGAAGGTCTTGCCAATAATGGTGTGGTGAGCATACTCGAAGACAAAAGCGGAAATCTTTGGTTCGGCACTAATGGCGGGGGCGTGTCCCGTTACGATGGGAATCGCGTTGAAGCGATTGAAAGAGGAGAAAATATTCCTCGACGCGATCAACAAGACCTTAAAAAAATAAATAGCAAACTTGTTAAATCCTTTACAAATTTTACTGAGAAAGAAGGCCTTGCCAATAATGATGTGGTGAGTATTCTCGAAGACAAAAGCGGAAAACTCTGGTTCGGCACAAGTGGCGGCGTTTGTCGCTATGATGGGAAATGCTTTACAAGTTTTACGGAGAAAGAAGGCCTTATCAATAATGTAGTGCGGAACATGCTCGAGGACAAAAGCGGAAATTTTTGGTTCGGTACAAGGATGGGATTAAGTAAGCTGTCTCACACAAGGTTGACGAAGTTAGCCGAATATACGAATCGCAAATCATTTACGAATAGTACAAATCGCGTATTATATACTAATATTACGAATGAAAATGAATTTACTGATATATTTTATAATTATGGCTACAATGATGGTTTTTTAGGGTTGGGCTGCAGAAGAAACTCAGTTTTGCAAGATAGCAAAGGAAGGATATGGTGGGGCGCAGATAAGTTGATGTGTTATACACCTGAAGGAGATATTTCTGATACAATAGCCCCGGTAGTGCAATTGAATAATATAAAATTATTTGGCGAAGAAATGGCGTGGGCAAATTTACAAAAAAGGGGCATAGGGGGTTTAGGAGATTTAAGGGAGTCAAGTGATAAAAGTGATACAAGGGACACCATGCTTGGTAATGGTGTTTTGTTGCACGATATAAAATTTGATGGTATAACAAAATGGTATTCTTTACCAGAGCATTTAAGTTTGCCTTACAACAATAATAATCTCACATTTAATTTTATTGGCGTTCATATGCAAAGTAAAAACCATATTAAATACCAATTTAAATTAGAAGGCTTGGAAGAAAACTGGAGTACAATTAACGAAAGAACAGAAGCGCCCTACGGAAATTTACCAAGCGGCGATTATACTTTTAAAGTAAAAGCAATGAACCAAAGCGGCGTATGGAGCGAACCTTTTGAATTTAAATTTATTGTTCGTCCGCCCTGGTGGCAAACCTGGTTGTTTCGTTCGTTCGTGGTTGCGTGTTTGGTGTTCGGAGTATGGTTTTACATTAAATGGCGGGAAAGAAAATTAAAAGCCGAAAAAATAATTTTGGAACAAACTGTAAAAGAACGCACTCATGAAATTGCAGAGAAGCAAAAAGAAATTCTCGATTCAATAAGATACGCCAGCAGAATTCAGCGAGCGTTAATTACTTCAGAAAAATACATTAAACGAAAATTAGATGAATTGAATAAATAACATGTCTACAATTACTGTGTTTGTAATCCGAAATTAAATCATTTCTTCCTCTGCAATTCATTCAGCGCCTCAACAGATGGTTCATAGTTAGGAGTAATTTGCAAACTCATATTAAAATCGGCAATAGCATTATCTTTATCTTTTAACATTCCAAAACAAACACCGCGGGCATAATACGCTTCTGTATATTTTGGATTAACCGCGATGGCTTTCGAAAAATAATCGATGGCACGTTTTTTATCGTCTTTCTTACTTAAATAAATGGCACCTAAATTGTATAAACATTTATGGCTGTTTTTATCGGAGACAAGAATTTTTTCGTAGATCATAATCGCTTCTTCAATTTTATTTAAATCTTGAAATAATTTTGCTTTCGCATAAAGCGCATCTTCACTTCCTGGCTTTAAGCGCAAAGCATTATCATAATATTCAAATGCAATTGGATTTTTATGAACCGCATGAAGTAATCCCAAATCTAAATACGCTTCAAAATATTTATTATCCTGCTCCACGGCAGTTTCCATACTGGAAATTGCTTTTGTTGTATCTCCCGATTCTTTATAAACGGTACCTTTTAAGTAATATGCCTTGGCAATGTTCTCATTAATTTTTAAAGCTTTATTAATATAAGAAAGTGAATTTTCGTACTGTTTCACAATAAAAAATAATTCTGCAAGTTTCAATAGTGCTTCTGTATTGGTTGGGAATTTTTTTACGGCAGATTCGAGCATATCTTTTGAATAACGCGTTTTGTTGGAAGCAAAATATACATCAGCCAGGGTTACATAATAATCGGCTTTTGTACTGTCTAAATTCATAGCACGCAAACCATCACCAATGGCTTCGTCGAATTGTTTAAATACAGTGTAAATTTTGGCCCGCTCATTATAAAGCGAAGCATCCTTAGGATTGTTTCGCAATTTATCATTTACCGCTTTTAATTCCGGCGAATTTAATTTTTGCATTAGGGAATCTTGTTTAGATGCAACGGATGCTGAGCCTGTCGAAGCATCTTTTTTTACTTCAGGTTTGCACGAGAAAATAAAAATGGAAATAATATTTAGGTAAAGTATTTGCTTTATTGTTATCATAATTAATTTTTTTCTTCAACTCATCCCTGCCTGCCGTTGCCAGTGCCCGCGTAACGGCAGGCAGGCTTCGACTCCGCTCAGGACGGTTTATTCTTTAAAGATCATTAGCTGTCGCTATTAATTCGGCTACGTCTAATACTTTTGTTTTATCTTCTTTATTAAAATGTTTTACTCCGTCGGTCATCATGGTATTGCAAAACGGACAACCAACCGCAATAATATCCGGATTTAAATTTAAGGCCTCCTCTGCCCGCTCAACATTTACTTCCTTATTTCCTTTTTCGGCTTCCTTAAACATTTGTGCACCGCCGGCACCGCAGCATAAGCCATTCGCGCGACTGCGTTTCATTTCAGATAACTCAACATCTAATTTTTTTATTACTTCACGCGGCGCTTCGTAAACATCGTTGGCGCGACCTAAATAACACGGGTCATGATAAACAATTTTTTTTCCTTTAAAAATTCCGCCCTGCACTTTTAATTTACCCTCATCAATTAATTGCTGAACTAATTGTGTGTGATGTGTCACTTCATATTTACCGCCTAATTCGGGATATTCGTTTTTAAGCGTATTGAAACAGTGTGGGCAGCCCGTTACAATTTTTTTTACATTATAACCATTCATTACCGAAATATTTTGAAAGGCTTGCATCTGAAATAAAAATTCGTTGCCAGCGCGTTTTGCCGGATCACCGGTGCAACTTTCTTCGGTTCCGAGAATAGCAAATTTTATATTTACGTGATTTAATATTCTTACAATGGCTTTGGTTATTTTTTTTGCGCGATCATCGAAGCTTCCTGAGCATCCTACCCAAAATAAAATATCCGGACTCTCGCCTTTCGCGAGCATCTCGGCCATTGTTGGAACTATTATTTTTTCGTTACTCATATTAGAAAGTATTTAGTTGGCAGTTGCAGTTGGCAGTCGTTTTGGTGCAAATTTCTCAGGAGAATTCATCCTACTTCCGAGCATTTTACCAATTTGCAAATATTCTTCTATTAATTCCTTATGTTTTTTCTCACTTAAATATTCGCAATCTTTTGCAAAATCCAAATGAATCATGGTTTCTGCACATTCACCGTCAGAATCACTAAGTTTAGAAACAAAATGTTTAGGATAAATTCTTTTTCTGTAACCTTCTCCGATATTGGCACAAACCGAACGTGACGATCTTCTTATTTGATCGGTTAAAGAATACATTTCTTCCTTCGGAAATTTTTTAGTCTCTCTAAAAATTTCCATTGCTGCTTTATAAGCTTTCTGATAAACCATCAAATCTTTATGACCTTGCGAACTCATTTGCTATTTTTATTTTTAGTAATCACTCAAAAAAACTACCTACTGCTGACTGCTACTGCCACTGCCTTCTGCCCCCTGCTACTGCCGACTCTATTTCAATTTTCATTAATCCAATTCGCTCTATCAGCCGGAGAAAACTGCCACGGCGCTCCGTTGTTTTCTAAATTACTGAACATACCGTTTAATGCTACCGGTGCCGCACTTTGTTCTAAAACTAACTGCTGACGCAAATCCATTATGATTGCTAACGGATCAATATTTACAGGACACTCTTGCACACAAGCGTTGCACGTGTTGCATGCCCAAATTTCTTCATTGGTAATATAATCTCCCAATAATGATTTTCCGTCATCAACAAATTGAACACCGTTTTTATCAATATTTTTTCCAACTTCCTCTAAACGATCACGCGTATCCATCATAATTTTACGCGGTGATAATTTTTTACCACTGATGTTTTGCGGACAAGCCGAAGTACATCTTCCACACTCGGTACATGAATAAGCATCCAGTAATTGTTTCCAATTTAAATCCATTACATCTTTCGCTCCAAATTTTACAGGAACGTTAGGATCTAATTTAGATTGGTAAGTAGAATCGAAATTTGGTTTCACTACATCTGTTACTTCAAATAAATTTTTGAAATTTCCTTTTGCTTTTAAGTTAGAGAAATAAGTATTGGGAAATGCAAGCAGGATATGTAAATGTTTTGAAAGCGGTAAATAATTTAAAAATCCAAATACCATAACAATATGCCCCCACCAACCAATGCGCTCGATTATATGCAACGACTCATTAGACATTCCTCCAAATAACATCGGACCAACATAACGGCTGACAGACAATCCCAGAGAGCCATCGCCCAAATTTTGGGCATGCGATGCGCCGCGCGAGTACAAAACTTCGTCTCCTCCATTCATCATAAAAATAAAACAGATTAAAGTTAGTTCTCCCAGCAAAATAAAATTCGCATCCAACTTTGGCCATCCGTTTAATTCGTTCATTGTTAAACGCGGAACTTTTAATAAATTTCGTCTCGCTAAAAAGGCAATGGTTCCCACAAAAGCCAGCACCGATAAAATCTCAATGAAACTTACCACGAAAGTATAAAAACCTCCCAAAGAGGCTCTGAATGCTCTATGACTTCCGGCAACGCCATCAAAAATAATTTCAATTAATTCAATTTGAGTTATAACAAAAGCAGCGTATAAAAATAAATGTAAGAGGGCAGGAATTGGGCGCGCGAACATTTTTTTCTGTCCGAGTGCAATTAAAGTCATTACTTTTATTCGCTCACCACGATTATCGGTAATGGAAATATCTTTTCCCAATAAAATATTGCGGCGAATTTTTTTGGCGTTAATTGTAAAGAAGATTGCAGCAGCTAAAAAAAGAATTGAAAAAGCTACAGATGCAATCATTTGAAATTACATTTTAGGTTTGTTACGGTCTTTTCGTCCGAATACCGAGAAGTGAATATAACGTTCCGGATTAATTCTTAAATCTTTCATTAATTTATCTAAGTCATCACTGGCTTTATTTAAATTATTGTAAAGCGAATCGTTTTTAACTAATTTACCAATGGTGCCCTGACCGTCATTAATTTTAGCAAGCAACACATTAAATTCTTTAAGTGTTTTATCAGCATCGGAGATAGCTTCCTTTATTTGTGCTTTTGCCAAACTATCGGAAAGCGTGCTTAAATTTCCTAAAATATTATCGATGCGACCGGTATTTTTTTCAAGCATCGAGGCGATAGTATTTAATTTAGTTAAGATGGAAGAAATTTTTGCTTTTTCGGTCGCAACTAAATCATCCAGTTTATAACAGGTCTGTTCTAAACTTTTAATGGCTAATTTAATACTCTCGAATGATTTGCTGAGATTTTCGCGGGTTTGATTATTTAATACCACTTTTACAATTGTCATTACCGAATCGATTGACGATAATAATTCGTTTGCTTTTTTCTGCAATGGCGCAACAATTTTACTTACCGACTCTTTTAATCCTTCTTCGGTAAGCGCTTGCAAAGTATCTCCGGAACTAACAAATTCGGTTTCGCCACTATAAAGTATTTCCACTGCTTTTGTTCCCAATAAATCAGAACTTACCGCTCGGGCAGTAGAATTTTTTGGAATTTTTACGTCTTCGCTCAATAAAAATTTCACCAACACCTGATAATAACCGTTCTTTTTTATCAATGAAATTTTGTTAACCTGTCCAATTTTGTAACCATTTACCATTAAAGGATTAGCTTCAATTAATCCATCAATTTTAGGATAAACCGCATAGAGTTCGAATTTTTTAGAAAAAATATCGTAGCCTTTTAAAAAATTAATGCCCCAAATAAGACCACCAATGGCAATAAGAATAACGACTCCAATTTTAAATTCTTTGCTTATTTTCATAGCGAATAAAATGGCGCTAATTGGCCAAATGCAATATACAGGTTAAAGCGATTTTTTAATTTTAATATTAACCTTATAATTCACAACAGATTGTTAAGTATCAGACTATAAAGATAGCTATTTTTACCCTATGAAAAAAATAAAAAACGAGGACCTTGGTCGTAAGGATATTGAAGAATTTAAAGCTTCCAAAAAATTGCCAATTATTATTGTGCTCGACAACGTACGAAGTCTCAATAATGTAGGTTCTGCCTTTAGAACGGCCGATTCGTTTTTACTGCAAAATATTTACCTGTGCGGTGTTACCGGCCAGCCGCCTAATAACGAAATTGAAAAAACCGCCCTTGGAGCGGCCGAGAGTGTAAACTGGACTTATTTTAAAACTACCAAAGAAGCGGTTGACGAATTGAAACAAAAAAATTACAAAGTTTACGCCATTGAACAGGTAGAAAAAAGTATTTATTTGCAAAATTTCGACTGCAAAAAAAACGAAGCCATTGCATTAATTTTTGGGAATGAAGTTTATGGTGTGGAGCAGGAAGTAATTGATATTTGTGATGGCAGCATTGAAATTCCGCAACTAGGCACAAAACATTCGTTAAATATTTCGGTGAGTATTGGGATTGTTGTTTGGGAGTTTGCTAAAAAATATCTTCATTAGGTTTCTCGCAGAGGTGCGCAGATTAAAGGCGCTGAGTTACGCAGATTCTTTTTGAATTTTGACTTATTCCGTTTTGAATTATTTGTAAAAAACCCACTTCATAATTTCTTTCCACGAAGTTTTCTTGCCGTACATTAAAATTCCGGTGCGATAAATTTTTCCGGCGAACCAAACCATTCCTATAAAAGCAACAATTAGTAAAGAAAGTGAAATCAAAATTTGCCAAAACGGAACGCCATTTGGTATGCGAGCCATCATTACTATTGGAGAAGTGAACGGAATCATAGAACCCCACAAAGCCATTCCGCTCTCGGGATTTGACATCATTTGTATGGCGATTACGTAACCGGCTATTAACGGCAGCATTACCGGCATCATAAATTGTTGTGAGTCGGATTCTGCATCTACAGCGCTTCCAATGGCCGCGAGCATTGAACTATAAAATAAAAAACCGCTCAAAAAATAGAGAATAAAACAAAAAATAATTTCAGCAAAATTTATATTTTGAATTTGCGAAAGTAATTCAAATACTTCCTGCTTATCCTGCATCTTATCCAGTTTCTCAAAATCCATGTTAGTTCCGTTCTTTAAAACTTCCTGCTTCTGAGTTTCAAATTTTGCCATGTCTTTATTGATGTCTTTCATTAACGTGCCGGATAATGTTGTGGTGAGAATAAAAGATAGGCCGCCCATGATAATAAACTGTCCGATTCCTAAAATGGCAATGCCAATTATTTTTCCCATCATTAATTGAAACGGACGAACAGAAGAAATAATAATTTCTACAATACGATTTGTTTTTTCTTCCATCACACTTCTAAAAACCATCATCCCATAAATCATTATGAACATAAACATAAATAATCCGGTAAAAAAACCGAACATACTCGCAAAACCCGTACTTAACTCGGCGTGCTCGCCTTTTTCGTTTACTTTTTCGGTAATTAATTTTATGGATTGTTTTGCATTGTGAATTATTTTAGGATCGATATTATTTGCTTTTAATTTATTTTCGTAAACAATTTTTTCGATCTGACTTTTTATGTAAGTCTGCACCGCAAACCCCGGCGCTTTTTTGTAAAATATTTTTGTTGCGCCGTCGGCTCCTTCAATTAAATTTGGCGGAATCCATAAAATACAGGTTTTGTTTGAATTGTAAAATGTGGTAAGCGCATCTTCTAATTTTTCGTTGTTATAACTAAAGGTGATGTAATCGTTACCGGCTAATTTATCTTTAAAGAAATTGGTTTCATCAATGACCAAAATATTCTGATCGGTTTTGTTGTTCATGCTTAACCAAATAATTCCTGCAAAAAATCCTGCCACCAAAATAGGTGCTAAAAACGTCATAATGAGAAACGTTTTGTTTCGGAGTTTCGAAACTATTTCGCGTTTTATTATTAAGCCAATTTTTCCCATCACTCTGTGAAATTACTTTTGGAGCCTGTTACATTATTTTGCTCGTTAACTTTTGAAATAAAAATATCATTCATGCTCGGAATTACTTCGTTAAAAGAATGTAATTCGACCAATGGCAAAATAGTTTGTAATAAAGCATTTGGCGTGTTGTTTCCCAATAGTTTTACAACCGCCCAATTTACACCGTCATCATTTCCTTTGTCGAGTAATTCGGCGCCGGTCCATAATGCATTGGTAAAACCCATCACATTTCCTTTGAAAGATAAACGATAAGTATTGCTTTTGTAAGTTGAGCGAATTTCTTTTACCGAACCATCCAATATTTTTTCGGCTTTATTTATTAAAGCAATGTGATCGCACAATTCCTCTACACTTCCCATATTATGCGTAGAAAAAATTATTGTTGAACCTTTTTTGCGAAGTTCTAAAATTTCGTCACGTATTAATTGCGCGTTAATAGGATCAAATCCACTGAAGGGTTCATCTAAAATTAATAAACTTGGTTCGTGCAACACGGTAACGATAAACTGAACTTTTTGCTGCATTCCTTTACTGAGCTCTTCAATTTTTTTGCTCCACCAAGTTTGCATTTCAAATTTTTCGAACCAATATTTTAAACGCTTTTTTGCTTCTTGCTTACTTAAACCTTTTAATTGCGCTAAATACAAAGCTTGTTCGCCCACGGGCATTTTTTTATACAAACCGCGCTCTTCAGGTAAATACCCAATTAAATCAACATGCTTGGGATTTAATTTCTGACCGTTAAATAAAACTTCGCCGGTATCGGGTGCAGTAATTTGATTGATGATTCTTATAAGAGAAGTTTTTCCCGCGCCGTTTGGACCGAGTAAACCAAAAATAGATTGTTTAGGAACCACAATGCCAACATCGTTTAATGCGGTGTGATTAGCGTATTTTTTGGTAACGTTTTTAACTTCTAAAATTGGTTCCATAAACTATTACAAAGATACGCTTGTTTTAGAAGGAAATAAATAATTTTTATAAGCGGTAGAATTTGATGTTTTGGGTTCCTTAAATAGCCCCCATTTTGTGGATTCCACCTATGATTTTCGAAAATAAGTCTTTAATCTTAACACTAAAAACGTAAAATATTTAACTCGTAACTGTATCTCGCTTATGCGGCTCAACTTTAACTTTATTTAATTCCTCCGCAACTAATTTTCGCTTCGCAGAGAAATCACTAAGTTTTTGTTTTTCGGTATCAATTTTTTGAAGCACTTCTTTTAACAGAGGATTATCGGGTTTTGCATGTTTAAAGAAACCCATATTGTTATCGTAAGTTTTTATGCCGTTACTGATATCATCCATTTGTTTTTTCAAATAATCTGCTTCCCTGCGTAATAATTCAGAAGCATTTTCGGCCATAGCCATGCGCTCAATTTTTGAACGGAATTGCAACAATGTTTTTTCACTCTTATCGAGATTTAATTTTTCGTACAATTCATCCAAACGGTTATAAAATGCATCGTTCAAACGTTTTTTATCTTTGTACGGCACTTGCCCGGCCGCATTCCACTCCAACGATATTTTTTTAATTTCCGAAAGCGATTCTTTAATATTATCGGTAATGACAAAAGAAATTAACTTATTTAAAATTTCTTCTTTCACGCCAACATTACTTTCAAAGGATGCACTAACAGAATCGAAATGTGCTTTTTTAGCATCGAAAAATGAATTACAGGCTTTACGGAATTTAAAAAATAATTTTCCTTCCTCTTTATCATTTATCAAATGTTGTTTTTTCCAGTCGTCCTGCAAACGCATTAAATCCTGCGATGTTTTTTGCCAGTCGGTACTCGCCTGCAATTTTTCGGCTTTCTCAATAAAACTAATTTTTATTTTTTTAAGGTCTCCTTGCTTTTCATGTATTACACAAAAAAATGCTTTTTTCCTTTCAAAAAATCCATCGCAAATTGTTCTGAATTCGTTCCAAACAACATCATTATCTTTTTGTGTAGTTCGTCCAACCAATTTCCAGTCATTCTGAATTTCAATTAATTTATTGGTGGCGTCATTCCATTTATTAACATCAGAACCTTCCATTGCACCAGCAATGGCAATAGCTTTTTCAATTAAACTTTTTTTCGACTGGAGATTATTTTCTTTTTTCTCTTCAATAATTCCGTAATGCTTTTTTATTTTCGAATAAATTTCATCGAGTGCATTTTTGTAATCATGCTTGGTTTGTTCCCATTTTTCATTGGGAACAGGACCAATTTCATCCCAATCGTTACGGTACACTTTAATAACGCGCTCTACTTCCTTAATGTTTTCGGTGCCTTGAAGCGTTTTAATTTTTTCAAGCAACTCTAATTTTAATTCGCAATTCTTTTTTAAATCATGCTCCTGTAATTCTTTAAATATTTTAAGATTGTAATAAAATTCTTCTGAAGCTCGACTGTATTCGCCCTGAATTTCTTTGTATTTGTGAGGAGAAACCGCTCCCGCATCCTTCCAGGATTGCTGCAATTCTTTTAATTTTCGAACGGCAGCGCCCACATTATCGCTCACCTGTGTTAAATCTTTTATTTTGGAAATTATATCCTGACGGAACAACAAATTTTTATTCTGTTCCTGAACAATTTTCTGTTCTTCTTCCTTCTTAAGTTTATTATACTTTTCGAAAAGCTCACCTATTTTAACATCATCAGGATGTTTTTCATAGATAAATTCTTTTGCTTTGCCCCCTTCGTCTATGAAGGATTGTTTAGCAGTTTCGAATTCAGTTGTCCATAATTTTTGATACTCTTTTTGCAGAGTTCGCATATCGTTGGCAACTTCACCTGCCGGTTGATTCAGCAGTTCTTCCAGTTTTGCAGTAATTGCAGCTTTCATTTTCTTTCAATAATTTATATATCAAATATATTTAATTTTTTGTGGGAAGCAAAAAATAATCGTTAAATAATTAGTCAGTAAAATTTGGATTTGCAGAAAATTTAATTAGCAATACCGCTCTTAATAACGCTAAATTTAGTTTTCAACTTTAAGAAGAAAGATTCTAAATACCGCTTTAAAAAAACCTGACGCGAAAACCTTTTAAAAATTTTAGGATATGAACCATAATTTGAAACGCGAAGATATTTTCAAGTTCACACCATTAATCCTTTTTGCTATTCAATTAATTCTATAGGCATACTAATTAACCGGTGCTAATTAAAAAACCATTAAATTTAAACACGAAAATAAATATGTTAGTTTTATTTTAAAACCAAAAAACACTTAAAACTGAAAATAAATAAATGGCTGCATCTCATCACTCATTAATTGATACATGGCGAAAACAATGACAAATACAATTAAAATCATTCCGTAATACGGCAATCTCGCAAAATACGAGCGGTATTTTTCTTTAATGGCCGACGGAATCCAGTGAATGGCATATCCTAAAGCAATTAAAAACATAACACTTGAATATCCTGTTATTACTTTAAAAAATAATTCCAAACCAAAATGATTACCGATGCGGTCGAAAATTAAATTAACGGTATCTAAATCATCACTTCTAAAAAAAATTCGCGTAAAACTGATAAACGATAAAGTAATTAAAACGGTAAATGCTTTTACTGCTATAGAAGTTGAATTTTTAAAGGGAGAAATGCGCAGCCACAATTTATGAATGACTAAACCTAATCCGTTTAATCCGCCCCAAATAATAAATAACCAACTGCTGCCGTGCCACAAACCTCCTAATAACATGGTAACCATTAAATTTATATTGGTGTTAATTGCGTTGCGAAATTTATCACTGAAATAAGAAATTAAAACAAACCCAATTGCAATGCCAAATAAAACAAGCAGCAGCCAAATTTTTCCGGTGAGCATTACCAAAACAACTGATAAAATACTTATGGCAACATAAGAACCAATGGTGCCTTCGCGATTTCCTCCCAACGGAATGTACAAGTATTCTTTTAGCCAGCTCGATAAAGAAATGTGCCAGCGTTTCCAAAAATCACTTACATCCTGCGCTTTGTAGGGCGAATTAAAATTTGTTTTTAATCTGAATCCCAAAATTAAAGCAATGCCAATCGCAATATCTGTATATCCCGAAAAATCAGCGTAAATCTGAAACGAGTAACCGAAAATTCCTAAAACTGTTTCAACACCCGAATAGTAATTGGGGTTATCAAAAATTCTATCCACAAAATTTACAGCAATGTAATCGGCTACAATTTTTTTAAGTAATCCGTTAATAATCCAAAATAATGCCATTCCGAATTCGGTGCGCGTTAATGAATATGGTTTGTAAACCTGATATAAAAATTCGTGCGCCTTTACAATCGGACCCGCCACTAAGTGCGGAAAAAAGCAAACAAAAAATCCGTAATCGAAAATATTTTTAACGGGTGTCACTTTTCCACGATACATATCTACCGTGTATGAAATAGACTGAAACGTAAAAAAAGAAATTCCCACCGGTAAAATTAATTTATCTACACTAAAATGCGTTCCAAAAAAAGAATTGGTGAATTGCGAAAAATGATTGAGGAACTGAAAGTTCGTTGCAAATAACTGATTAAAACTATCCGTAAAAAAATAAGCGTACTTAAAATAACAAAGCATTAACACATTTAGCGTAACACTTATAGCCAAAAATATTTTTTTCTTTTTTACACTGGTGGTTTGGTGAATTAATCGTCCCCAGTTATAATCACTGCTAATAGTAAAAATTAAAAGAATTAAAAATACACCGCTAGTTTTATAGTAAAAGAAAAAACTAACCAGTAATAAATAAATATTTCGTAAAGCAGTTTTTTTATAGACAAATGCATACAAAAAAAGAACAACAGCAAAAAATCCCCAAAAAAATAATTGCGTAAAAATTATCGGCTTACCAGCAGTAAACGAAAATATTTCTTTTATGTAATTTAATATTTCTTCCATTAAATTAACTGCTAACTGCCTCCTGCCACTACCAACTCATTACTGCTACTGCTAACTGCTTTCTGCCACTGCCAACTGATTTTATTTAACTTTACTATTATACTTATAACTCCCCAAAAAAGCATCAAACATTAATTGCGCAATAATATTATATCCTCTTCCGTTAAAATGTACTTTGTCGCGAGCGGCTAATCCCGATTTATACCACTTGTAAATTGATTTATATCCTCCCATTACACCGTACAAATCCCACACAGCCGCATTTTGTTTATCCATTAATTCAAACATGGCTTCACCTGCTTTTATCGGGCGCTTATTCGATGTTCTTCTTCTTATATAATTATCGCTGGTTGTGGTTAATAAAATGGCGCAGTCGGGCGAAGCTTGCCGCACCAATGCAATTAAACTATCGTAATGTTCAATGTATTCTGATTTCGAAAAATCTTTATCCTGCGTATCGTTTACTCCCAATGAAAAAATTATCAAATCGGGTTTTAAGGTTTCTAATTGCTGAGCAAATAAATTGCATTTTAAATACGAACTGCTCGAAGCACCGTTAACACCAAATGCCGCGTAATAATATCCGGGCTTCGAATTTTCTAAACTCAAACCGTGCAACATAAAATCTTTTTGATTGGTGTCTTTCCGAACTAAAACAAAATTTACCGAATCAATAAATTCTTCGAAATCAAATTGTGTGAATCCTTTTTCATCTTTGCGTTTAAATTTAGAATTTAGGGGCGCTAAGTTTAATTCGAAACTCGGATTGAAATTGTAATATATTTTTATGGAATTAAATTTTGCATGATGTTTATTTTCCTGCAACTTTACTCCAAATGTATTGGCGCTATCATTCGAAACCGCGGCAATTCCTGCCATTCCCAAATTCAAACACATTTCTTTTACACTCGCGCATCTGAAACGCTTCCACGAACCGGTGGTAAATGTTTTAAAATAATGCGGACTGTTAGTCTTAGCCAATTTATAAGGAAAAGCAAAAATTCCTCCGCCCTCAAAATTTCCGAGCGACTGAAAATTTTCGGCGAGTTTATCCGGCCAAAACCCTCCTTGTATGTGCGAGCCGCCGTAATGCGCAACGGTAATCCGGTTTCGCTTGCCTTGTTTTAGTTCATCCATCTTTTTAAAAAATTCCATCATTCGTGAACTGTCTTTTCCATAACTAATTTTACTTTTCGAATAATCTACAAAAGACAAATTGTAAATATTACTTTGTGAAAATAATTTCAGAGAAAAAATTAATAAAATATAGAAAGAAATTTTTTTCATTTTATTGTTTCGGTGCTTTTAAAAAATTGTTATAATCATTAATTAATGAGGCGTATAAAAGTGTGGCAATTTTTCGCGCGCCATGCGGAGAAAAATGGATATAATCCTTCGCTGCAATACCCTGATCAACCCATGCCACCATACTGTTTTTACCGCCCATACAATCATACATATCAAAAAATGCGCAATCACTATCAAAAGAAATTTGGCGGAGCGCATTTCGTAAATCTTCCAGTAAAGGATGCGTAACATATTCGGTGCCTTCTTTTACACTCATGTCGGCCGGACCAATTACCAAAATAGAAGCCTGCGGTGCCATTTTTTTAATTGTGTAGATTTGCGATTTCAAATATCCCGCAAAAGTTTCGGCCATTGCTTTATCTTTTAAATACGGCAAAGTGTTACCGCCGAATTGCAAAATAATTAAGCGCACATTTAAATAATCGTAAAATTGTTTTAGCTGCGCATAATTTATCTGGTTAAAAAAAGTTCCTGAACTTCCGCGAAGTCCCATATTGTCAATCATAACTCCTCTTCCCGTTTCGAGCGAAACGCCGTAAAAATCAGGACTATCATTCCCCGTAAATTTAAATTCGTGATTTAATGCATTGGGCAAAAGTGAATACTCTTTAGTATTGAATGAACCACCTTTTTGTAAACTGTCGCTTTCTTTTAAAATTCCGCCATCGTAAAACTCACAAAACATTTTTGATTTGGAGCCTCCGTAAAATAATTTTAATTTATTGTATTGCGTTGCTTTTGCTCCGCCGCTTTTTGTAGTGATTATTTTTACCCAGGCTGTTTTTTTGCCGGAAGAATCGCCTGCTAAAATAAATTTGCAAAAATGCGCCATCACACCAAAATTATTATGCGGCACTCTTTTATCTCGGTAAGAAAAAATTCCGTAACGGTCCCAACCCTCGCTCCAGCTGATTCGGTTTATTACACTGGGCGCAACGGGCATTAAAGAAATTAAACCCGGACCACCGCCGCCAAATTGTGTTTGTAATTTCATTCGTAAATAATCGCTGATGCGGTCGCCCTCAATTTGCGAATCGCCATAATGTAAAACACGAATACTTTTTGGTTCTTCTGAAATATTTTTGAGGGAATTAAAAAAATTACTGAGCGAAGTTTTTTCGGCGTTTTTGTATTGTATGGTTGTCACCAATTTAATAGTTGTATCAATAATTAATTTTTGATTATTGGGAAGCGATTCAACAATAAGCGAATCTTTAGCAACGGGATCTGTTTTTATTTTATCTATTTTTTCTTCGGCATCGGCGATGGCAATAATTTTTGAGATATCGGGTTTATCTGATTTTTTTTCGGCGAAAAAATGGTTGAAGGCCGGAAACGTGAGTGAAAATCGTTCTGACAAATAAATTCCTTTTTCGGGAAATAAAAATGATAAACCGCCCAACAATCCGAAAATTACGGCCAAAAAAATAAGAGTATGCTTTGGAGTATGCATTAAACCTTAATATTAATGAAAAGAGGAATTTGTTAAGGAATGAGGTGAATTAGTTTTTCACATTCGGAATTGAATAAGGTCTAATCCTTACGAAGCAAATCAATTCGAAAAATCTTAAAATTTCTGGAAATTATTTTAATTCAAAAAATACTTTTTCAACAATTATTTAGAACTACCCGATAATATTTTACGAATTTCGGGCTTATGATTAAGTTTATTGGAAATTTTTGTAATTCCGAAAAGTGACCGTAAGTCGACATTTAAACCTTTAGGTTTTTTAATTGATTTTTTGATTTTCATTAATCCGTTTTATAAATAACAAAAAAGTAAATCTCAAACAAAATAAAGAGATTTGCTTACAGTTTCGACTTTATATCAGTTAGAGTGCCTTTCATGCTTTTTAAGCGGGCAATCACCTCTAATTTTACGTTTTCGAGTTCGGCGGGTTCACCATTTTTAAAATGGTCTTTGGCGCCTTGCAGGGTATAGCCTTTTTCTTTAACGTAATGTACAATCATGCGAAGGCTTTCAATATCTTTTTGAGTAAACAGACGATTACCTTTTTTGTTTTTAGTGGGTTTTAAGAAGTCAAATTCTTTTTCCCAGAAGCGGATGGTAGATGCATTTACATCAAACATATCACTCACTTCGCTGATGGAATAATACAATTTTTCGGTTGTTTCTTTTTCGGATGTAGCCATATTAAGGTTTAAGACTTAACCAAAAATAAACTTTTTTGATAATAACTAGTTAACGATTTATCAACAGGCTGGAAAGGGGGTGATTTTGGGAGGTTTTGGGTAATTGCGAATAGAAACAAGTTTGATTCCAGCATTGAATACAATTGATAAAATAATCGCCTAAATCTATTACTAATTATTTTATTGGATACTACATCTTAATGAGTTACTAACGTTTTTTCTTGTTTAGTCAAATTTATTTTTTTTTGATGTCCATTAATTTGTAGTTTATGTCTTTCACCTAAGAGTTTTTCCGCAATCAACTTTACAATTTTGGAATTTACGGCATTACCCAACGCTTTAAAAGCAGCATTGTCATTTAAAGGTAAATCCAATCCATCAAGAGATTGTAGCTTCAATCCTTCTTCTCTTGTTATGTACCTTTTTTGCCATCCAATAATTGGAATTTGAGTGCTGGCGCAAACCAACGAAGGAAAAAAATTTACTTTTTTAATTCTGATTCCTGATGCCCTGAATTGCAAAATATAATTCGTTATTTTTCGATTACTATCCCCAACATTCCATTCAAGTTTTTGCCAACTTTGAGAAGGGTACAATGCAATTTCTTTGACAACATCTTTAATATGTTTTTTGTTATCCTCATAAAATTCCCGACATTGTTTGATGTAGCTACGTTTCCAATCTGGAAATGCTTTCTCTACTCTAGCATAACTTGGTAGTTTCGCCTTTTGCTCAGGTTTTGTTAATCCTTTTAAACTACAACCGAAATTACCTTTGAACTCTCCTAGTTCCTTAATGGAAAGGTTTAAGGGATAGGATTTCTCATAGGGATAAGTTGCTCCAAACTCCATCCCCCAAATCGGGAAGCCTGGCAGTTTTGTTTCTTTCGGAATTTGATCAATAAATCTTTGCCAAAGTTTTATACAGTCTTGATTGGCTTTTGGCAATGCTTTAAATTGTTTTGGGTTTTCCTCAATAAATTCGTGAATATCACTTAAAGAAGTT
>JAHEYG010000121.1 GCA_023251725.1 Sphingobacteriaceae bacterium | reverse complement strand
CGAATAGTGGCTTTATCAAAATCAAAGAAAATATTTCTCAATACAATTACACTTCCCACTTCCACTTTTTTTAGCGCCACATCTTTATTATATTCCTGGTAATCGGCATCGGCCGTTAAAATAAAATTTTCTGAATGAAATAAATATCCGTCTTTCTTAACCGCAATACCATAATTTTTTCCCGAAGGCAAAGTCACTAAATATCTTCCCGTAGTACTGTTAGATTTAAATGTAGCGAGCAAAAGATTTTTTTCGTTATCAATTAAATCAATCGAAGCTTCTAACACCGCGTTGGTTTTTGCATCGGTAATAACACCTTTTAATAAAGTCATTTTTGGTCCGCGGCTCACAATGGCTTCTTCGGTCTTTAAATTTGAAATAGGATTAGCTGCCATTGCTAATAATTGATCTTCGGTATTTAATAAAGGTTGTTTCTCAGGCCCCAACATAGTAATCCGATAAATATCTTGTCCGCCATAACCTTTCATGGCCGCGCTGCCGTAGTACGCATGGTGACCGTTAGCCGACAAAACAAAAAACACATCGTTATCGGGCGTATTAATAGGAACGCCCATGTTAACAGGTTTTGTCCACACTCCGTTTTCTAAAGTGGTTTTAAAAACATCATAGCCACCAATATCTCCCCAGCCTTTCGAAGAAAAATACATGGTTTTACCATCGGGCATCATAAACACGCCGTCTTCGTCGTACTCGGTGTTAATAGAAGGCCCAATATTTATTGCTTTTTCGAATTTTCCTTTTTCATTAATGTTCGAATAATAAATATCGTGTCCGCCTAAACCTTCTTTTCTATCACTCACAAAATATAAAATTTTATTATCGAACGAAAATGAAGCAGAAGCTTCGTGGTATTGTGTGTTAATGGCTTTTCCTAAATTATCGGGCTTGGTCCAAGTGGTACCATTTAATTCTGAAATAAATAAATCGCCGCCATTTTTTGTTCCGTTGTAGGTTACTAATTTTTGTCCGTCGGGCGATAAGCAAATTACTGCATCGTGCAAATCGGTATTTACAGGCAAGCCAATATTGTGAGCGCCTGCCCATTTTTTTCCGTTTTTATTCGACACCCAAATATCTTCGAAGGGTTCATTAAGATATTCATCCATTTTATCACCAATGCCACCGGGCCTGCGCGAAGTAAACATAAGTACGCTTTCGTCGGCCGTTATAACGGGAGAATAATCGTTGTAGGAAGAATTTATTTCCTGTCCCACATTATCAATAAAACACCGCACCGGACTTTTTGCTAATTCTTTTCCGTTTCTGCATTCTTCAATTCGTTTATTTACTGCTTTAATATCATCGGCGGCTTTATTTCCACTGAGAGTTGCTTTGTATCCTTCGTATTCGAAAATGGCTTTGTCCCAATCAGAATGTAAATGATAAACGTATCCCAGATAATACCTCGACTTTACATCACAAGCCGGATTTAATTGATAAGCTCTTGTAATAAATTCATAAGCTTTGGCGTGTTCAAAAGAATTTAAATAACACATTCCCACTCTAAAATTTAATAAAGCGTTATTGGGATTAAATGCTTCGGCTTTTAAATAATGAGGCAAAGCTGAGCGATACATGTTTTCGCCCAGTTCAAAAATAGCGTTGCCTTCTTTAAAACTATTTATGGCTTCTTTGAGCAAATCTTTTTTATCGGGAAAATTTTTCTTTTCGAATTCCACATTTTGTTGCGAAAAATTAAAAAGCGGCAAAATAAAAAGCGAAAGTATAAATATTAATTTTTTCATAGTGTAAATTTCTTTTTTATTGATTGCAATCAGATCCTATAAATGATTTGGCAGCGATTACTCCTAAGTCTAAAGCTTTTTTCCAGTCGTCGCAGCAACCGTCATCTTCGCGTAACATTTGGCGCGCAATACCGCGGTTATAATACGCAGGTCCATTTTTTGCATTCGACAAAATTGCTTTTGTGGACATATCTTTTGCTTTTTGATACTCTTTTGTTTTTATATATACCGAAGCCATTCCGTTAAAGGCGGAAGAATTATTAGGATCTTTTCTTAATACATCTTCAAAATCAACCTGCGCAGCTTTTATATTTCCACCTTCTAATTTTGCTGCGCCGCGATTAATTTGCGCAATTAAATATTTATCATTTAGCTGAAGTGATTTGTCGTATGATTCAATGGCCTTTGGATAATTTTTATTTTGACGGTAAGCCGATCCTAAATTATTATATAAAAACGCGTGCGTATTATCTAAGCTGATGGCTTTTTCGTAATCGCTGATAGCGCCTGCAAAATCATCGGTGGCGCGTTTGGCGCTGGCGCGGTCGTTATACGCATAAGCATAATTGGCATTGGCTAAAATGGCTTTGTTATAATTTTCAATTGCTTTTTTATACTCGCCACTTTCGTACAATGCTAATCCCTTGTAATAATTGGCTTCCGAATGATTAGCATTAATGGCTAAACATTTATCCAACATAACTACTTGCGAATCTTTTTTATTGTCGCTGTAAAAAATGACGCTCTTGGTAAAAAACGCTTCGCAATTTTGCGGTGTTTTAGCGAGCACTTTATTAATATCGGCATAAGCTTCGTTATAACGTTTTAATTTTGTGAGAGCAATGGCACGATTATAATAGGCTTTGTCGAAATCAGATTTGTTTACGATACTTTTTGTAAAGAAATCGATAGCCGTTAAGAAATCGGATTTTTTCATCATGTCGAGACCGCTGTTGTAATCGGCTTCGGCCAATTGGTCGGGCGTTAATGTTGAAGCTACCTTAACCGTATCCTGCGCAAAGCAAAACTGGTTAAAAGCGAACAACGATAAAATAAATAATTTTTTCATTCTGCTAAGGTTTTTGTTTTTCCCGCTGCAGCGGGAGATACTAATCTGTGATGCACTAAAAATACAATTTTTATAAATACAGCAATAATTTTTAATGCACATTGTTTGAGCTATCTTTACGGAAGGATTATTATGGCTAAAAAATATTTTTACATAACGCTCTTTTCCTTGGTATTACTGGGCTGCAGTCTGTTTAATCCTTCGGCTAATAAAATGTACAGGGTGTCTTTGCAGCAACACGCGCAATACGATGCCGTTATTGTTCCGGGTATTCCGTTTAATGCGCCCTATTGGGACAGAGTGATGATGATGCGGGTAATTTGGGCGGTGCATTTGTACAAAAGAGGTTTAACAAAAAATATTATTATGAGTGGGAGTTCGGTGTATACGCCTTACGTGGAAGCGAAAATTATGAAATTATATGCCGAAGCTTTAGGCGTGCCCGTTGAAAATGTTTTTGTGGAGGAAAAAGCAGAGCACAGTACCGAAAATATTTGGTATGGTTTTAAATTGGGAAGAAGTATGGGATTTAATAATATTGCTTTAGCAAGTGATCCGTTTCAAACTAATTTGCTTTATCGTTTCGGAAAAAAAAGAATTAAAGAATTGGCTTTTTTACCGGTGTTGTTTGATACATTAAGAACTTTGTCGCACGATACGCCTACCATAAATTTTGAGCCTCATAAAATTCAGAATTTTGTTTCATTACCTAATAGAGAAAGTAAATGGGAGCGACTGAGAGGAACTTGGGGGAAGCATATTGATTTTAAGAAAAAAGATTAAAAGAGAATAAGAGATGAAAGGGATTGAAAGGACAAAAAAGACAGAAGAGACAAAAGGGAGAAAAAACAAAAGAGATTGAAGGGAAAAAATTAAAATAAATTGTAAGTAACGAACGCTGATAAATATGCTAAACCCGACATGTAAATTAATTGGCTCATCATCCATTTCCAACTTTTAGTTTCGCGGTATACCACTGCCATGGTGCTCATGCATTGCATGGCGAAAGCGTAAAACACCAATAGCGACCAGCAAACTGCTTCGTTATATTTTGGCTTTTCGGAATTGTTTTCTTTTTCTTTCAATAATTTTTCGCGAACCGATTTATTACTTTCTTTATCATTGGCGCTGTAAATGGTTGCCATTGTTCCCACAAAAACTTCGCGTGCTGCAAATGAAGTTATTAAGGCAATTCCTATTTTCCAGTCGAAGCCCAATGGTTTAATAATGGGTTCCATTTTTTTTCCGAGCCATCCTGCGTATGAGGCTTCGAGTTTATGTGATTCGTAAATGGCCCGAAGTTCCATTCTTTTAGCTTTACTCTCGGCCCAGGTTTCCTGTTCAGTATAATTTTTTTCTAATATGTGAAATGATTTTGACGGTCCGTGCGAACTTAAATACCAAAGTATTATTGAAATTGCTAAAATTATTTTTCCCGCTTCCCATAAAAAAATTTTTATTTTATTTACCACTATTATTCCGATGCTTTTCAATTGCGGCGTACGATATACCGGCATTTCCATAATGAAATAACTTTTTTCTTTTGTTTTTACAATTAATTTTAAAATAAATGCTGTAATTAATGTTGCCGCAAATCCCAACAAATACATTCCCATTAATGCAAATCCTTTTAAATTAAAAATTCCTAAAATTTGTTTGTCGGGCATCATTAACGAAATTAATAAAGTATAAACCGGTAATCGTGCCGAGCAACTCATTAGGGGCGTAACAAAAATGGTAATTAATCTTTCTTTTGTATTGCTGATGGTTCGTGTTCCTAAAATAGAAGGTACTGCACAAGCCACTCCGCTCACAATGGGAATTACCGATTTTCCGTTCAAACCAAACCGGCGAAATAATTTATCCATAATAAAACTCACGCGCGCCATGTAACCCGAATCTTCCAACAATCCAATAAAGAAAAATAATAACGCAATTTGTGGGATAAAAACTACAATGCCGCTCAGGCCCGCTAAAATGCCGTTCACTAATAAATCCGATAATTGTCCGGCCGGTAAATTAGCGGCCGCTTTTTGCATGAAAAAAGAAAAACTATTTTCTATCCATCCCATCGGGTAATCGGCAATAAAAAATATGCATTGAAAAACAATGAGCAACACTAAAAATAAAATTCCATATCCAAAAACAGGGTGCGTTAATATTTTATCTATTTTTTCGGAAACACTTTTTGTGATGTGCTGAGGTGATTTCACCGTTTTGGCAAAAATGTAATTGATTACATTAAAGCGGTACAAACTATCGGCTTCCTCAAATTTATTTAATTGGTGCCTGTAAATTTTATCGTTGTGAAACTGATTTTCGATAGCCTTTCTAAAATCACTGGTTCCTAATTTAAATGTTTCGAGTTTAATGTTTTCGTAAAACGAATTAGTGGATACGTTTGCCAGGGTAATTTTATTTTTTAATTCTTCCAGTCCTTCTTTGTTTCTGGAATTTACTGATACTACTTCAATTCCTAAAACACGTTTTAATTCTTCAATATCAATTTTTATTTCCTGTGCATTGGCTTCGTCAATCATATTTAAAACAAGTACCGTCGGAATTTTTAAATCGATTACCTGAGTGGCCAATAATAAATGCCGTTTTAAATTGGATGCATCGGTTACAACAACTGCAACATTGGGAGGATTATTTTCAATGCCCAATAAAACTTTGCAGGTAACTTCTTCATCAATCGATTTAGGATACAAACTGTAAGCGCCGGGTAAATCGGTAATGCTTAATGAATAATTATTTTCGCTGATTTTAAATTTTGTAAATCCGAGGTGTTTGTCGACCGTTACCCCCGGATAATTTCCGGTTTTTTGATTTAATCCGGTTAAGGCGTTAAACAATGTTGTTTTTCCGGAATTGGGATTACCGATGAGTGCAACAGAAATTTTTGACGTTGAATTTATTATTTTTTGTGGAGAAGTTTCCATTTTACTCTTCTAACAAAACAGTCGAAGCTTCTTTTTTGCGCATGCTCAACTGATATCCCGATACTTCAATGGCAATGGGATCGCCCATTGGTGCAATGTTAGTAAGGGTAATTTTTTCGCCGGGTAAACACCCCATCTCCATAAATTTTAAAGCTAAATCCCGCTGAGAAAAAGATTTAATCACAGCAGATTCACCTATTTTAAGCTGATCGAGGGTTTTCATTTTAAGCAAAGTTAACATTAAGGTTGATTTAACAGATACCACAAATAGGGTATTGTTAGGGAAGAGACTTAAGGGATTTAAGAGATTGAAGGGACTAAAGGGATTTAATGGAATAAGAGATGAAAGAGATTTAAGGGACTAAAGGGATTTTAAAAAAGTTTTTTTGAGAATGAGATTTGGTTATTTTCGAAACACAAAAGATTTAATCCGCTATTTTTTTGTGGGATGAATGAACCGAAATTATTTTCAATTCCCAACGCTAAAGCGCCATTGTAAGTACTCCATTGCAAAACGTTTTCTAAACTTACTGATTCAAAATTTTTCAATAAAACATTTATTTCATCAACAACAGATAAATTATGATTGCTTGCAAAACTATCGGTACCAATAACAATTTTACAATTTTCGGAAATAAAATTATTTATTTCGGGCAATTTATTTTCGATATACAAATTGGCGTTCACGCAAAAACACCAGAATAATTTCTTATTAATTTTATTGGCCCCAATAATATCTTCGCGCGAAGT
>JAHEYG010000058.1 GCA_023251725.1 Sphingobacteriaceae bacterium | reverse complement strand
TCACAAAGGTATAAAATTTTAGCAATTTTGTAAAAATGCTATGATTTTTTGAAAAACCACAATTTATTGCGATATTTGCAACCCATAATTTAAAACTAAAAAAATGCCAGTAAAGATTAGACTACAGAGACATGGTAAAAAGGACGCAGCCTATTTTCATGTTGTAGTTGCGGATGGTCGTGCACCACGTGACGGAAAATTCATTGAAAAATTAGGCGTTTATGACCCTAATACAAACCCTGCAACAATTGATATTAACTTCGACAAAATCCTTGATTGGGTAATGAAAGGGGCGCAACCTACTGATACTTGTCGCGCTATTTTATCTTATAAAGGTATTATGTTTAAGAAACATTTACTCGAAGGGGTTCGCAAGGGCGCCTTAACCGAGGAACAAATGGAAACAAAATTCAAAAAGTGGTTGGAAGAAAAGGAAGGTAAGATTAATAGTAAGAAAGATAACGTTGCTTCAATTGGAAACAAAAAAGAAAGCGATCGTTTAAAAGCTGAGACCACCAAAAAAGACTCGAAAGCCGCAAAAATAGCTGCAAAAGTAGCTGAAACTCCGGTTGCAGAAGTTAAAGAAACTCCGATTGAACCTTCTGTTGATACGGCAGAATCAACCGACACTCCTACATAAATCATTTTATTTTATACGAAGCCGGTTCAAAAAAGAATCGGCTTTTTTGTTTCTGATTTCCTAATTTTTGGTACCTTTACTAAAACAATTTAAACGATGCTCACTTTAATTGCGGATAGCGGTTCTACTAAAACAGATTGGGTATTGATTGACAGTAAAACAGTTTTTTCAAATGTAAAAACTATAGGTTTTAATCCCTATTTCCAAACGAAAGAACAAATCTCAAAAGAATTGCAGAAAAATTTAAAACCGTTTTTAAATGATCATATTTCAAGAATTAGTCATATTTATTATTATGGTGCAGGTTGTTCAAATGACGCGAATTGTAAAATCGTTTTAGATGGAATTTATCAAGCTCTTGAATTACGTAATATTGATATTAATCACGATTTATTAGCTGCTGCTCGTGCCCTATGCGGTCAGAAACCGGGAATTGCCTGCATTTTAGGCACCGGCAGTAATAGTTGTTTGTACGATGGCAAAAAAGTTATTGAAAATGTTCCGTCGGTTGGTTATTTATTTGGCGATGATGGAAGCGGGGCCGACATGGGAAAAAGATTAATACAAGCCTATTTTGATAATGCCTTGCCTGAAAAAATAAGGATAGAGTTTGAAAAAAGCGGGTATCACCGCGAAGAAATTTTAGATAACGTTTACAAAAAAGGAATGCCAAGTCGTTACCTTGCTTCCATCAGTAAATTTGTTTCTACACATTTAAAAGACCCATACATAAAAAAAATGGTGAAGAATTGCTTCATTAGTTTTTTTCATAAACAAATTTCAAAATATCCCAACTCGCGTGATTATACAGTAAATTCTGTAGGCTCCATCGGATTTTATTACAAAGAAATATTGGCCGAAGTGGTGAATGAAGAAGGGTATAAATTAGGAAAAGTTATTGAGTCGCCCATCGACGGATTAGTAGATTATCATCAATCTTTTTTGTAATTTTAGTGTAATGTATTTTGCAATTGCTGCTACTGCTTTCTTAGCTTCAGTATTAACTTTTTTTTCAGGCTTTGGCTTGGGTACTATTTTACTTCCTGTTTTCGCTTTATTTTTTGATTTGCCAACTGCCATTTTGCTTACGGCAATTGTTCATTTTCTGAATAATGTTTTTAAATTTTTTTTAGTCGGAAAAAAAATAAACAAAAAAATATTTTTAAGTTTCGGATTACCATCATTGATTGCAGCATTTGCTGGTGCTTGGTGTTTAAAACAAATTAGTTCGACTTATTATTTATTTTCCTACCAATTGTTTTCTCAAATATTTTCGGTTAGCCTTTTAGGATTATTGATTGGAACATTAATGGTTTTTTTTGCATTGTGGGAAGTGCTTCCGTTTTTTAAACATCTTTCTTTCAGCGAAAATAAATTAATGGCCGGTGGCTTTTTAAGTGGTTTTTTTGGAGGATTAACCGGTCATCAGGGAGCATTGCGTACTGCTTTCTTAATGCGATTAAAACTTGAAAAAGAAACTTTTATTGCAACAGGTATTGCAGTTGCTTGTTTGGTAGATGTGGCGCGAATGTCGGTTTACGCGGCTTCTGTCAGTTCCGGCTTATTGCATAAAAACTATCAGTTATTAATTTGCGCCGTTTTATCGGCATGGATAGGCGCTTTTATCGGGAACAAACTTCTAAAAAAAACCACTTACAGTTTTATTAAGTGGTTCGTTTTAGTTTTTATGATGATTATCGGAACACTGGTAATCTCAGGAATTCTCAATAAATAAAATTAAATTTTCAACCGTTGCCCGATTCTTAAAACTTTTGTCGGATAGATTCCGTTTTTTTTGCAGATAGAACTAACGGTCGTGTGACAACGTATCGCAATTGCGCCTAAATTATCACCAGACCTTATAGTGTAAACTTTCCCCTTATAATTTTTTAAACTTCCGTTTCTGGCTTCATATCTTGTCATTCCAATGTCGCGACGGTGACGGTTATGCAAAGCCCTTAAATCATATTTATTTTCTACATCACTTTTATGCAATGTAAATTCATTGCTCTTTAACTCGCCTTTTACAAAATCAATAAAATCTTCAGCATCTAAAGCTTGTCCTAAAAAACGCATTTCAAAATGTAAATGAGCGCCGTAAGAACGTCCGGTGTTCCCTCCTAATCCAATTAAATCTCCCGCTTTTATTAATTGGCCGGCCTCCACTAAGATTTTAGAGAGGTGTCCGTACACTGTTTCCAGACCGTTAGCATGGCGGATAATAATTACATTTCCGTATCCACCGGCATGGGGTTTAGCAATTCGAACCATACCATCAAAAGCAGTTAACACGCTATCGCCAATATTTAAATCAATATCGGTACCATAATGCGGCCGGTAACGTCTCCAACCGAATTCACTGGTAATAATTCCTTTTCGAGGCATCACAAATCTGCCGCCTAATTCATCCGTTAATTTTAAAATAAGAGAATCGGATTTAAAACAATCGGCAAAATTGTAGGGATGAATAACAGACGTATCCCAAGTCGCGTACAGATCGTTAGACGGGAAAAGAATTAATGCGGTATCGGCTGATTCTATAATGGATTCTTCTGAAATTACGTAATGTGTGGTATCGTCGCGTTTGGCTTTTGCTTTCTTATCATCACCCGGTTTATTGCGCTCGTCAAAAACTCCCGCAAAAGCAGTATTAAGGCAAAATCCGATGCCAAAAAATACAAAAACCAATATTTTAGATAAACCCCTCATTTTATGGACTTTGCAAAGATTTATTATTTTACGAGAAAAGCATTGTTAAATATGCCAAATCTAGCCAAAGTTATTAACAGCTTTACCCATTTGTTAACTATTTTGTATATTTACCACTTAGGGAAGGTTGATATTAAATGAGGGAATGATGCTTTTTTTTACGTATTTAAGTTTAATTTAGTGGAATTATTAAATTATTTATGAAGAAATTTTATTTTTCGTTTTTTTTATCCCTTATCATATCTTTAGGATATTCTCAAACACCTTTCTGGACAGAAAATTTTGCAGTAGGTTGCAATCAATTGCAATTAGCAGCCGGATTTAACTCGGGTAATGGTCCTTGGGTAGTTACTCCATTATCTGGCTATGTTTCAAGTACAGGTTCTGATGAATGGTTTGTAAGTGCTACTGAAGCAGGAATGGGTGCGGGTAATTGTGGTAATGGATGTCTAGGTACAGGAGGAACAAATCAAACCTTGCATATTGGAAATTCATCTAGTGCTTTAACTTTTTTATGTACTTCGGGCGATTGTGGTGCCATCTATAATGCGGCCATTTTTTCGGACCAAAGAGCAGAATCTCCGGTGATAAACTGTACCGGTCAAAATAACTTTTTTTTAAGATTTAATTATTTGGAAAACGGGCAAGGCGCCCTCGACGATGGAGACGTTTGGTATTCTATCGCCGCCGGACCTTGGGCTTTATTGGGAAATCCTGCAAAGACCACTTGCGGAACCGCAGTGGGGTGTGCCGTAACTCCCTGTACCGGATTTACTCAAGGAATTTGGACCACTTATACTATAAACATGCCTGCCGCCGCTTTTAATCAAGCCAATGTTAGAGTAGGATTCAGATGGAAAAATAACGGAGATAATGTGGGCACCGATCCATCCTATGCTTTGGATGATATTCAGTTATTAACTCCACCAACTTTTACACCCACCTTTGTTCTTGCTTCGCCTGCTTGCTCAGGAAATACTGCCACATTAACTGCAGGAACTGGTACTGTTGCGTGTACCGGATTCACTTGGACTAGTAATCCTGCCGGCGTAACAATTACAAGTCCTAATGCGTCTGTAACCCCAATTTCTTATCCCGCCGCAGGTACTTTTACCATTACGCTAACCGCAACAAGCGGTGGTACTAATACAGGTTCAACTACACATACTGTTTTAGTAAATGCCTCTCCAACCGTAACTGCTCTATCGAATCCTGTTTCGGTTTGCGTTGGCCAATCTGCTACAATTACTGCTGCCGGAGCAACAACTTATACCTGGAGTCCCGGAGCAAGTTTAAATACTATAAACGGTGCAGTAGTAATTGCTACTCCTCCAGCAAATACAACATATACAATATTGGGAACAACAGGTGCCTGTACAGGGTCCACAACCATTTTGTTGACCACTACACCCCCTTTAACACTTAATATTGCTGCTTCAACACCTACTGTTTGTGCCGGTGGTAGCGCCACTTTAACTATCGGTGGAGCTACGACTTATTCTTGGTCGCCAGGTGCGAGTTTAAACACAACTAACGGTCCGCAAGTGGTGGCTTCCCCTATTGTTGGTACTACATACACTGTGGTTGGTCAAACGGGTACTTGTTTAAGTTCAACGGTAATTACAATTGGCATGGGAAGTAATTTAAATTTAGTGATTACTCCTACAGCGCCTTCAGTTTGTTTAGGAGGAGGCGTTTCAATTAGTGTTACCGGGGCAACAAATTATACTTGGACGCCCGGCGCAACTCTTAATACCACTTCGGGTGCCACAGTAATTGCCAGTCCACCTGTTGCAACTACATATACTGTTTTTGGTCAATCCGGAACTTGTAATGGTTTTGGGGTTATTAATGTTACTATGGGGCCTCCATTACCGATTGGTATTGGCGCTTCACTTTCGCCTACAATTTGTCCTGGTGGAAGCTGCACCCTTACAGCCAACGGAGGAACAAGTTATACTTGGTCGCCTGCTACAGGTTTAAGCACAACCGGACCAGGAGGTGTTACAGTAGCTTCTCCTACAATAAATACACTTTACACAGTAGTTGGTTCCAACACCACAGGATGCATCGGAACAAATTCTATCAATGTCGTTATAGGTCCGCCATTAACGGTAACAGTTACTCCTTCAACCGCTACTACTTGTGTGGGCGGTGCCCCCGTTAATTTAACTGCTACGGGAGCTACCAATTATGTTTGGTCGCCTTCAGGAACTTTAACGAGTCCGTTTGGACCGAATGTAGTAGCCTCTCCCAGTACCACGACTCAATATACTGTTTTAGGTTCTACAGGTACTTGCACAGGATTAGCTGTTGCTACTATAACGGTCATCCCCCCTCCCACAATAACAGTTACACCAACTTATACTACCATCTGTCTTGGTACTTGTTATACTTATACTGCTTCCGGCACAGGTACCAATAGCTATACCTGGTCACCTTGTTTTACTTTGAATAGTTGTAACGGAAGTACAGTTTCGGCATGTCCGGCCACCACAACAAATTATACTATAATTGGCCAAACTGCTTTAGGTTGTTTATCATTGCCTATTACTTTTACTTGTGAAGTGGTTCCAATACCAACGGCTACACCTGCATTACAAACAAATACTTTAGGTGTAGCCACTAACAGTATATGTGCCAAATTTCCTAATACTCTTACACTAACGGCCAGCACCTCTGCGGCACCAAATTTAACGACATCTATAACTTATACTTGGGTACCTATTGGGCCACCTGGTGGTTTAATTGGGGGGGCAAATAATAGCGCGACGGTTTTTGGCACTCCAACTATCAGTGCCTGTTCGCCGAACGCCAAGGTTACTTATTCGCTTTTTGTTTCCTATAATATTTTGCCAGGATGTAAAAGTGTAGGAGATACGGTGACCGCTAGATTAGTCAATTGTTATCCACCTATTGCTACTTTTACAACGGCTGCAAAAAATGATACTACGTGCACTAATAGTTGCATTACCCTCATTAATACAACTTGTGGAGGTCAGCCTCAAATAGTTCATTGGTACGCTCCGGGAGGTAAACCTGACACATCTACCGCTCAGTTTCCTGTAATTTGTTATAACATTCCCGGAACTTATACGGTGGCTATGGCAGTTTCAAATCCGTATGGTTATGATAGTTTGATTAAGAAGAATTATATTGTTGTGGTGGATACTCCAAATACAAAAGCAGGCAAAGATACCTGCATAAGATTTGGCTCCTGTATACAGTTACATGGTACGCAGGCTAATTACTTTTCTTGGTCGCCTTCTAACGGTTTAAGTTGTACCAGTTGCTCAAATACAGGATGTACAAATTGTCAAATAAATTGTCCGAGTCCGTATGCCAGTCCTACCGTAACTACAAAATATGTCGTCACGGGATATAACAGCAAAAAATGTTCTTATAAAGATACGATTGAGGTCTGTGTTATATTTGATTGCGGTGAGATGTTTGTGCCGAATGCATTTTCGCCTAATAAAGACGGGCATAATGATGTGTTGTATGTAAGAGGGAAATGTTTATCTAATTTTATTTTCCAGATTTTTAATCGTTGGGGAGAAAAAGTATTTGAAAGTAACAGGCAGGATTTAGGATGGGACGGAAATTACAATGATGAACCAATGAACACCGGAGTTTTTGTTTTCAGGTTAGAAGGTACAACGGTCGACAATCAGCCCTTTAGCATGAAAGGAAACATCACTTTAATAAGATAATTGAGAAAAATAATTTTAAGTCTCAAAAATCTTTGACAAATTATTTTATTATGAAGCCAATAAAAATAACAGTATTTCTAATTCTGAGTTTAATCGGTTCTAAAATTGGTTTTGCTCAGGATATACATTTTTCGCAATATGCAGAAGCACCAGTTGCTCTAAATCCGGCTGCCATTGGAGTGGCATACGATACCAGGGCCATTGCTAATTACAGAACGCAGTGGGGAAGTGTTGCTAAAGCCTATTCTACATTTGGAGTTACTTTTGAACAAGCCATTAAGCATTTAAAACTTAAAGGAAATTATTTTGGTGTGGCTTTAAATATTTATTCGGATCAGGCCGGAGATGCCAAGTTAGCTTCGTTTATGCCCAATGTGGGAATTTCGTATGTGACAAGAATTTCAAAATTCGCCAAATTATCGGCAGGTGTGCAAGCAGGGGTTATTTACCGCACCATTGATGTATCGCAACTTAGATGGGATGAACAGTTTACTGAAAATGGATATATGTACAATTCTTCTGCACCAACCGGAGAAAGTACACCACATAGCGCAATTGTAGCTTTTGATGTTGGCGGCGGACTTAATTTTCATTACGCAAAAAGCGAGCGTTTTATCAGTGCGCAGGATGGTACTAAATTTGATGTTGGAGCTGCGGCGTATCATTATAACATTCCTCGAAATTCTTTTTTTGATGAATCGTTAAACATCAAAGAAAAACTTTACACAAAATATATTTTCTATGCGAATTTTGATGTTGGTTTAAAAACTGCAGGTATCGCTTTGGTTCCAAGCATTCTTTACATGATGCAAGGGCCGTCAACCGAAATAACTCCTGGGTTCATGTTTAAATACATTATCGAAGATCAAGCCACTTACACTAACATAAAAAATGCGTCTGCTATTTCTTTTGGAGCTTATTATCGTGTTAAGGATGCCATTATTCCCACAATACTATATCAAAAAAATAAATTGGCAATTGGTGTTGCTTACGATATTAATATTTCAAGTCTTACCCCGGCATCAAAATTAAACGGGGCATTAGAGATTTGTATACGCTTTAATACTAGTCCGGGTTATGGTAAAGCATTAGGCGCTTCTACTAACCGCCCAACTTACAAATAGAGTCTAATTATAAAAAAAAGTTTTATAATGATTTTATGTCCAGTACAACATTTGCGTTTAAACAATTTGTAATAAAGCAAGATAAGTGCGCTATGAAAGTTGGCACTGACGCTGTTTTGTTAGGCTCATGGGTAATTCCAAACGGTGCACCAAACATTTTAGATATCGGAACAGGAACGGGTGTGATTGCTTTAATGCTTGCTCAAAAATCAAGCGCTGATATTTTTGCGATTGACATGGATGAAATGGCTGTTGCACAAGCTAAAATTAATGTTGAAGAAAGTAGCTTTAAAAATAAAATTTCGGTTTCTCATCAAACGTTTCAGGAATTTGTGAAAAATAATTCTTTTAAATTTGATTTAATTGTAACCAATCCTCCATACTTTGTTGACTCTTTAAAAAACCCGGACAGTAACCGTTCAAACGCGAGGCACAATCACGTTTTGCCATTTTCAGATTTAATTGAAGGGGTTAAGATAATTTTAGGAAGTAAAGGAAAATTTTGCCTCATCTTACCCAAAAAAGAAGCAGAAACATTCAGAGAATTAGCCGAAGTAAAAGGACTTCATTTATCAAAACTACTTCGCATACGAACGCGGCTTGATAAAGAAGAAGAAAAACGACACTTGATGCAATTTGAATTTCATCCTTCCGAATTTTCGGAATCCACTATGGTAATTGAGGCCGGAGGACCGGAAAAATATTCTGACGAATATAAAAATCTCACAAAAGATTACCATATTCATTTTTAGATATTTTAGTTTTGTCATTATAAAAACGTCAATAATTTATCTATTTCGCTGTTAAAAAATAAATTACTTAAACCAAATCTGTTTTGTTAGATTTACATATTAAATTTAGATTATGAAAAACATTACCGTTATAGGAAGCGGCACAATGGGCAACGGAATTGCTCATACATTTGCTCAATTTGGATATAGTGTAAATCTTGTAGACATCAACGAACAGGCTTTACAAAAAGCAATGCTTACAATTGCAAAGAATTTAGACCGCCAGGTTACCAAAGGAAGTATTACTGAAACCGATAAAGCCAATACATTAAATAATATTAAAACATATACCGATTTAATGGTTGCAGCTCAGAATGCTGATTTAGTGGTGGAAGCTGCGAGTGAAAATTTGGAAGTAAAATTAAAATTATTTAAGCAGCTGGATGAAATCTGTGGAACAGAAACAATTTTAGCTTCAAATACATCATCAATTTCAATTACAAAAATTGCTGCTGCCACCAAGCGTGCCGATAAAGTTATTGGGATGCATTTTATGAATCCTGTACCTGTAATGAAATTAATTGAAGTGATAAGAGGTTATTCTACAAGTGATGAAGTTTGTAAATTAATAATGGAAACTTCAAAAAAAATAAATAAAATTCCGGTTGAGGTAAATGATTATCCGGGTTTTGTTGCCAACAAAATATTAATGCCGATGATTAACGAAGCCATTATTACTTTATATGAAGGTGTGGCTGGTGTTGAAGAAATTGATACGGTTATGAAATTAGGAATGGCGCACCCAATGGGACCTTTGCAATTAGCCGATTTTATTGGATTGGATGTGTGCTTAAATATTATGCGCGTATTGCAAGATGGCTTTGGAAATCCAAAATATGCGCCTTGCCCGCTTTTAGTAAACATGGTTACTGCCGGACATTTAGGAGTTAAATCAGCAAAAGGTTTTTACGATTATTCTGTTGGAGGAAAAGAATTAATTTTAGCAGATAGATTTAAAAAAAAAGAGTTACTAGTTGAAAATTAATTTTTTTAAAATTACAGATACTGTTTAATGTCCGACTATAGTAAAATACTTCCTATAGAATATCCTCCAATTAAAAGTGCCGGATTGTATTATTTTGATACACCTTCAGGATTACGCTACGAAGTTCGTTTTGGTCGCCGACAAGATAATATTTTGCACGCCTCTATTGTTTTTGGAGTGGTGAACGATGAGTTTGAAGGTGAAGAATATGTTACCACCAATAGAGGAGAAGTATTTCAGGTGATGAACACCATATCTGAAATCATAAAAGATTTTATTAATCAGCACCCAAAAGTTTGTATTTACGAATTTAATGCGGTTGGCCGTGAGGGTGAGAATGAAACCAAAGCTTCCAATGGAAGAATGATTTTGTATAAAAGATACCTTCCCAGAATTTACGATAAAACCTGGCAATTTAAAATCGACGGCAATTACGCTCTGGTGACGAAAAAAGAGAATTAAATCTCCTCCTTCAAAATAATTTTTCTCAGCATATTCAATGCTGCATTAGCGGTCATTTGAATGTTGCGAAGGCGATCATCCCCAAAAATAAATTTTAGAGCAATTGTTTTTTCGGGACTCGAAACCGCTACCCAAACAGTGCCAACAGGTTTTTCGGCTGTGCCGCCGGTAGGACCTGCAATTCCGGAGGTAGAAATAGAATAATCAGAATTAAATTTAATTTTAGAATGCTCGGCCATTTGAATCACACAATCATTACTAACCGCGCCAAATTTTTCAAAAATAATTTTATCCACTTGAAGTAATTTATTTTTCGCGTCGTTGTTATAAGGCACAACAGCGCCTTTAAAAATTTCAGAGCTTCCGGGAATGGCAGTGAACAACGATGAAATAAATCCACCCGTGCAACTTTCGGCTAGCGAAATTGTTTTTTGTTTTTCTCTCAATAAATCGCTTACCACTTTTTGCAGAGTAGGTGGCTCTTCACCATATTCTTCATAACCATAAATAAATTTTGATATCAATGTTTTTAAAATCGAAATTTCATTCTCAACATTTTCTTTCAATACATTTAATTTATCTCCAAAAGTACTTAGCCGTAAACGAACAATGCCGGGTTGCGGCAAATAAGCCAACTTAATATTTTTCTTGTGTAAATTATCTTCCCAGCTTTCAATTATTTCTGCCAAAGCACTTTCTCCAACACCCTGCGTTAAAACTGTTTTATGAAAAATAAAGGGTAATTTATTTTCAACTTTTATTTTTGGGAGAATAACTTCCATCATCATGTCTTTCATTTCATAAGGCACACCCGGCATTGAAATAAAATTCACCCCGTTTTTTTTCATCCACATTCCCGGCGCGGTGCCGCTTTTGTTATGAATCACAAAACATCCTTTTGGAACCATCGCCTGTAGGCGATTAATTTCGTTCAATTCTTTACCGCGTTTCTCAAAAAAAGATCTAACATGGGCCAAAACTTTCTCATCAATTTGCAAATTAACGTTAAAATATTCGGCCACTATTTTTTTAGTAATATCGTCTTTAGTAGGCCCTAATCCTCCGGTAATAAAAACAAAGTCGGCGCGTTGTTCTGCCGCTTCAAAAGCCTTGGTAATAGCCACTTTATCGTCGCTAACCGAAGCCATGTGAACCACTTTTATACCCATTAAATTCAACTGCTGAGCCATCCAAACCGAGTTGGTATTGGTAATTTGTCCAATCAAAATTTCGTCGCCTATCGTTAATATTTCAGCTCTCATAAAAATTTTGGCCTTATATTTGTAAATGTATAAGTAAAATAATTAAAAATGAAAAAGCTGGTAATAATTTTAAGCGGAGTGTTGTTTAGTGTATCCTCTAACTCTCAAATATTAAATAATGTTTGGAATAAAACTAAAGAGATAGCAAAAAAAGAAGGAACCACTATAATAAAGGAAGTCATCACAGGAACCACTAGTCCTTCTGAACCTGCCTTAAGTAATGATGATGTAATAAAAGGTTTGCGCGAAGCTTTGAGCGTTGGTACCAATAGTTCAACCGGTGTAGCCAGCCAATTGGATGGCTATTATAAAAATGCGCGTTTATTTATTCCGTGGCCGGCCGAGGCACAGGACATGAAAAATAAATTAATGAAACTCGGAATGGAGAAAAAAATTACTGAATTCGAAACCAGTTTAAATCGCGCCGCTGAAGAAGCCGCAAAAAATGCAGCGAAAATATTTTTAGACGGAATAAGTCAGATGAGTATAAGCGACGGCTTCGCCATTTTAAAAGGCGCCGATACGGCCGCCACTAATTTTTTAAGAAAAACTACTTACACTCCCTTGTTCGATAAATTTCTTCCTATTGTAAAAGAAGCCATCAGTAAAGTAAAAGTTACGAGCTATTGGAATCCCTTGGTTACTACTTACAATAAATTACCCGGTGTAAAAAAACAAAATCCGAACTTGGATGACTATGTTACCAAAAAAGCTATTAACGGTTTGTTTATTTTGGTGGCCGACGAAGAAGCGAAAATTCGTAAAGATCCTTTAGCTCGCGTAACCGATATTCTTAAAAAAGTATTTGGCAGTATTATTAAATAGTAATTAAAGATTTACATCCGAATTAATTACGACAGCAATCTTTGCCGAAGCATAAATTCTAATTGTTCATTTATCTTTAATACTTCTGCCATAAGTTCTTTATTTTTTTCTCTTAAAAAATAAACTTCAAAGGCATTATCAATTGTAACTTTTAGTTCGCTGTAATTAAAAGGTTTCATTATATAGCGGTAAACTTGCCCTTTATTTATAGCTTCAATTACAGTTTCAGTATCGGCGAACCCGGTTAATAAAATTCGTATTGGATCGGGGTATTCATTTAAAATAGAAGCCAAAAATTCAATGCCGGTTATGTTTGGCATTCTTTGATCTGTAATAATAATCTGGATTTTATTTTCTTTCAGAATTTTCTTTCCTTCTTCAGCCGACTCCGCCGTAAATACAGTATACTCTTTTCTGAAGTTGGCTTTAAGAGATACTAAATTGTGTACTTCATCATCAATATAAAGAATATTAAAATCTTTACCTTCCATTGAATTTTGAATAAGTTTAAATAAGAAAAAAACTTACATTCTTGCACAAAGTTAATCTTTTTTACTATATTCAAACAATAAGATTTACATGAGCATACCTTTAGATAGTTTAGCAAAACAAGCCAGAGAAAACGCGACAATTTTCAAACCTGTATTTTTTAGATTGAAAAATGAATCAGATGTTGAAGCGTTAAATCAATTATTTTCGAAAGAGAATAACATCGAAGTTTTTGATGAAATACTCGGGCAGGTAGAAGAGTATGTAAAATGTAAAAACCCTAAAAAAGTATTTACTAAAAATGAATTAACCGAATTGGCTAAAAAACATATTGGCGATTTGGCGTATGAAAAATACGGCGTTTGGGTGTACTATGGCTGGTCAAAAAAAATAGT
The DNA here is from genome assembly GCA_023251725.1 of Sphingobacteriaceae bacterium. Lineage (GTDB taxonomy): Bacteria > Bacteroidota > Bacteroidia > B-17B0 > Aurantibacillaceae > JAHEYG01. The sequence goes on along the minus strand of JAHEYG010000058.1, from coordinate 10,606 downwards.
TCATCTGTTAGATGAAAATGAATTTGTTGAGGTAAGAACTAATCGCAATCAATATAAAATTACACCGCAGGAAAAACAAATTCTTTCTCAAAAGAAAATCGGCGTCATTGGTCTTAGTGTGGGACAATCAGTTTCAGTAACTCTGGCTATGGAAAGAATTTGTGGCGAATTACGGTTAACCGATTATGATATTTTAGAATTGAGTAATCTAAATCGCATTCGAACGGGCGTTCATAATTTAGGGTTGCCAAAAGTAATTTCTGTGGCAAGAGAAATTGCTGAAATAGATCCATATTTAAAAGTGAATTGTTATCCCGAAGGATTAACAAAATCAAACATGAAGGATTTTTTTACAGAGGGCGGAAATCTGGATTTATTGATTGAAGAGTCGGACGGACTTGACATGAAAATTCTTAGTCGTTACATGGCACGTGATTTGCGCATACCGGTAATAATGGAAGCTAGCGATAAATGCATGGTAGATGTTGAGCGTTTTGATTTGGAAAATGACAGAAGTATTTTGCACGGATTGGTTGATCATTTGGATATCACTATTTTAAAAAAATTAAAAACCAACGAAGAAAAAATTCCGTTCATGCTTGATATTTTAGGTTTAGATACGGCATCGTTACGGTTAAAAGCTTCCATGCTTGAAATAGAACAGAGTATTAACACCTGGCCGCAATTGGCCTCTGCGGTTACCATGGGTGGAGGTATAACGGCCGACGTAAGCCGACGTTTACTACTCAATCAGTATACCGAATCGGGCAGATACCATATAGATATAGAAGAATTAATAGGAAATAAAAAAATTAAAAAAAATAATGAGACTTCAAATAAAGTAATAAACTTTGATTTTCCGGAATTGCAATTAAATGAAATGCAAAAAATTGCGAATCTCTTTATTAATAAAGAAACTTCTGAAATTGATGAAAAAGATGCATTGAAAATAATGGAAGCTGCTATTGCCGCCCCTTCTGCCGGAAATAATCAACCGTGGAAATGGCTGATGATGGAACGTAAATTATTTTTATTTCACAATAAGAAACAATCCATTTCATGGGCCGATTATAAGAATTTAATTTCATACATCTCTTTAGGAACCGCTATCGAAAATGTAAATCTTAAATCTGCAGAATTGGGTTATCAAATTAATTCCACTTTATTTCCTGTATCAAACAACGAAAAATTAATTGCTGCATTTTCGTTTAAAAAAAATTCTATTATTCCAACCGACGATTTGCATTCTTTTTTAATGAGCCGCTGCACCAACCGTAAACGCGGACAATACTTGCCAATAGAAGAGAAAGTATTTGAAGAAATAAAAAATAATTCAGAAATCGTTAACGGTACTAGCTTTAATTTTACTTCCGATAAAACCGAAATAGAAAAAATAGGTAAAATAGTTGCTGTTGCCGAAAGGATAAGACTTCTTAATCCGCAAGGCCATCACGATTTTTATACTAAAGAAATAAAATGGAACGATAAGGGAGATGAAAAAATTACAGAAGGATTAGATATAAAAACTTTGGAATTAAATTATACCGATGAAATCGGATTAAGAGTTGCTTCTAATCCTAAAATAATAGAATTACTAAATAAATGGAAATTAGGACATGCCTTTGAAAAGTTATCGTATAAATCAATCAGCACTTCATCTGCCATTGGTTTATTAACTATGCCGGCCTTTAATGAAACCAATTGGGTAAACGGCGGAAGGGCCGTTCAGCGTGCCTGGCTTACAGCAACAAAACATCATTTAGCTTTTCAGCCAATCTCGGCGCCCTTGTTTTTATATTTGCAAATGCGAAACGGCGGATTAAATACTTTTAGCAGTAGCGAAAAACAAGATCTGGAAAATTGTTATGATGAATTAATTAAAATATTTCCATGTCTGGATAAAAATGCCGGACTATTTATGTTCAGGCTTTCGCACGCAGGTGCACCGCAAGCAAGGGCCCTTCGGAAAACAATAAATGAAATTTTTTATAAAAATTAAATTAACTAAAATTGAAAATTTTTATACGTTCGTTTCAAGGTATTGAACGACCCGACATTTGCGAGTTGTTTAAACAAGGCCATGTAAAGGTATTGGCTGACTATGGAATTTTGAATATAACTAGCAATAATAATAAATGGATGGAGATGTCGAATGTGTTTGTGGTGGTGGCGCTTAATGAAGATAGAAGTAAATTATTGGGGGGAGTAAGAGTACATATTGCAGATGGCAAAGAGCCATTGCCACTTGAAAGTGCTATTGGAAAAATGGATGAAAGAATTTATTCTATCATTAAAAATCATATGAACAATGGTACCGGCGAAATTTGTGCATTATGGAATGCGAAAGAAGTGGCAGGATTGAATATTAGTTTATTACTTATCAGAGCCGGAATTTCAATTGTGAATCAAATTAAACTGAGTTCGCTTTTTACCATTTGTGCCGATTATACAATGCCAATGGTAAAAAGAGTTGGATTTACGGTTGAAAATTCGATTGGAAAAAACGGCGAATTTGTTTATCCCAATGAAAACTACATTGCTAGGGTTCTAAAAAGATTAAATGCCGTTACACTTGAGTTAGCGGAAGTAGAAGATAAAAACAGAATGTTCAGTTTAAGAAATGAACCAACACAATTATTTACCGAAGTTGGAAAGAAGGGTAACATTGACGTGGATTACAATTTAATATTATCTAATTTTGATAAGTGAAAAAGCATTTTAAATATATTTTTTCGAGATTTTTTTTCTGCTCACTGGTATTATCTTGTGTTCAATCTTACGGTCAGAACTTTCTCGAACTCAAAGATGATAAGATAGAAAACTATATAGGCAATTACATTGAAGTGCTCACTGATAATAAAGGGATTTTTACAATTAATGACGTGCTTAAAAGTACCGGCTTTAAAAAATCAAATTCTAACGTTCCAAATTTTGGTGTTACTGAAAACACTAACTGGATAAAATTTACCGCGGTTAATTTATCAGACAAAAAAGAATTTATTGTACAGCTTGCGCTAGCTACTATTGATTACGTGGATTGTTATTCGGTTTATGAAGATGGTCGGATTGATTCGGTTAAAACAGGCGATTGCAGAACAATTAATAATCGGCCACTCGGAAGGCCCGATTTTGCTTTTAAATTAAGTTTTAATAAAAACGAAAAAGTAAAACTATTTATAAAAGTGAGAGGAGGCGAACAAATACAAACTCCTGTTAATGTTGGCGAGCAAACTCTAATGTTAAAATCATTTATTAATGAAGACACTTTAATGGGAGTTTATTTTGGAATTATTCTCGTAATGTTTCTTTACAATACTTTTATTTTTTTCTCAACGCGCGATAAAAGTTATTTGTTTTATGTGATTTATATTTTAATTGTGGGAGTTACGCAATTAAACTTTATGGGATACGCGTCCGTTTATTTGTGGCCCGAATCGGTATATGTTTCAAATATAGCGGTATATGTATTGAGTTCAATAACTGCTATAAGTTCTATCGAATTTCTGAAACGCTTTTTATCTACCAAAGATAAATGTCCGCAACTTCATAAATATTTTATTTTATTTTATTTTATTTATTATATCGCAATTGCCTTGGCGTTTTTCAAAAAATTTAATTGGAGTTATCAAATCATACAAATTAATGCTACTCTGGCCGCCACTTATATTTTGGTAGTTGCAGTTAAAATATCGAATCAAGGTTACCGGCCCGCTCGTTTTTTTCTCTTAGCATGGTCAACATTTTTAATTGGAGTTTGTGTTTTCGTATTTAAGGATTTTGGTATTTTACCTTATCATAAAATAACTTATTACATGATGCCTATCGGCTCGGCATTTGAGGTGATTTTACTATCGCTGGCTTTGGCCGATAGAATTAATATTTTAAGAAAAGAAAAAGAAGAATCACAGCTTAAAACTCTTGAATTACTTCAAGAGAACCAAAATATAGTTTTGGAACAAAAAGCTTCCTTAGAAATTAAAGTGAAAGAAAGAACTGCCGAATTAGAAACCTCCAATAGAAATTTAAGAGAAGCTGAGTCGCAATTGATAAATGTTGAAAAAATGGCTTCGTTAGGACAATTAACCGCCGGAATTTCTCACGAAATAAATAATCCAATAAACTTTGTGGTTTCAAATGTTGAGCCTTTGAAAAGAGATGTGGAAGACATTTTACATTTACTGGCGAAATACAATGAAATTAAAAACGATTCCGACATCGACAAAAAACTCAAAGAAATAAATGATCTTAAAGAAAAACTCGATATTGGATACTTAATAAATGAAGTTAATTTGTTACTCAATGGTATTAAGGAAGGCGCCCATCGCACGGCTGAAATAGTAAAAGGACTTAAAACCTTTTCGCGAACCGATGAATACGATATTAAAAAAATGGATGTGCATCAGGGTATTAATGCAACTCTTGCTTTGCTTAACCATACTATAACAAAAGAAAATATAAATATTGTGAAGGAGTACGAAAATATTCCTCCAATTGAATGTTATCCCGGGAAACTTAATCAGGTATTTATGAATTTACTAAATAATGCTATACAGGCAGTAAAGGCTAATTCAAAAGAAGGGAAACAAAACACTATTATTTTAAAAACTTCGGGCGTAAATAATTCCATCACTATTAGTATTAAAGATAACGGAATTGGTATTTCGCAAAAAAACTTGTCCAAAATATTTGAACCCTTTTTCACAACAAAAGAAGTTGGTATGGGCACAGGATTAGGATTATCCATTGTTTACGGAATAATAAAAAGTCATTACGGCGAAATAAATGCGGAATCAGTAGAAAATGTAGGAACCGAATTTATTATTAAATTGCCTATACAATTAAACAAAATTTAATTTCGCATTATATGGAAAGTGAAAAAATAAAAGTACTTTATGTGGATGATGAAATTAATAACTTAATTTCCTTTAAAGCAAATTTCAGAAATCATTATGAAGTTCATACAGCAGAATCGGCCGAAGAAGGAAAAAAAATATTGAAAACTAGCGAAATTCACGTTCTTATAACCGATCAAAAAATGCCGGTAACGAGTGGCGTTCAGTTTCTTGAATCAATTATTAAGGTGTTTCCTTTTCCTGTTCGTATTCTTTTAACCGGTTATACAGATATTGAAACCGTTATTGAAGCAGTAAATAAAGGACAGATTTACCGTTATATAATGAAACCGTTTGATGTGAAAGAATTAAAAGTAATTATCGAAAGTGCTTATGACATTTACCAATTCCGACGAAACAACGAAGAAGCGCTTTCGAAATACCGGCAATTGTTCGAAAACTCGAACGATGCTATCTTTATGATGGATGATGACGGATTCTTAAAAGAGTTAAACAATTTTGGTCTCAATTTGTTTAAAATTAACCGAAGCAAACTCAATTCAATTTCTTTGCAAAATTTATTTAGCGTGCCTGAGGATTATAATAATCTCAGGAATCTATTAGTAAAAAATAAAACAGTAATCGATTTTCCTGCTAAAATAAAAGATACAAATAATAATATTATTGAAGCTTTAGTTTCTGCCACGCCTATGTTTGACGAAAAAAATCTGGTGGGTTATCAATGCATGATTCGTGATATAACAAAACAAAAAGAAATGGAAGGCCTTGTTATTCGTTCGATTATCGATACGCAGGAAAAAGAACGGATAAGATTCGGTAAAAATTTACACGATAGTGTAGGGCAAAAATTAGCGGCTGTCAATCTTTTTCTGAATGAAATATCAGATTACAATGAAAATGCAAAAACAAACGAGGTAATTTCTAAAACCACTGAAATAATAAACTCTTCAATTAATGAACTCCGTGATATTTGTTTTAATATTATGCCAAAAACACTCGAGGTGTTAGGATTAGTAGCGGCCATTAATGAACTGCGCAGGCAAACCGAACTCAAAGGTTCATTTGAGTTTGAAATAAATATTGGTACCGATTTTCCCAAATTGCACATTCAAGTTGAATTAGCAATTTTTAGAATCGTTCAAATTCTTTTATGTAATTCTATCACGCATGGAAATGCCAAAAAAATTGAATTAACTTTAAATGGTGATTCTTCTAAACTGCTATTCGCGTTTAAAGATAACGGGAAAGGATTTAATGTTAAAGAGCCAATTTTAGAAACCGGTATGGGATTTAAAAATATGAGATCGCGAATTCAATCCTATAATGGCGAACTTAAAATTAACAGTGCACCCTGTAAAGGAACTGAAATTAATATTTTAATACCCGTTTCCGAATCGATGCTCTTGAATAAAATGAGCGCCAACGCCTAAATAACATTCGTTTTTAATATATTTGTATCAATAAATTAACCTATGACGTTTTCTTTAAAAAATTATTACCCGCACATTACCGCCATTGTTGTATTTGCTATTGTTACACTAATTTATTTTAAACCTTTATTGTCGGGTAAAGAATTAAGTCAGCACGATATTACTCAGCATAAAGGAATGAGCAAAGAAATTCTGGACTTCAGAAATTCAGAAAATGCAGAACCTTTATGGACTAACTCGATGTTCGGCGGAATGCCGGCTTATCAAATTTCTACTTTGTACCCCGGCAATTGGCTCGGTACAATTGATAAAGCTTTTAAATTATTTTTGCCACATCCGTCGGGATATTTATTTTTATATTTTTTCGGATTTTTTATTTTATTACTCTGTTTAAAAATTGAACCCTGGCTCGCGTTGGTGGGCGCACTCGGTTACGGATTATCTTCTTATTACGTAATTATTATCGGAGCCGGACATAATTCAAAAGCAAATGCCATCGGGTATTTAGCGCCATTGTTGGGAGGAATTATTTTAACTTTAAGAGGAAGATATTGGTTTGGCGCTGCTTTAACGGTTTTATTTATGGCACTCGAATTAAATGCCAATCACGTTCAAATTACTTATTATGGTTTTATGTTAATAGGAGTTACGCTTCTTACTTATTTATATTTCGCCATTAAAGAAAAACAATTGCCTTCTTTTGGAAAAGCTGCTGTTTTTATTGCAGGCGCCTCCATCATTGGTGTTTTACCAAATGCGGCCAGCTTAATGTGTACCGAAGAGTATGGAAAATATTCCAGCAGAGGTAAAACCGAATTAACCATCGATTCAAAATTAAAAAGCAATGCCGGAAATACCACCGGTGGTTTGGATAAAGATTATGCCACACAATGGAGTTATGGCATCAGCGAAACATTTACTTTTTTAATTCCCGACTACAAAGGCGGTGCTTCGGGTTACATCGCCAATGCCGATCCGGCTGCGCTTAAAAAAGTTAATCAGGATTATAAGGAGCAAGTAGGAGGCAGTAGTTCGTATTTTGGCGATCAGCTTTCAACGGGTGGTCCGTCGTACATTGGTGCCATCATTATGTTTTTAGCAGTGCTCGGATTATTTTTAGTGAAAAATAAAATTAAATGGGCGCTGGTGTTTGCCACTTTAATTACGGTACCACTTTCGTGGGGACATAATTTTATGAGCCTCACCAGTTTTTTTTTAGATCACGTTCCGGGTTACGATAAATTCAGAGCGGTGTCGATGATTTTAATTGTGGCCGAATTAACCATTCCGCTTTTAGCGATACTGGCCTTAAACGAATTAATTCAGGCAAAATCTTTAAAAGATAAAATAAAAATAAGTTTTTTAAAAAAGGAAATTGAATTGAAAAAGTTGTTAATCGTTGTGTTTGCCATTGTAGGAGGTTTTTGTGCGATTGGTTACGTGGCGCCCGATTTGGTAAATACTTTTCATTCCTTAAACGAAGAAGGAGCAATGATGAATGAAGCCAAACGGCAGGGAGCAACAGATGCTCAGGCTTCGCAATACGCTACCGAATTAATGCCGCAGTTAGAAATTGCTCGCAAAGCCATTTTTACTTCCGATGCCGCTCGTTCGTTTATTTTTATTTTGCTCGCCGCTATTTTTATTTATTTGTATCTCAATAAAAAAATAAAAAAAGAATTATTGTTTGGTGCACTTGGAATTTTTATGCTCATAGATAATTGGACGGTAGATACCCGTTACTTAAACGATAAATCTTTTATTTCTAAAAGTCAAAATCAAAACGCTTTAGAAAAATCGCCGGCCGATGAAGAAATTTTAAAAGATAACAGTTTAGATTATCGTGTTTTAAATTTAACGCAGAGTCCGTTTCAGGATGCCACTACTTCTTACTGGCATAAATCCATTGGAGGTTACCACGGCGCTAAACTAAAAAAATATCAGGAGCTCATCGATTTTCATATTGATAAGGATATGCAAAAATTTTACGAAGGATTTAATGCGGCAAAAGGCAACGACTCTATTTTAAATTTAATGTATGCTCAATTAAATGTTTTAAATATGCTTAATACAAAATATTTTATTGTGCCTTTGGGAAAAGAAGGAAGAACCCCGGTTCCTTTCACCAACAAACAAGCTAATGGAAATGTTTGGTTCGTAAAAAATATAAAAACTGCAATTAATGCGGATAGCGAAATTGTAGGATTGTATAATATCAATACTAAAAGGCAAGCTATCACACAACAAAAATTTAATGAGCTTGTAAAAATGGAAAAAAATTATTCCGGTGAAGGAAATATTAAATTAGTAAGTTACAAAGCCAATAATTTAGTTTACGAATCGGATGCCGCCGCAAATCAATTCGCGGTGTTCTCTGAGATTTATTATCCAAAAGGATGGAATGCGTACATTGATGGTGCTTTGAGCGCGCATGCTTGTGTAGATTACGTTTTACGCGGTATGCCAATCCCCGCAGGGAAACACAAAATAGAATTTAAATTTGAACCCGCTGTTTATAAAACAGGTAATACTATTTCGATGGCCGGCTCAGTTTTAGTTTTGGCATCGGTGGCTTTATGTTTATATTTGGATAGGAAGAAAAAGGTAGCCTAAAGCCAAAATGACATTATATAACAATTGGCACATATTTTGCATTCTAAAATTCAACAATACATAAACTCTAAAATTTAAACCTATGGCAATAGAAATAACCGACGCAAACTTCGAAGAGCTAGTAATGAAAAGTACACAACCCGTATTAATCGATTTTTGGGCAGAGTGGTGCGGCCCTTGCCGAATGGTTGGCCCCATTGTTGAAGAAATTGCAAAAGATTTTGAAGGAAAAGCGGTAGTAGGCAAAGTAAATGTTGACCATAATCCAAAAATAAGTATGGATTTCGGGATCAGAAACATTCCTACAATTTTATTTTTTAAAAATGGAGTTGTGGTAGATAAACAAGTTGGCGCCGTACCTAAAGCCAATCTGGCAGCGAAGTTGACTGCACAGTTGTAAAAAAATTCCACAATAAAAAAGCCGTTTCAATTATTTGAAACGGCTTTTTTCGTTTAAAAGATTTTTAGGTATTAACCACCTCAATGTGTTTTACAAATTCGCTTTTAAAAATCTTCAGCGATTTCGAAAAATTTAATATGTTGTTAACGGTTGCTTCAGTTGGTTCTGCGAACTCAGGAAGCTTGTTTTCCTCTTTGGTAGGAGTAGCTGTTGTTAATGGTAAAGAAGAAGTAAGAGTAGAAGTTTTGATCATCGGCTATGGGTTTGGGGGTTAGCATTAATAATTGTTTAGTTTTATAAAAATAACGCATTACTTCAATTATTATTGCATGACCCCAAAAAAAAATCCCGACCAGTTATTAACAACATAGTCGGGATCTATCAAAAACTAAAAACCATGGCGTGTTTTTAGTTAAACTCCCACCTATCCCTAACCCTTTCCTTCGGAAAGGGGATGGTACGAGTGGGGTATTTTTCCTTATAATCTTTCTTTACGAAAGGTTATATAGGTAACGGTAACATACTGACTCAGCCCCCTTTCCTCTGGAAAGGGCCGGGGATAGGTTATTTCTTACCGTCTAATTTATCTTTAAGGTCAGAGAGGGCAGAAATATCACCCAAAGTGGTTTTTTCCTGACTTTCTTTTACCTTTTTAACTGCTTTTTTAGCTTCTTCGCCTTCGGCTTTTTTAGCTGTTCTTTCAACCTTACGGGCTTCGTCTTTCACATCTTCGTGTAAACGGGCGTGAGATACAACAATACGCTTAGCTTCTTTACTGAATTCAATTACTTTGAAATCTAAAACCTCTTCAGCTTTTGCAGAACCGCCTTCGGCTTTTGCTAAATGGCGCGCCGGACAAAATCCTTCAACACCATAAGTTAATCCAATTGTAGCACCTTTTTCATTTACATTAACTACAGTTCCTTTATGTACTGAGTCAATGGTAAATACAGTTTCAAAAACATCCCAAGGATTATCTTCTAATTGTTTGTGGCCTAAACTTAAACGGCGATTCTCACCATCAATTTCTAAAACCACAACATCCATTTTCTCATTTAATTTACAGAATTCGCTCGGGTGCTTAATTTTTTTGCTCCACGACAAATCCGAAATATGTACTAAACCATCAACTCCTTCTTCTAACTCAACAAATACACCAAAGTTGGTGAAGTTGCGAACAGTTCCGGCGTGGCGGGTTCCTTTAGCGTATTTCTCCATAATCATATTCCAAGGATCAGGAGTTAATTGTTTCATACCAAGACTCATTTTGCGCTCGTCGCGGTCTAATGTTAAAACTACTGCTTCAACTT
>JAHEYG010000057.1 GCA_023251725.1 Sphingobacteriaceae bacterium | reverse complement strand
GTTGATATGGCGATTGATAATCTTGCTCGCATCTACATTGCAGGCGTAAATACTATTATTCCCGGCTCACTTAGTCTTTCCATAATTCGTTACAGTCAAACGCCGGTTTATTTTCCGATTGATTTTAATAATATAAATGAACCTTTCAGTATGTCGCATTTATATTATACTAATTCCGGTCAGATACATGATGCGACTGGTACACCTGCAAATAATGTTCTTTTTTATTCACGATTTGCTTCTCCAGAAGAATTTATACTTAAGGACAGAGTCTCTTTTTCCGAAACAAAAGCCGACTCGCTTGATGCGAAGGTTAGAAATGATACCGTAAGCAAGGTTGATATGATATTTGTTGGCATAAATGAATTTTCTAAAGTATTCCCCTCTGATTTTCAATCAGAGGCCGTATTAAATTATTTTATATCGAGCCCAACCGGAATGAGCGTACAAGGGGCAAGTCGCCTTATGATTCCTAATGCTTATCCCTTAATAGATTTACATTTTTCGAGTAATGAAAAAGGTTGCAAATATTACTTCGTTGTGAAACCGGGCGGAAATCCAAATAATATTATTTTGAATTTTTCAGGAGCAGTTTCTACGTCTCTTGCAGGAAATGACTTAAAAATTAATTCTAAATTAAGCTCTTGGACTTTCAAAAAACCAAGCGTTTATAATGTTACACTCGGTATGACAACACCAACAGTTACTGGAACCAACGGTTGGGTAAGTATTGGTGGAGACAGTTATAAATTTAATCCCGGAACATATAACACTTCATTACCATTAGTAATCGAATTTGATAAAGGAAAAGCATCGGCGATAACTGCTGCTGCTAATAATATGAATTGGAGTACGCATTTTGGTAGTAGTTCTGATGATGCTGGTTACTCAATCAAAAATGATATTAGCGGAAACACATATATAGGTGGTTATTCAAAGGGTGGAACTTTTCCGGTTACAGCAGGTGCATATCAAATAACTTATGCCGGTGGTGCCTTTTTAAGCGCCGTATTAATGAAATTTAATGGTTCTAATCGTGGTATGGCATGGGCTACATTTTTTGGTGGGAATATCGCTGATCAAATAAATAGTATCGCTTTTGATAATCTAAATAATCTTCTTTATGCTGTGGGTTATACTTTTGGGAGCGGTTTCCCAATTGTGAATAAAGGAGGGGCAAGCAATAGCCCCCCATATAAAGGTAATGCCGATGCTTTCATAGCTGAATTTAACCCAAACACTGGTTACCCATCTTGGACGTATTTGGTTGGCGGTACTGGAGACGATAGAGCATTAAGTGTTTGTGTTGACAATCTTGGGAACAAATATTTTTGCGGAAATTGTAGTAATGGAATACCAACCATAAACATTGGGGCTCATTATATGCAACCTACCTACGGTGGCGCAAGTGCTTTTTCAAATGGTTTAATTTGCCAGTTTAACGCTAACGAACAAATTGTTTGGACAACATACTACGGTGGAGATAATACCGATTACGCAAAATCCATTAATGTTGATGTAAATTATGACGTTTATGTTTTCGGAGAATCAAACAGTTCTACTTTCAGTACTCTTAACCCCGGAAATGCCGGAGCGATTTATAACGCAACTAATGCAGGTGGTTTCGATTTTTTCTTTCTGAAATTTAATAGCGTCGGTCAAAGGTTATGGGCGACTTTGTACGGTGGAACTGGTGATGAATCCTCAACGCCTTCTGACGGAATTATGACTAACGGTACAAATGTTTATTTCTATGGAACTACCGCAAGTAGCGGAATGACAACAAAACAGTTTGGTACAACTCCTGTAAAATCCTATGTTGGCGGGGCTCAAGACACTTATGTTATTGCGGTAAATTCTAATTTTAACCCTATTTGGGCCACCTATCACGGTGGAACGGATGTTGATTTCGCTGGAGGAATTGCTAAAGATGCAAATGGTAGTATATTTTTAACAGGAAGTACTTTCAGTTCTGATTTTCCTAATTCTATTCCGCCAAACTATTATGGTCAAGCATTTTTAGGGGCTGCACACAGTAGTTTTGGGTTTTTATCAGGTGGAGATGCTTTCGTTTCAGCTTTTCATTATTTAAATTTGAATTTAGTTTGGTCAACTTTTATAGGAGGTGGTGGCTCCATTAATGATGGGGATGACATTTCTTTTAGTTTAAACACATTTGGAAACAAGTTATATATTACTGGTGTTACAAGTAGCCATTCACCAATTTATCCTCCTTTTAATCCTGGCGGAGGCGCATACTTCAGTAGTCCCCTTACAGGCTTCGGTAATGCGGATATGACTATTACAGAGTTTGATATTTCTTCTTTGCCAATGGTTGGTATTAAAGAAGAGTATTTACATAGCGGAAGTTATATCGTGTATCCGAATCCTTTTTCAAATAAAGTTTTTATTGGCAATTTATCTTCTAAACAGGAAATAGAAGTTTACAATGTAACAGGAGAAAAAATAAAAGAGTTAGCTGTAAGTGAAAATTCAACAAGCATAGATTTCAATTCCTTTGCAAACGGAATTTATTTTATAAAAATAAAAAATAAAGAAGGATATTACGAAACATATAAAGTTGTTAAAGCGAATTAAAATATTCATATTTCTATTTGGCTTCTTATGGCCGGTTGGTTTAAAAAGTCAGCCGAACATAAGAGGCGCTTATTTGCAAATAAAATGGACAACTGGTTTAAAATATACTGCCGACCTGTATTTATTTTCTAACCTTTCTAGTTATGTCTATCGCCCTTACGTTTTGCTTGATTGGGGATGTGCAAGTCCTTTAAACTTTGTTCAGGCTAACGCAACTTACAATACAATGATTACTAAATTTAGTGGTAGTTGCACATTTCCAGGTTATGGAATATATGTTATCAATTATACTGATTCTTTTAGATTGAACGGAATCAAAAATATTACCAATTCTCAATCTCAGAACATTCGATTAACAACAACATTACAAATCAATCCATTAGGTGGACCTAATACGGCGCCTCTTCTTCAAAATTATCCTATTTATTTTGGCGTTAGTGGCAATCAAGCATTTTTTAATCCTAATTTTTTAGACCCTGATGGTGATAGTTTATCTTATGCTATGACAAATTGCTACGCTGCTAATTATTATTTACCAAATGGTGTTAGTCTTAACCAAAATGGAAAATTGAATTTTTCTAAAGATTCGCTTGGGTTATACGCTTTTTCTTACAAGATTACCGAATGGCGAAAAGATATAGATAATAATTACCAAAATGTCGGAGGTTCACAAATAGATTTTCTAATGGACATTACCAACACCATAGGAATTAATGAACTTCAAAGTAAAAATTCTTCCCTTACTATTTACCCCAACCCCGTTTCAAACACTTTATATATTTCATCTGAACAAAACGAATTTAAAAATTCAGAAATTGAAATTACAAATACTTTAGGACAAACAGTTTTGAAAATAGAATTTAAAAACGAAGTTGATGTTTCAAAACTTATAAAGGGAATTTATATTTTGAAAATCTCGGAACCAAATAAGCAGTTTTATTATTCTAAGTTTGTAAAAGAATAAAAAATAATTTATTGCCTTTCATTGTTATTTCAATTAATGCTTTACATTACATTTAGCCGACGGTGTTTGTTTTCTAATAGTAAAAAAAGAAAGTGTAAGCAGTAAAAATTAATAATAACTTTTTAATTATTTTACAAATGCAAATGTAAAACAAAGACAAGTAGCTGAAGAAAGACAAAAAGAAATAGTAGACAGTATTAAATACGCACAGCAAATACAAACCGCTTTAATTACTTCCGAAAAATATTTTGAAAAAAAAATTAAACAGGTTAAATGGCTAAATGATTAAATGGTTAAATAGTTTATTGTTTTGTTTCATTTTTGTGTTGGGCATAGCAGAAGCCTGCGCTCAAAACCGAACCATTGACTCCCTCCTCAATGTTTTAAAAACACTTAACTTCTCGAAATACTCAAATCTCAATACTCAATACACACTTGACACCAACAAAGTAAACACCTTAAATATTTTATCAGAAAAACATTGGCGAAAAGGCGATTATGATAAGGCCATGCAATATGCTCGCCAGGCAAAAACATTTGCAGAGAAAATAATTTCTTCTGATTTGGAATCTATAACGAAAGTTGGAAAAAAAGGCCTTGCCAAGTCACACAACAATATGGGATGCATTTACTTTCACCAAAGCGATTACCCCAATGCATTGGAGAATTACTTTTATTCCTTAAAAATACGTGAAGTAATAGGAGACAAACATGGAATTGCTTCATCACACAACAACATTGGAATCACCTATGTGTATCAAGGCGATTACCCTAAAGCATTGGAACAGAATTTTAAGTCCCTGAAAATATATGAAGAAACAGGAGACAAACTAAACATTGCCAATTCACACAATAACATTGGAATCAATTACTTTAACCAAGGCAATTTTCCTAAAGCCTTGGAGCAGTATTTTAAGGCTTTAAAAATAAGAGAAGAAACAGGAGATAAGCAAGGTATTGCTACCTCTCACATCAACATTGGAGCCACCTACAAAGAGTTAAACGAATACTCCAAATCATTGGAGCAATATTTTAACGCATTAAAAATAAATGCAGAAATTGGAGACGAAAAGGCTATTGCCTCTTCGCACAACAATATTGGAGTCATCTACTTTGAGCGAGGCGATTACTCCAAAGCACTTGAAAAGTATTTTAAGGCTTTAAAAATAAGAGAGGAAATTGGAGATAAGCAAGGTATTGCCAATACGCTCATGAACATTGGAAACATTTACCAAGAACAAGGCGACTCCGCATACGCG
The DNA here is from genome assembly GCA_023251725.1 of Sphingobacteriaceae bacterium. Taxonomy (GTDB): domain Bacteria; phylum Bacteroidota; class Bacteroidia; order B-17B0; family Aurantibacillaceae; genus JAHEYG01. The sequence goes on along the minus strand of JAHEYG010000057.1, from coordinate 19,335 downwards.
AAGGGTAATAAAGACTTTGCATTATCTAACAAGTATCCTAAGGCATTACAGCAGTATTTTAAGTCAGTAAAAATAAGAGAAGAAATAGGAGACAAACAGGGCATTGTGGTTTCGTTTGTAAATCTTGGGTTCATAAATATTGCACTCAAAAAATTTCGTGATGCGGGAAAGTATTTAGAGGCTGCGCTTTCACTTTCAAAAGAAATTGGTTTTAAAGATGGCATAAAAGGTAGTTACGACGGCTTATCTGAGTTAAACAATGTAATAAGTAATTTCAAAACTTCATTAGAATATTACAAGCAGTATATTATTTACAGAGACAGTTTAATTAATGAAGAAAATACTAAAAAAACGGTTCAAACTCAAATGCAATACGAGTTCGATAAAAAAGAATCTGAAACAAAAGCTGAACAGGAAAAAAAAGATGTAATTGCCTATGAAGAAAAACAAAAGCAAAAAATTGTTATCGAATCGGTTTCGTTAGGATTATTTTTAGTATTAATTTTAGCTCTTATTATTTTCAGAAGTCTTCGCCAAAATAAAAAGAAAAATAAAATAATTACCTCACAAAAAGAAATAGTTGAAAAACAAAAAGAATTAGTGGAGGAAAAGCAGAAGGAAATTCTGGACAGCATTCATTACGCGAAACGGATACAAACCGCGCTGATTACTTCTGAGAAATATTTTGAGAAAAGTTTAAACAGATTAAATGGTTAAATGGTTAAATAGTTTATGGTTTTGTTTCATTTTTGCGTTGGGCATAGCAGAAGCCTGCGCTCAAAATAAAACTATTGACTCTCTCATGAATGTTTTGAAAACAGCCAAAAAAGATACGGACAAGGTGAATGTGATGAATCATCTTGCAAAACGGTTCGGCTCAATTGGAAACTATGAAAGCGCTTTGCTTTTTTCAGGCAAGGCTAAATCACTTGCAGCCAAAATAGATTTCAAAAAAGGTATCGCATCTTCTTACAACAACATCGGAATTGTTTATGCCAACCAAGGCAATTATCCGGAAGCGCTTAAAAATCACTTCGCCTCTTTAAAGATAAAGCGGCAGATTGGAGATAAAAACGGAACCGCATACTCTTACAACAACATTGGACTTGTTTATTGGTATCAGGGCAATTTCTTCGAATCGCTTAAAAATTACCAGACTTCTTTAAGGATTATGGAGCAGATTGGTGTGGAACATCCCGACGACGGCGGGAATAAAAACGGAATAGCATCCGCTTATAACAACATCGGAAATGTTTACTTGAATCAAGGCAATTATTCTGAAGCGTTAAAAAATTACCTGGCTTCTTTAAAGATAAGGGAGCGGATTGGCGTGGGACATCCCGACGATGGCAGAAATAAAAACGGAATCGCATCCTCTTACAACAACATTGGACTTGTTTATTGGAATCAAGGCAATTATCCGGAAGCGCTTAAAAATTACTTCGCTTCTTTAAAGATAAAGGAGCAGATTGGAGATAAAAACGGAACCGCAACCTCTTACAACAACATCGGAAATGTTAATTTCGAGCAAGGCAATTATCCGGAAGCGCTTAAAAATTACCTGGCTGCTTTAAAAATTAGGGAGCAGATTGAAGATAAAAACGGAATCGCATCCTCTTACAACAACATCGGAAATGTTTATTCCGTTCAAGCCAATTATCCGGGAGCGCTTAAAAATTATCTGGCTGCTTTAAAAATAGGGGAGCAGATTGGAGATAAAAACGGAATCGCAGAATCTTACGGCAACATAGGAAATGTTTATTTGAATCAAGGCAATTTACCCGAAGCGTTAAAAAATCAGTTGGCTTCATTAAAAATAAGGGAGCAGATTGGAGATAAAAACGGAATCGCAGAATCTTACAACAACATCGGTTTGTTAAAAACACAAGTCAAGCAATTCGATGCGGCTAAAAAGTATTTGCATAAAGCGTTAAAACTTTCAGAAGAAATAGGAACTAAAGTTTTAATCAGGGATGCTTATGCTTATTTATCAGCCCTCGATTCCGTGCAGGGCAATTACCAATCAGCGCTCAATAATTACAAGATGTGTATTCTTTACAGAGATAGTTTAAATAATGAGGAAAATACAAAGAAAACCGTACAGCAAAGTATGCAATACGAGTTCGATAAAAAAGAATCTGAAACAAAAGCAGAACAGGAAAAAAAAGATGTAATAGCCAATGAAGAAAAACAAAAACAAAAAATTGTAATCGCTTCGGTTTCTCTTGGTCTAATTTTAGTTCTCATTTTAGCTATTGTTATATTAAGAAGTTTGAGACAAAACCAAAAGAAAAACAAAATAATTACCGAACAAAAAGAAATAGTAGAAAAACAAAAAGAATTAGTGGAGGAAAAGCAGAAGGAAATTCTGGACAGCATTCATTACGCGAAACGGATACAAACCGCCTTAATTACTTCCGAAAAATATTTTGAAAAAAATTTAAACAGGTTAAATGGCTAAATGATTAAATGGTTAAATAGTTTATTGTTTTGTTTCATTTTTGTACTAGGCATAGCAGAAGCCTGCGCACAAGACCGAACCATTGACTCTCTTATAAATTTTTTAAAAACAGCCAAAGAGGATACAAATAAAGTGAATGTGATGAATGATCTTGCAAAGCGTTTCATTTCTATTGGAAACTATGATACCACGTTGTTTTTTGCCACCAAAGCTAAATCTCTTGCCGTTAAGATAGATTTCAAAAAAGGAATCGCAGGATCTTACAACAACATCGGAAATGTTTTTATAGATCAAGGCAATTATCCGGAAGCGCTTAAAAATTATTTGGCTTCTTTAAAGATAAGGGAGCAGATTGGTGATAAAAAAGGAATCGCAGGATCTTACAACAACATCGGAAATGTTTATTTTGATCAAGGCAATTTTCCGGAAGCGCTTAAAAATCACATGGCTTCTTTAAAGATAAAGGAGCAGATTGGGGATAAAAAAGGAATCGCTTTAGCTTACAACAACATCGGAATCGTTTATTCCGATCAGGGCAATTTACCCGAAGCGCTTAAAAAGCATCTGGCTTCTTTAAAGATAAAAGAACAAATTGGCGTGGAACATCCCGACGATATCGGGAATAAAAACGGAATCGCAACCTCTTATAACAACGTCGGAAATATTTTTAAGGATCAAGGCAATTTTCCGGAAGCGCTTAAAAATTACCTGGCTGCTTTAAAGATAATGGAGCAAATTGGAGATAAATACGGAATCTCATCCTCTTATAACAACATCGGAAATGTTTACTTGAATCAAGGCAATTATCCGGAAGCTCTTAAAAATTACCTGGCTTCTTTAATGATAAAGCAGCAGATTGGAAATAAAAACGGAATCGCATCCACTTACGTCAACATCGGTTCTTTAAAATCACGTATCAGGCAATACGATGAGGCCAAAAAGTATCTGCATAAAGGATTAAAACTTTCAAAAGAAATAGGAACTAAAGTATTGATGAGGAATGCTTATAAAAGTTTATCAACCCTCCATTCCGAAACCGGTAATTACAAATCGGCGCTCAATAATTACAAATTGTATATTCTTTACAGAGACAGTTTAATTAATGAGGAGAATACAAAAAAAACTGTTCAAACTCAAATGCAATACGAGTTCGATAAAAAAGAATCTGAAACAAAAGCCAAACAGGATAAAAAAGATGTAATAGCCAATGAAGAAAAACAAAAACAAAAAATCATTATCATTTCCGTTTCAGCAGGATTAATTTTAGTTCTTATTTTAGCCATTGTAATTTTAAGAAGTCTGAGACAAAACCAAAAGAAAAACAAAATAATTACTGATCAAAAAGAAATCGTTGAAAAACAAAAAGAATTGGTGGAAGAAAAACAGAAGGAAATTTTAGACAGTATTCATTACGCCAAACGCATTCAAACTGCATTAATTACTTCCGAAAAATATATTTCTAAAACATTGAACCGATTATTCACGTAAAATTATCGACCTTAAATTAAACCAATATAAATAAAGTACTTTTAATTTACGGAATTGTTTTCTCCATAAACCCCACAGCCGCCACATTAAACCAGCCAAGCGCCTTTGTAGTGGCACCGTTAGGAGTTATAATATTTGTTTTTACATTTTCGGGGGTAGTTGCAAATAAACCCGAATTGGTAGTTTGACTCCTGGTTTGATCTAAAAAATTATAGGTTTCCAATGATAAAGAATGTATTTCCACTCTGCAAATATCATTACTCTGAAAAACTTCTCCTCGCGGTGTAATGCGACTGGCAATTGGCGGAATAAATAAATATCCGTCGGCCCCTGAGCCGCCCGCACCATCAATGGCTAAATTCATTTGGCTGCCTTTGCCGTAAAAAACACCGTTCTTAAAAGATTTTATCCAGTAATAATCCGAAACAGGTCCTGTCTTATCCACCCCCCACAAAACACAATAGTAACCGGCATTGGTAAAAGCGGTGGCCTCTCTATAATTTACTGTAATGTCGTTAACCGGTGTGGTTCTGAATTCGGTTGCAGTAGATGTATATTTGAAACCATTATAATTTACTTCCAGCTGATAAGCATGATTTACAAAAGCAATTGTATCCAACGGATTTAAATTATAATTATAATCCCCATTCCCAATATCTGTAAAATTAAAACTTTTGCTATTGGTTAAATCATTTAACACTACGTTAGCCCCTAAAACACCGGGCGGATTTACACCGCTAAAATACGAATCACTTAAAGTTAATCTTACTCGCTGCGGGGTGCGCATATCATTAATAAAAGCATCTACCACTAAAAGTTTTGTGCCTTCATCCAATTTTATCTGAATAACATCTTCGCAGGAACTAAAGCTCCTAATGAAAATAATTGCAAAAAATATTTTTATAGTTTTCCTCATTAGTTTTTGTTTTTTATTTCGGGTTTCTTGTTTTATGTTTCTTGTTTTATGTTTCGGATTTCGTGTTTCTACGGTTTTGTCTTTAATCTTATGTCTTTAATCTTTTTTCTCCCTTCACCCCCTTAAGTCTCTTCAATCTTATGTCTTTAATCTTATATCTTTAATCTTCCTACAATCTTTTCATCAGAATTTAAAATTATAAGTCAATGCCGGAATAATAGAACCAATTACAGAATACCTCACTGCTTCAGTTACCACCGGATCGCCTTCCTTGGTTCTGAAAAAAATAGAAAATGCATTGCGTTCGTTATACACATTGTAAACACTAAGAACCAAACTGCTTTGGCGTTTACCATTTGCTTTTTTGTTAAAATGATAAGTGATTGACAAATCCAAACGGTTATATGGTGTGATACGATAATTATTTCTGGTATTGGTAGTGTTGTACGGAATATTGTAACCCTGAACCTGCACTTTTGCATTGGGAAAAGTAGCCGGCGTGCCACTCAAATAAATAAAATTAGCCGCAAAAGTAAAACGGTGATTTAAATCGTAAGCCAAAGTGGTATTAAGCATATGCGTTCGGTCGTATTTCGAAAAAAACCAATCGTCATTACTAATTCCCCTCACCAAACGTTCTGTTTTTGAATAAGTATAACTTATCCAGCCGGTTAATTTACCCTTTACTTTTTTAATATATAACTCAGCGCCGTAAGCTCTTCCTAAACCTTGCAACAATTGTCCCTCTAAATATTTATTCAACAATAAATCGGCATTATCTACATAATCTAACTGATTTTGCATGTATTTATAGTATACTTCCAACGAAGTTTCAAACATATTATTTTTAAAATTCCTAAAATATCCTAAAGCGCCCTGGTCAGCAATTAATGGCTGAACGTTATTTGTAGCCGGTGTATACACATCTAACGGTGTGCTTGCCGCGGTGTTTGAAACAATTTGAATGTACTGTCCCATTCTGTTATAACTTACTTTAATCGAACTTTTTTCATCTATAACATAATTAAACGAAATTCGGGGTTCAGCAACATTATATGTTTTTATAGTTTCCCAATCTTTAAATTTTGTTTCGTGATCTAAAGGTTTATTTTCGTTGGGAAGGGTATCTCTGTAATAATAAGCGGTTCCTCCGCCAATGTAATTAAAGAAACTCCATCGCAAACCGTACTCCACCGTTAAACGCGGTAATAATTTTTGTTCGTTGCATAAATAAAACGACGACTCCAATCCTTTTTTATTTTCCAAACTTATATTAGTAATATTATTTTGATCATCGGTAATAGCAGCATTTCCGGGACGGAAATCAAATAAAATAGCCTGAACGCCAAAACGAATTTTATTTTTACTATTGGCGTAATAAGAAAAATCGGGTTTAAAACTGTAATTAATAATATTCGATTGCCAATCAAATTTTTGCGAAGTGCCCTCTTGTTTAAAACCTAACTGATAATCGTAATTGGTATAAAAAGCAGTAAGATTCATAAATAATTTACTATTGTAAACGTGGTTCCATCGAAGTGTTGCCGTGGCATTTCCCCAATTAAAAGTGAATCCGGCACCAAAAACATCTCTGCCGAAATAGCCGCTTAAAAAAACCGTGTTCTTATTATTTATTTGCCAGTTTACCTTCGCAGTTAAATCATAAAAATAAAACTGCGCGTCTTTTAATGCAGGATTTTCTTTTGCCAACGCCGGTTTTGCCAATACATCAATATAACTGCGACGACCGGCTACAATAAAAGATAATTTATTTTTAATTATGGGTGCTTCAATAGCGAGCCGACTAAATATTGTTCCGATGCCACCGTTTACTTCTAAATTTTTATTATTGCCTTCTTTCATTCTAATATCAAGAATAGATGAAACTCTTCCGCCGTAATTCGCGGGAATTCCTCCCTTAATTAATTTCACATCTTTAACGGCATCGGGATTGAACACCGAAAAGAATCCAAATAAATGCGAAGCATTATAAACCGGCGCTTCATCTAACAAAATAAGATTTTGATCAATGTTGCCTCCACGAACATTAATTCCGGTGGCGCCTTCACCCATAGTGGTAACACCGGGTAACATTTGTATCGTTTTTATCACATCAATTTCTCCCAATAAAGCCGGCAGTTTTTGAATTTGTTTAATATCGAGTTTAGAAGTACTCATTTCCATACTCATAATATTTTTATCTTCTTTTTCGGTGGTCACAATTACTTCTTGAAGTAACCTTCCTTTTTCTTTACACTCCATGTTTTGAGAAATATTTTTTGTGAGTTCCACTTCAAAAGAAGTGTCGCGGTAACCGATATAAGAAATTTTTATGATGTGATTTCCTTTAGGAAGTGTTAACGAATAAAATCCGTATTCATTCGTTGAAGTAGAAATTTGTGTGCCCGATTTGTAAACTATGGCGCCAATTAAAATTTCGCCATCGCCAGAGTCCTTAATAAAACCGCTGATGGTAAATTTACCTGCCTGAGGTTTAGCCGGAAGCATTTCAACAGTATTAGTAACTTCCTGTGAAAACAAACAAGAGCTGCAAAAAAATAAAATAAAAATTAAACAGTGTTTCATCAATAGTTCAATAACAAAAGGTAAAATATTTATTCCCATAAATTTAGGAAACTTTTTTGTGTAATTTGGTTTCCGAACATTATTATTTACCGTTTGTATAGTTTGTAGGGAGTTTAGGGTTCAGAGTTGGGAGAATTGTTCTTAATTCTAAAAAATTAAAGTTTTTAAATTCCTCTTTATTCCTAAATTTGAAAGATAAAACACCACGAACTCCTACACCGAACTAAAAAAATGAAGCTCTCAATACCCAAAGGCACCCGCGATTTCGGTCCTGCAGAAATGCAGAAGCGGCAATTTATTTTTGGTGTTATTAAAAACAATTTCGAATTGTTTGGTTATAGTCCCATCGAAACGCCGGCTATGGAGAATATTACCACCCTTACGGGGAAGTATGGCGATGAAGGCGATCAATTAATTTTTAAGATTTTAAATTCGCGCATTCATGAAAGTAAAAACAAAGATGTTCTTAAAAAAGAATTTGACCGCTCTTTAGAATCTTCACATAATTCGGAAGAACTTACTGAAAAAGCTTTACGCTACGATTTAACTGTGCCGTTTGCGAGATACGTTGTACAACATCAGCACGAAATTACTTTTCCGTTTAAGCGTTATCAGATTCAGCCGGTGTGGAGAGCCGATCGTCCGCAAAAAGGACGTTACAGAGAATTTTTTCAGTGTGATGCGGATATTATCGGAAGCAATGCCTTGTTGAATGAACTGGAATTAATTTCTTTAATAGATAAAAGTTTTTCGGAATTAAATATTCCGGTTGTATTAAAATTTAATAATCGTAAAATTTTAAGTTCTATTTCGGAAGTGATTGATGAGAAAGAAAAAATTGTTGACATCACCATTGCCATTGATAAATTAGATAAGATTGGAAAAGATGGAGTAATAAAAGAATTAAAAGAAAAAGGAATAAAAGATGCTGCCATTGAAAAATTATCTCCCCTATTCGATTTTAAAGGTTCTAACAAAGATAAAATCGGAATATTAAAAACATTTTTGGGAAATAATGAAATTGGAAAAAAAGGAATTGAAGAAATTGAACATTTATTAAATAATTCTAACCCCGTTCATACAAAAATAGAATTAGACATAACTCTTGCCCGCGGATTAAATTATTATACAGGAACCATTTTTGAAGTAAAAGCAAACGCCGGAACATTTACGCCGAGTATTTTAGGAGGAGGAAGATACGACGACCTTACCGGAATTTTTGGTTTACCAAATGTTAGCGGCGTAGGAATTTCTTTTGGCATTGATAGGATTTACGATGTAATGGAAGAATTAAATTTATTTCCTGAGAGCATCAACAAAACTTCTACCACAAAATTATTATTCGTTAATTTCGGATCAGAAGAAGAAAAACATTGTTTAAAATTAGCTTCTGAATTACGGAAAAATAAAATTGCCTGCGATATATATCCCGAAACCACTAAAAAATTAGCCAAACAATTTGAATACGCCGATAAAAAAAATATTCCTTTTGTGTGCATTATAGGAAGCAACGAAATGGTTTCCCAAAAATATGTTTTAAAAAATATGTCTACAGGAACACAAGAAGAATTATCAATCGAAAAAATAATCGAAAAATTAAAATAATATTTTGTCCCTGTTTAAATGAGCACTAATAAATACGACATCATTATCATCGGCGGCGGAATTGTTGGATTAGCCTCTGCCTTAAAACTTTCAATAAAAATCCCAAGCAAAAGCATTTTACTTTTAGAAAAAGAAAAAGACATTGCGCTTCACCAAACTGCGCGCAACTCAGGGGTTATTCACTCGGGTATATATTATAAACCAGGAACCTACAAAGCAAAAAATTGTGTAGCCGGTCGCCGCGAGTTGGTTGCCTTCGCTAAAGAGCATAAAATTGCGCACGACATTTGCGGCAAAATAATTGTAGCCACCGAACAAAGCGAACTTGCTCACATGAGTAAAGTTTTTAATAATGGCGTGGCTAACGGTGTGGAAGGACTGGAAATGATTGATGCAAAAAAAATAAAAGAAATTGAACCTTTTTGTCAGGGCATTTCCGGCATTTGGGTGCCGTGCACCGGGATAATTGATTATGCCGAAGTCGCCCACAAATATTCAGAATTAATTCAAAGCAAAAACAACAACAAAGTTTTAACCGGACAGGAAGTTATTGCGTTTGAGAAAAAAGGAAACGTTACGGAAGTAATTACAAAAGCAAATCGCTACGAAGCCAATTATGTAATTACCTGCGCGGGTTTGCAGGCCGACCGTATTGCTAAAAAAGAAGGACAAAAAAGCGAAGCAGAAATTATTGGTTTCCGTGGCGATTATTTTGATCTCACCGAAAAAGGAAGAAGCAAAGTGAAAAATTTAATTTATCCGGTTCCTAATCCGCAATTCCCATTCTTGGGCGTGCATTTTACTCGTATGATAAAAGGCGGTGTTGAGTGCGGACCAAATGCCGTATTTGTTTTTAAGCGCGAAGGTTATACTAAAACAGCTTTCAGTTTAAAAGATACTGCCGAAGCTTTTTCTTTTAAAGGCACCTGGAAATTTTTCGCGAAACATTGGCGATTTGGATTGGATGAATACCGTGGTGCTTTCAGTAAAAAATATTTTTTAAACCGTTTACGAAAATTAATTCCCGAATTACAAATGGAAGATATTGTGGCCGCACGTTGCGGAATAAGAGCAATGGCATTAGCACCTCAAGGAGATATGCTGGATGATTTTAAAATTGAGAAGAATGGGAATGCGATGCACGTAATAAATTCACCATCGCCGGCAGCAACGGCGTCGCTCGCTTACGGAAATGAAATTGCAGAAATGGCAATTGAGTACTTTAATCTGAAATAAATTATTACAGAACTTCTACCGCGTTTGGATATTTTGCCTTCCAGTTTTTTAACGACTCGGCATTACGAACCATTACGATTGTTCTTTTATCAATACGTAATTTGCAAATATATTCTTGTTTAATCTCTATCTTCTTAGTGGATCTCATTTTCCTTTTTACCTTAATATGTTGTGCTTTTCTGATATATGTAAATAACGCAAAAACCTTGCTATTGGTGGCTTTTAGCCTGTTATTATATGTTAAATATAGTATAAATTCTCAATGATAATAGCTTTGTTAATAAATAGATTTAGTGAAATATTTACCTTTTCATTGGGAGAAAATAATTTTACCAATGAAAAATTGAGTTTATTTCTTAATTCGCTCTACGTACGCTCCTGTTCTTGTATCTACTTTTACCCAGTCGCCTTCATTTAAAAACAAAGGCACCATAATTTCTGAACCGGAGTCTATTTTGGCGGGCTTTAATGTATTTGTTGCGGTATCTCCTTTTACACCGGGTTCGGCATAGGTAATTTGCGCTTCCACAAAAGTGGGTGCTTCTGCTAAAATAACATTTTCACCTTCTTCAAAACTTACTTTCACTTCCATTCCTTCTTTCAAAAATTTTCCGCTTGGTCCGAATAAAAGCATGGGTATATGTGTTTGCTCGTAAGTTGTGTTATCCATAACTACAGCAAATTCACCTTCGGGATATATATATTGCATTTGCTTATACTCTACTCTAACAATATCAATTAACTCACCGCTGCGAAAACGATTTTCGGTTTGCTTACCGTTTTTTAAATTGCGCATTTTGGCCTGATAAAACGCCCGTAAATTTCCGGGTGTGCGATGCTGATATTCCATAATCTGAACTAATTCGCCATTAAATCTAATTACCGAACCAATATTAATATCTCCTGTGTCTGCCATCGTGATGAAATTTTAAATGTTGAATGATAAATTTTAAATGATTTTAATATTAGTAAATATATAATTTTTTTCTAAGATTCCAACTCGTGAACTACTCCCATGGCGCTAAATTTAGCAATGCGCTGATTAATTCTTTCTGTGGGATCTAATTTTTTTAACTCTATTAAATGTTTTAAAATTTCTTGTTTTACATTTTCAAAAACGCCTTCGTGATTTCGATGTGCGCCTCCCGCCGGTTCTTTTATTATTCCATCAATCAAACTATTCTCCTTCATGTCTTCAGGTGTTAACTTTAAAGCCTCTGCTGCTTTTTCTTTAAAATTCCAGCTGCGCCACAAAATAGATGAACACGATTCGGGTGAAATAACCGAATACCAGGTGTTTTCTAACATTAATACTTTATCGCCAATTCCGATGCCTAACGCCCCGCCACTTGCTCCTTCGCCAATAACAATACAAATTACCGGCACTTTAAGTTGCGCCATCTCTAATAAATTACGTGCAATGGCTTCGCCTTGTCCGCGTTCTTCAGCTTCCAACCCGGGATAAGCACCTGGCGTATCAATTAAAGTAACAACAGATATATTAAATTTTTCGGCCAGTTTCATTAAGCGCAAAGCTTTTCGATATCCCTCGGGATTGGCCATTCCGAAACGGCGAATTTGCCGCATTTTTGTATTAATACCTTTTTGCTGGCCTATAAACATTACGTGATGTCCGTCAATCTCACCAAAACCTCCTACCATAGCTTTATCATCACCTACGGTACGGTCGCCATGCAACTCAATAAAACTTTTGTTTGAAATATAGTCGATGTAAGCTAAGGTGTAGGGCCTTTCGGGATGACGACTTACTTGTACCCGCTGCCAGGGACTTAGTTTACTGTAAATTTCAATAATTTTTTCTTTAACCTTTATTTCTAATTCGGTAACAGATTTTGATAAATCGACTTTACTTTTTACAGAAACTTCCTTCAGTTTTTCGAATTCTTTTTCTAAATCCTCAATGGGTTTTTCAAAATCGAGATAGGTCATTTATTTTTTTATTAGCCGATAGTTATCGGGCGACAAATATAACAAAAATACCTCCTTTAAAGCAAGAGCTAAATGTAATTAAATTACTGGATAATAATTAGTTAGAAAACAAAAAATGGTTAGTTTCTAAGAGGCGGTGTTTTACTGCAAACATTACAATTCCGGCAGTATTATTTACGGCCAGTTTATTCATAATGTTTTTACGATGGGTATTTATGGTATGTGTGCTTAGATTTAATTTATCGGCAATTTGTTTATTTGAATAACCTTCGGCAATGTGTTTAATAATTTCAATCTCACGATCGCTCACATTTAAACCATCGCACGAATATGTTTTTAAAACTGATTTGCTGTGTTCAATTTCAGGTTCTGAAGTTAGTACTGAAGCTATTTTACCGCATAAAAAACGCTCACCATTTAAGGTGGCATGTATGGCTTCAATAATTTCTTCACGCTCACACTCTTTTAATAAATGACTTGTAACACCGGCGTCGAGCGCAGAACTCATTTGTTTTTTATCCAATGCTTCTGTTATCGCTAATACTTTTAATGTTTTATTTTTTCGGATAATTAATTTTAAATCAGAGGTGGCGCAATTAAGGGAAGAATAATCTATTATTAATAAATCGGGTTGAGTTTGAATAATTTTTTTATTCAAATCTGCCGAATTGGTTTGAATAGATACCACTAAATCGAAACCTTTTAAATCGTTTATTAAAAGTTCGATTCCAATACGTGACAAATAATTTTTATCGGCTATCAGTATTTTGGTCATTTTCTTATTTAGACTAATTTTAAACAAAGATAAGTATCCTTCTGTAATCTCCCAACTAAATTACTATTTTTTTACCTTCAGTTGCTAACAGTAAATTATTGAAAAACGGCGACGCCTCTTTCAAAAAATCGTCAATATCGGGGTAGCGGGCCGAATAATGTCCTAATAACAATTGTTTAACCTTAGCCAGTTTGGCAATTTTTGCCGCCTGTTCGGCCGTTGAATGAAAGGTTTCCTGAGCCCGCTTTTCTTTATCATTTAAAAAAGTGCTTTCGTGATATAACAAATCAACTCCTTTAATAAATTTTACCAAGTCAACATCGTAAATGGTATCGCTACAATAGGCAAAACTTCGGGGCTCTGAAGGATCGATGGTGAGATCTTTATTCTTTATTTTTTTTCCGGCCTCATTAATTATGTCTTCACCTTTTCTGAGATTATGAATATCGGCTACCGAAACTTTATATTTTTCTAATTTAAATTTATCGATTTTACGAGGCAAGGGTTTTTCTTTAAATAAAAATCCGGTACAAAAAATACGGTGTTTCATCGGAAACGAATGCACTTCCACTTTATCGTCTTCAAAAATTAAATTTAATCCTTTGTTTTTTGTAAAATGCCATTTAATGGGATAATTAATTCTTGTATCGGAAACCGAGTTTATTTTATCAATTATTTCTTTTAATTCGGGCGGACAATAAATATTTAATTCCTGTTTTCTTCCCAACAAATGCATACTCGATAATAATCCTGGCAATCCTAAAAAATGATCGCCGTGTAAATGCGAAATTAAAATATGATCTATCTTTTGAAATTTGGTTTTGTATTTGCGCAATTGAATTTGAGTGGCCTCGCCGCAATCAATTAAAAAAAAACGCTCAGCTACATTGAGTAACTGAGCGGAAGGGTTTCTTTGAGAAGTAGGTGCAGCAGAACTGCTTCCTAATATTAAAAGTTCAAAATTTTGTTTCTGCATTAATGATTATTATACAAAATCATACGTTTGGTTTCTGTAAAATTTTTGTATTTTATGCTGTAAAAATATGTTCCGCCTGCCCAACCATCGGCATTTAAAATATATTCATTATCACCGGCCCTGGTTTCAATATTAGTTTCAAAAACTGATGCGCCGAGCATATTATAAATTACAAGTTTGGCGATACTTTCGTCGGTAACAAAAAACTTAATAGTGGTTTTATTTGAAAAAGGATTTGGAATGTTCTGCAAATTAAAACTGTTTTTTCCAATTTCTTTTAATCCCGCTGCAGCGGCAATATTAATAATATAATAAGTTAATGTTTGAGAAGATACTTTTGCACCGCCTGCCACATTGGGATTTGTTGCACAGGTACCAATTGTTGGTGTGGCATAAGCATCAACTACCATTTTAAGTGTATAAGTACCGGCCGTTGTTGGAGTACCGTAAATGATGGCGCAATTATTAGCGTTACCCGGAAATTTGAATGAAGGGGCACCGTTAATTGTACCGTTTTGCAAGGCTAATGGAATAGCTCCAAAATTTAAACCGACAGGTAAATTATAATTAATAGTGCCAACAGGATTACTTAAGACAAAACGGTTAAAACAAAATTTTATTCCACCGTTAATGGTGTCTTTCGGGATTTTAACGGTAATGTTTTGTAAGTATGAAATACCAACTGTACCGCCAACAAAATTAGTGGCGCTATCGGGCCAGATTCCTATTTTATTGGAAGCGATAAAAACAGGGTTGAGTGAACAGGTTGGCACTTGCGAAAAAACAATTCCGTTAAATGCTAAAAGTAAAATCAGATTTAAATATATTTTTTTCATAGGATACGATTTTTATTTATTTGATTTAATAAAAATAAGAAACAATTTAATGAGATGCAATTACGCTATGAAAAAACTGTTAACCATTAATTGTTTCAATTAATAAAACATTCTAAATAGGTTGAATTTCAATAGTATAAACTTGGTTACTTTTTAAATTAATTCAACCGAGCGTTTTATAAAATTAGTTAACTGTTCACCTTTTAATAAGCCTTGTGATAATAGGGCTAAATCGCTGGCTTGTTTAGAAAGAATTTTTTGTTTCTCAGAATCAGTTTCAGTTAAAATTCGATTGATGAGCGGATGATTTGAATTAACCACCAAATTATACATTTCGGGCATGTTGCCATAAAATCCCATTCCGCCGCCGCCCATTGCGCTCATATCTTTCATGCGTCGCATAAACTCAGGTCGCGTTACCAGCATAGGCGCATCTTTTTCATTTAAATTTTCGAACATTACCATAAATTGTTCTTTGGCTACATTCGCTTCAATAATCGGCTGTAATTTTTTTATCTGTTCTTCGCTTAATTTAGATTCTTGTTTTTCGTCTTTCTTAATTAATTTATCAACTGTATCCGCATCTACTCTCACAAAAGAGGTGTGTTTTAATTTGCTCTCCAACTGATTAATATAATGCGAATCAATCATGGTTTCCATTAACAACACATCGTAACCTTTATTTTTAGCCGCATCAATATAACCGTGTTGCTCTAAAACATTTGTGGCATAAATATAAGTGATTCGTTTATCGGTATTGGTTTGATTGGTTTTTACCAAATTTTCATATTCTTCAAACGTAAAAAACTTTCCATCGGTATTTTTTAGCAAAGCAAATTTCTGAACTTTTTCATAAAATTTTTCATCGCTAATCATTCCGTACTGCACAAAAACTTTTATATCGTCCCATTTTTTTTCGAAATCAGCTCTGTCTTTTTTAAATAATTCTTCGAGCTTATCAGCTACTTTTTTAGTGATGTGCGACGATATTTTTTTTACGCTGGCATCGGCCTGCAAATAACTGCGACTAACGTTTAAAGGAATATCCGGACTATCAATTACCCCACGCAACAGCGTTAAAAAATCGGGGACAATGTTTTCTACATTATCGGTGACAAAAACCTGATTGCAATACAATTGAATTTTATCTTTAGGAAGTTCCAGTTTGTTGGAAAGTTTCGGAAAATATAAAATCCCCGTAAGGTTAAAAGGATAATCAACATTTAAATGAATATTAAAAAGCGGATCTTCAAATTGCATAGGATACAATTCGTGATAAAAATTTTTATAATCTTCGTCTTTTAAATCGGTTGGTTTTTTGGTCCACGCCGGATTTGGATTATTAATAATATTATCAACTTCAATTTCTTTCGTTTTTTCTTTCCCATCTTTTTTATCCTGATCGGAGTCGAAGGATTCGCCTGTTGGGATTCTGTCTTTTCTGGTTCCAAATTTTATTTCAACAGGTAAAAATTTGCAATATTTTTTAAGGAGGTCTTCTATTTTAAAATTTTCAAGAAACTCTTCGCAATCATCTGCCACATGCAAAATAATTTTTGTGCCGCGCCCGGTATCATTAGAAATTTCTTCGATATTATATTCCGGATTTCCGTCGCAATCCCAATGAACTGCTTTAGAGTTTTCTTTATAGGATAAGGAAAATATTTCTACTTTTTTAGCCACCATAAAAGCAGAATAAAATCCTAAACCAAAATGACCAATCATTACATTTTTATCTACTTTATCTTTATACTTGGTAACAAACTCTTCGGCACCGCTAAATGCAATTTGAGTAATGTATTTCTCCACTTCCTCTTTTGTCATTCCAATTCCTTTGTCTTTTATTGTTATGGTTTTAGAATTTTTATCAACTTCTACTTCTATTTTTGTATCCCCAATTTCCCCCTTAAATTCTCCCAGCGAAGCCAGTGTTTTTAATTTTTGTGTGGCGTCAACAGCATTGCTTACTAATTCCCGCAAAAATATTTCATTATCGCTATAAAGAAATTTTTTAATGATTGGAAAAATGTTTTCGGTTTTTACCTGAATTGTTGCCATATTGTTAATAGTTAATAGTTAATGGTTGATAGTTAATGGTTTATGGCGATTTTGCATTTTGCTATTAACAATCGACTATAAACTATCAACTGTTTTAAATACTCAAAGTTTATGCCAATACAATGTAATTGTCAATTTGACAGACAAATAATTCAATTAATAAAAAAATGAAATTATTAATATTAGAATTTAGATCTCAATCGAGCGCGGCCCCTTTTAGATTTAATAATATATCCTACAGTAACCATAACGGCCATGTAAGAATCCTGATCACGTGAATTGCCTCTTATTTGAGCGGGTGCTTTTGTTATAGGGTCTTCGGGATCTGTTTGATGAGGATTTTTTCCAAGACTAGGATCTGCAAAATAAGCCGCTGCTCCACCGTATGCCGCTCCGATAGCATTCTTATCATAATATACACCACTACAATCATCAATATAATCGGTAAATGTTTTTCGGAAATTAACTTCAATTCCAACCACAACAATTTTATTAAAATAAAGGCGATAAGCGAGTCCGATAGGTATGCAAACGGCGAAATTACTATACTGCGAAGGTCCGTTCGGTAAACCTTGTCCTTCGGTGTGAAGCGGTTTCAAATCTTGCCATAGTCCACCGGCATTTTTGCCCTCTGGATTGAAATAAAAACCTCCTAAACCAACAAAAAACGAAAAATCCCAAGAGCGATTTTTCATACGACGGGTAAGTGTGCGCTTAATTCCATACCTATGACCAACCTGATTAGCCATATATACAAATTCTAAACGGCCTGCCAATTCAAAAATATTAGAACGAAAATTAAGGTTACGATTGCTACGGAATTGCTCTTGAGTAAGTTTATCATCACCCTTTACAACCATGTAATTAAACTCTGCTGCAACGTTTAACCATTTAAATAATTTATATCTGTAACCTAAAGTAAAAGCAGTACGGGTTTCTGTAAATTCAACGTCAACCGGACTATAATGACTACCCACCTGATCCAAACCCCCTAAATCGCCCAAAAAATTGGCAGCACCAACACCTGCATAAATTTCCCTACGGTATTTTTTCCACTCGTTAGGTCTAATGAAGTTCTGCGCTTGAGAATAAAACGCGAGCATTAACAAGAATATACTTAAGGTCCTTTTAGTCATTAAATTAATTGCGAAATTAAGAATTTGCTCCCTAAAAAACAAACCCCTTATTTACGAGAACCAATTTACACATTTTATTGTACGCTTTTTCAAAAAAATACTTTTTTTATCAAAAAGTCTTAAAATCTTACATATTCGTTACCAAATTTCGACCCTTATATTCGCCGGTCTAAACATCAAATCTCCCTCCATAATACCAAAAGCCTCGTAAAATTCTTTCATATTTGTGAGAGGGCCAAATCCTCTGAATTGGGCCGGGGCGTGAGGATCTACAGCTAATAATTGACGGGTGCTTGCATCTCTCGATAAGCCTTTCCATCCTTGCGCCCAGGCTATAAAAAAGCGCTGTTCGCCGGTAAAACCACTCATTATTGTTGACTTTTTGCCATTTAATGACTTTTTGTAAGCATAAAATGCCATTGTTAATCCTCCCAAATCTGCAATATTTTCGCCCTGAGTTAAGCTTCCATTCACATGGAGTGTATCAATAGCTTTATAGCCATTGAATTGAGAAATAATAAGTGTCTTTTTTTCTTTGAAATTTTTATAGTCGTTTTCTGTCCACCACATTTTTAAATTACCGTTGCAATCGAATTGCGAGCCTTGATCATCGAAACCGTGACTTAATTCGTGCCCAATAATTGAGCCCATAATGCCGTAATTAAAAGCATCGTCTGCGTTAAAATCAAAAAAAGGAGTCTGCATAATTCCGGCCGGAAAAGCAATTTCGTTGGTGGGCGGATTGTAATAAGCATTTACAGTTGGAGGAGTCATTCCCCACTCCATTCGGTTTACAGGTAAATTTAATTTTGCTATTTTGCGTTTGTATTCAAATTCTGAGGCCCGTGTAGCATTTTGCCAATAACTATCTCGTGTAACATTTAAAGTGCTATAATTTTTCCAGGTATCAGGGTAGCCAAATTTCTTAATTAATTTGTCGAGTTTTAAGTTAGCTTGTTTTTTTGTTTCTTCGCTCATCCATGTTCTGGAGGCAATTCTTTCGCGGTAGGCGGCGATTAAATTTTCTACCATCAGTTTTACTTTTTCTTTAGCACCGTTGCTAAAATATTTCTCAACATAGCGCTTTCCTAAAATTTCACCAATAAATTTATCTACGGCGGCATGCGCTCTTCTCCAACGGGGTTTCATTTGTTTTGCACCGCTTAATGTTTTTCCGAAAAAATCAAAATCTTCTTTTTGAATATTGTAAGATAAATATAAAGCTGCCTCATGAAGAACGCGCCATTTTAAAAACAATTTCCAATCGTTTATTGAGTATTTTTTTAAGGCATTATTTAATTCAGTAAAAAAA
>JAHEYG010000056.1 GCA_023251725.1 Sphingobacteriaceae bacterium | reverse complement strand
GGATAAGCAGTACAAGATGTTTGTTCGAAACAACCGTAAGGTTCCTGTAAAATTCCTTCTACACCTTTCATTAAATCGGAAACTACATTAGGGTAAGCAGTGAAATTTGCTTTTAATGAACCGTTCACCATTTTATTTATTTCAAAAGAATATTCTTTTTCAACTTCTTGTGATGAGAAAGAAGATTGAACAGGAAATCCTTTTGGTGCAATTTTTATTTTTTGTGTGAAAGCATCGCCTAATCCGCAAGCTTTGAATGAAATTGTAAATTCGCCGTAACCAATTTTATCTAACACTTTATAATCTAAATAAATGGTTTTTGCTTTACCCGGCATAATGGTTTGAACTGTTGGGATAGTTGCAAGTTCTTTCAGACCGTCAGGTGCCGTAACTGTAATTAAACCGCCTAAAGGACCATCGGTATTATTTTTTAAAGTAAGAGGTATGGAAACAAAATCTTCAGTAGCAACTTCCACCGGAATTTTTGTAGTCATGGCAAAAGGTAATTGCGTAAAAATATTTTGTTCAGTTCTTCCTACGGTTCCGTCGCTGCCAATTCCTTCTATTGTTGTGCGGAAAGAAGTAATGTTATCGGAAGTATAAAACTCTAAAGTTTTTTTGCCGGTGTAACCAACTTCTACATTTGGGTTCCAATAAATAGTATTACGGAAATCGGTACGCGTTTCAACATTTTCCTGCTTATCATAAACCGGTGCGTGAAAAGTACGTGCACGGTAATAGGCTTGCACTGCAGGAATATTTTGCTCTCTCTCCATATCATCTAAATCATTCGCGTGGAATCTGTCTCCGCGACGATCGGCTACTCTGCTTGCGGCAACTTCTGCTAATTCTCCTTCTTTGCGTTTTTCTTTTTTAGCTTCATCTTGTTTAACATTACCTTGAGCAAGTTGAACAGGATTATTTTTCAGCGCATCTTTTAAAGCTTTTGCATCTTCTGCAGGTTTCATATCGGCCGGCTTTTTCCCAACCGGACCGGCATGAGCCAATTTATTTTGCATTTGTGGTTCTGCTTTAAGCATTGGCGCCTTTTCAACAACCATATCTCCTTCGTCTCTTCTTGCACCGCCCATGTTAGCGGCGGCAGGAATTAATTCTTTATTCATATTTACAATTCCTCCCTGCGCGCTTTTGCTTCTTGCACGCTTTCCGTTTCCGCCGCCATAACCGTAATAATAATTTTGTTTGTACATATACAACACCATGTTCTGATTATAATCTTGAATGTATTGCGATTGCGCATAAAAGCCTTCCGAATTAAAATTTAAAGTAACTGGCGTAGATAAATCTAATTTCCTCAATGAAAATTTCCCTTCGCTGTTAGTTGAATATTCAACGCCACCCGGAATTTTTATAGCTACATTACTCATTGGTTTTCCATCTTCAGCATTAAAAATTGTTCCGGCAATGATTGCTTTTTCGCCTAAATAATTTATGGCTGGCAATTCATCTTCAATTACTTTTTCCCAGGTAAATCGTCTCCATCCTGCAGTCATTAATAAAAAATCTAAAGCTTTATCCGATTTTACTTCTTTCTTATTAAAATAAAATGCAGGCTCTTCAATTTTTTCTTTAATATCTTGTTGTAATAATAATTGTGATAAAATATTTCCTTGTTTATCATCGGCAAAAGAAATTAACTGATCGTTTACAACCGATAAAGATAAATTAGCCGGCATTGGTAAACCGCGTTCGTCTTTTACCGTTAACATCATTTTTACTTTTTCGCGTGGTAAATATTTATCTTTTTCAGTTTCGATACTAATATTTAATTGCTTGTCTTTATTTACAAAAGCCAAACGCTCGGCGCGTGCAATTCCTTTCGAGTCGAACAACGTAATTTGCGAAACACCAATGGGAAAATTATTGGTTTGAAAAACAAATTTATTGTTTCCCTGTTTCGCATCAATTACGGTGCTGTAATAAACTTTTCCGCGTACCTGCGCTACTAATCCTAACTCTTCAGTTTCGGTAGTATTAATATTTATACCAACTTCTGCGGCTTTATTATTATCAATACTCATTACATAACCGCGCTGTAAAGCTTCGGGTAAATTAAATGTTGATGTAATGCCTTCTGGCTTTGTAATTTTTACGGTATATTTTTCACCCGGTTGCGGATTAAATTTAAAAGCGCCCATTCCCTGATGAAAACTGGTGAACGATGCAACGCGACTTCCTTTTTCGGTTACAACAACACCTTCTACATCGGCAGGTTTATTAAATTCATTCAACGCGCGAAACGCAACATTGTTTTCTAAACCGCTTACTAAATCTCCGCCTTCGGGATACATGGTAAACTTAACAGTATTTAAAATAATGGGAATAGAACGAGAAACACTTTCGGTATTTCCGTTATAATCTATCATTACGTTTAAAAGTCCGTCGTTGGTTTTTAATTTAGCGGGTAAATTAAATTTTATGTATTTCAAACCATCGGCATCGGTTACATCAAATTTTTCTACAATTTTTTCGCCGTCTAAATTAGCAACGAATTTTATTTTGTAATCGGATAATGGTTTATTTTCATTGGTATTTAATTCTAATTTCGCAACCACTTCATCGCCGGCACCAAATGCTTTTTTCTCGAAATCTAATTTCATTTTTAAATTTGGGAGAATCACTTCCTGCACCTGAATATCTTTTGTGAAGGCATTATCTTCACCATCATTTTTCATCCAATTAGTATAAGCGCGAATTTTATATAAACCACCCAGCGCTTCTTTATCAATATTAAAATCGCCGGAAGCTTTTCCGTTTTTAGCAATAATATTTATTTTTTTCTCCACCGTTCCTTTCGGACTAATTAATTCAATATGTACAATATCGCTTTTGTCGGAAGATTTCATGGTAATACCATTTCTTACATAGGCCGAAAACCAAATGTCATCGCCCGGTTCGTAAAACGGTTTATCTAATTGCAAATACACCCGGTCTTCGGGCGAGTGCTCATTGTATTCGCTTAATTTTTTCTTTAACGATTTTATAAAATCATTTTCGGATGCCAACTGATAATAACTCGGTGGTGTAAACCAAACGAGGGTCGACATAGTTATCGCGCCTAAGGCTGCGATGTACGATAGTTTTTTTGTTTTAGTTGTTTGCATGGCTTTATATTTAAATGTTTAAACTCTTTTACATTTAGATGCCACGTTTTTAAGTATTCCATAAAAAATTAACAGATTTGTTTGAAACCCTTGATTTTACTGGGGTTTGGAGGGGGGTTAAAAAAGTCAAAAGTCGGCAGTCGGCAGTCAATAGTCGACAGTCAAAAGTCAAAAATCGAAAGTGCAATGAGAAGCCCCGGTCCCCGATCCCGATAGCTATCGGGACGTCGAGGGGCGGGGATTTAATGAGATTGATTCGAGTCAAAAGTTTTCGTTTATTAAAAAATTCATAAAATACCAAAAAGCATTTCATTCCATATTAGTTTGGGCTAAAGCCCGAACTTTGTGTTGTTTTTAACCCCCGCGCTAAAGCACGGGGCTATTCAATATTTTTTGTATTTATTAAATAGCCACGTTTTTTAGGACGTGGGTAAAAGAGTATGAAATAATGTCCAGATAGCTATCGGGATTAGCCCAAAAAAGATTCCGATTTCATTGTGATTATATTTTGGATTTTGGAATACACCATGAAGAACTTGTTAATTATTTAAAATTTCATTATATTTGATTATGCTTAAAATGGAAAGCACTTTAAAAAATAAGACAATGAGTATTGATAAAATACTTTTTAATGCGCCGGGGAAAATTACAATAAAATTAATTGATGGCAGGTTGTTTATTACACCATTAAAATATTTTCCTGAATTAAAAAAACTCACTATCGATAAACGCCGTAAATACACTATTGTGGATGACAGAACTGTGCTTTTTTCTTTTGCTAATTCAATTTATCATTTAGAGGATTTTATTGGAATGGAGAGTAAATGGCAGCAGCGTTAAATTTGATTTAATACAAAATTACCGCATGAAAAAGTTTTTGCCTTTTGGTTACCGGGTTTTTATTGCATGCTTGCCGTCCCGATGCCTATCGGGATATCGAGCCATAATTTTTTCGTGTTTCATTTTTTCTATCTCCGATTTTTTAAATGCACAAACTGTGAATCTTGTTCCTAATCCAAGCTTCGAGCAATTGGATAGCAGTTGTACTAAACTATGCGTTTCAATTTATTTTTGCACTTCATGGGATTCATTAGTAAATGGAGGAGGTTCAGCTGCCGCTGTATTGAATTCTTGTTACAATTATACTACTGGTTTTAGTGTTCCAAAAAATATATTAGGTGGTACATTTTGTTTTCAAGTTCCTAAGACTGGGAATAGTTATGCGTATTTAGAATATTTCAAAAATTCTGCGCCTTCTGTTTCTTGGCGGAGTTATGCACAAGCTCCGCTTAAAACAACTTTAACAAATGGCAAAGTTTATTGTGTTACTTATTATGCATCACTATCTAATAGGTGTCAATATGCAGTTGACGAATTAGGGGCTTATTTAGATAATGGAAGTATTGCGTCTATTGCGCCAAACCGTGAGGCAATTGTTTCACCCCAAATAAAAAGCCCTTCAGGAGTTTTCTACAAAGACACACTAAACTGGATGAAAGTTCAAGGAACTTTTACTGCAACAGGAAATGAGAGCTATATTACCATTGGTAATTTTAAAAGTTGGGCTGCTGCAACTTACAGTCTTTCCTATCCAACTGCTCCCGGTTTCGTTGCGGAATATTATGTTGATGATGTTTCCGTGATAGATTTAAATCTTCTTGCTTATGCCGGGCCGGATAAATATATTTTAAATGGCGACAGTGCATTTATTGGGCAACCGCCGGAAATTGGATTGGAATGTGCATGGTATAATGGTACTGTTACAATTGGCACGGGTGGTGGTTTATGGGTTAAACCAAACACAACAACAACATACATTGTACAGCAAAATATTTGTGGCTTAATTAAAAGTGATACTGTAACCGTTACCGTTGGTTACGCAGGAGTAAATGAATCCGAATTATTTTCAAAAAATATTTCTTTTTATCCTCAACCTTCTAAAGATATTTTAAATATTAGTTTAAACTTTTTTTATGAAAAAAGTATTGAGATAAAAATTATTGATTTAAACGGACGTTTGGTTCGGGGTTTAGAGTTGGGAGTTCGGAGTGGTGTGGCGCAATTAGAAACAACAGAGTTTTCAAACGGAATTTATATTGTGCAAATAAAAAATTTGAAAGAACAAATTGCTATTAAGCGATTGGTTATTGCGAGATGAACTGTGTTTATTTCACGCAAAGTTCGCAAAGGATTCGCAAAGGTCGCAAAGCAATTGTTTCATCTTTGCGGTCTTTGCGTGTTTTTTTTCTTTGCGCCTTTGCGTGAAATATTTCTAATTCCCGCCCATAGCCTCAAACTTTACAGTAATGGCAATCCCGTTCTCATCAATTAACATTAATTTATGTTTACCTATTGATGGATTTAGTGCGAGCTGATGAATCTCTTTTGTTTCCCCAATAAATTCATCATCTAAATGCCAATAAATTTTTGTGTTGATGTTGCGATGCGCGGCTTCAAAAACGGTTCTTCCTATTTTTCCGTCAATTTCTATCGGCACATAAATTTTACTGTTTGGTTTCGGATACATTAAAGCAATGGCTCTGTCGCTAATTTTTGCGAGGCACTCCGGTTTAAAACCTGGCAGCTCTTTGTAATTGGGATGATTGAATTTATAATATTTTTCTACCAGCGGTGGCAATACAAACCAGTTGACATGTTTCATATTATATACATTTTCGCAATCGCTGTCAACACGGTATTTTCCGTTCTTACTTAAATGAACGGTCTGATGAAAAGGACAGGCCAAAGAATTTAAACAGGTTTTAGGAATAAAAACAGAATCTACTTTTTCGCAAATATCGGAAGCACGGTGTCCGCTTTCGTGACAAATTCCCACTTTACACATTTCTTCATTAGGAGAAACAAACCATTGCGATGATTTTGGTAATTGCGAAAACACATCAAACAATAAAGGCGCGGCGGCTTTTATTCCTGTTAAGCCGGGCCTGCCTTCACCATCAGCATTTCCAATCCAAACACAAACTACATAATCGGGTGTAATACCGATGGCCCATGCATCTCTAAAACCAAAACTCGTTCCGGTTTTCCATGCAATTTTTTGTGCCGATGCAAATGCACGCCAGTTACCATCTTCATCGGGGCGATTAACATCAACCATTGCTTCGAAGGTGGAGAAGATGCAGGCTCTGTTTGTTGTTGATTGTTTCGAGTTTCTGGTTACTTGTTTCTGGTTATTTGTTTTATTGTTTGTCTGTTTTATGTTTTGTGTTTTATGTTTTTCATTTTTTTCCTTCACAAAACAAATCTCCTTCCCCTCCCCAAACTTTAATTCTTGTGCCATTTGTGTATAGGCTTTATTTAAATCCCACAATTTTGCTTCGGCGCCGCCTAATATTAAGGATAGACCGTAATGCGTGGCGGGTTTGTGCAGTGTAGTGAGACCGTAATTTTTTAAATCGCGGTGAAATTTTTCTAAACCGTATCCATTTAATAAACGTACCATCGGAATATTTAAACTGCGTGATAAAACTTTATTAGCAGGAACGGCGCCATCGTATTGTAAAGAAAAATTCTTTGGCGAAAAACTTCCAAATTGTGTGGGAATGTCGGGAATTAACATTGTCGGTGTAATCAGACCGTCTTCTAAACTTTTAGCAAATAAAAATGGTTTTAAAATACTCCCGGTACTTCTTGGCGCAACAATGCAATCAACATCGCTGCCTTGTTCGGCATCAATTGATTTTGTGTTTCCCACATAAGCCAAAACTTTTCCTGTTTTCACGGAAGTGATAATAATGGCGCCATTATAAATTTTATTTTCTTTTAATAATTCGCTGTGTGTTTGTAAAAGCTGTGTGACTTTTTCCTGTAAATTATTATCGAGGGTGGAAGTGATGGTTTGTCCTTTGTGACCTTCTTTAATTAAACGCGCTAATAAATGCGGCGCTTGTTGCGGCAGTGCTAAAGGTTTTAATGGGAGTGGTTCTGATAATGCTAATTGATAAGTTGTTTCATCAACAATTTTTTGTTCTAGCATTCTTTTTAATAAACGGTTTCTTTTATCCAATAAACGTTTATGATTTTTCCCGGGGTAAATTAATCCGGGTGCGTTTGGTAAAACGGCCAGTGTTGCACTTTCGGCCCAGCTTAATTCGTTTAAGCTTCTTCCAAAATAACGCCAAGCCGCAGCTTCTAATCCTACCACATTATTTCCGAATGGCGCGTTAGAGGCATAAAAATTTAAAATTTCTTTTTTAGAATAACGCATTTCTATTCGCGTAGCCAAAAATAGTTCAATAATTTTTTCTCTTAAATTTCGGGGCGGATTTTTTCGCATAATACGCGCTAATTGCATCGTTAAAGTACTTCCGCCACTCACTAATCTTTTATTTCTGAAATTTTGCACAATCGCTCTTACAATTCCGCGAATACTAATTCCGTAATGATCATAAAAAGTTCTGTCTTCAAATTCTATTAAACATTTTTCAAATTTTTTAGGAACATTTTTATTCGGAGAAAAACGCCATTGTCCGTCGCTCGCAATTTTTGCGCCTAATAAATTGCCGTCTTTATCGAATAAAACCGTAGAAGTGCTGTCGTTAAAAAGCTTGTCGGGCAAACAATTAATGTACCAATAGCTAAAGGCAATTATCCCAATAAAAAACAGCCAATTTCTAAGCTTTTTAATGGCCGGTTTTCGATTCTTATAGCTATTTATGGCTTTCCTTATCATTTACAGAGTAAAAGTAAGCCTTAAAATATGTGAATTTCGACTCTTTTATTATTCGCAGGCTTATTAATAGGAAGCGTTTTTTACCTTTGATTATGCGGGGAAGGGATTGGAGGGACTAAAGAGACTTAAAGGACACAAGAGATTGAAAAGATAATTTTAGAATTTAAATTTTGATTCGAATAAAAATAAAATACCGCCTACTGCCAACTGCCTATTGCTACTGCTTACTGCTTACTGCCATCTGCCAACTGACTTTTTCTCAGCAGTATAATTTTCATAATTATTCGGTTAAAGATGGCGTTGCGCAATCGCAGGTTTATAGTATGCTACAGGATAGTCGCGGTTATTTGTGGATGGGAACGCAGGGCGGGGGAATTACGCGTTACGACGGAATTGAATTTAAAACGTATTCGGTAAAAGAAGGATTGCCGAGCAATAAAATATTTTGTATTAAGGAAGATACCAAACATAATTTATGGATGGGAACAATGAACGGACTTTGTTATTACAACGGAATTCGTTTAAAAAATTATTTACCATACACTGCCGTTCGTGAAATTGATTTCGATTTGCAGGGAAGAATTTGGATAGCAACCGATAACGGAATTTTATTAATGCAGGATTCGGTTTTTACTAATATATCTGATCAGTTAAAAAATACAGGAACAAATATTGGGACACTTTTGGTTGACAAAGAAAATAATGTTTGGTTTGGTTCGGAAATTACAGGATTGTATAAAATTGAAAATAAAAATAATTCTTACAGCGCAAAAAAATTTGATAAGAACAACGGATTCACTAATAACGTTATTACTTCCATAAAACAAAATAAAGATGGAAATATTTGGATTGGAACTTATGGAGACGGCGCTTATGTTTTTGATTCGAAAAAGTTTTATAGAGTTGATTTGAATTTAGAATTGTATCAGCAAACTGTTTTAGATTTTTATTTCGACGATAAGAATAATGTTTGGATGGCCACGCGGAATAATGGCGTTTGTCAATATAACACAATTACAAAAACTTTTAACTGGCTTACTACAAATGAAGGGCTGAGCAACAACCACGTGCATTGCATTATGCAGGATAAAAGTTTGAATTATTGGTTTGGTACTTCGGGTGGCGGTGCCTGTAATTATTTCGGAAAACAATTTACGCAATACGATAAAACATCCGGTTTAACCGAAAATTATGTTTACACGATGTTTCGCGATAGTAAAAAAAGAATGTGGGTGGCGACTTACGATAAGGGAGTATGTGTTTATGATAGTTTAAAATTTAAACCTTTCAATGTTTCGAACGGATTTGCCAATGTAAAAGTAAAAGCTATTGCTGAGGATAATGCCGGAAATATTTATTTGGGAACTGATGGTCAGGGTGTATATGTATATGATGGGATTGTTTTTAAACCGTTAGAAGGCTTGGATAAAAAGTATATTCGTTCTATAATTAAAGATAAACTTGGTAATTTATGGATGGCGAGTGCTACCGGATTGTATAAAATAGATTTGAATAAACCTGCTGTACAAATCTTTAATTTTATGGAACAAGATGGTTTGTTACGAAACCGATTGGTTGCTTTGCATTTTGATAAACAAAACCGTTTGTGGTACGCGACTGAAAGCGGACTGATTGGTTCGTTAATGGATGATAAGGTGGAGAAAACAAATATTTCGGTGAAAGAAAGTCTGCCTTGCAATACTATAAGATGTTTGGCAGAAGATGAGAATGGAAATTTATGGGTAGGAACGGATGGCGGAATTGTTTCTTTTCCTACATACAAAAGCAATCATAAAATGGAAACGTATAATGAGGCAAAAGGACTCACTTCTTCAAATGTATATTTATTGGCCTTTGACAGGAAAAATAATTTATTTTCGGGTAATGAAAAGGGTTTGGATTATTTAGAGATTGATAAAGAACAAAAAATAATAAATGTAAAACATTATGGCAAAGGCGAAGGGTTTACGGGAATAGAAAATGTTCAAAATTCGGTTTTTAAGGATGATGACGGAAGTATTTGGTTCGGTACTATTAACGGATTATCTAAATACAATCCCGAAAATCTTACAAAAAACAAGAACGAACCTGTTATGCGAATAAGTGATGTAAAATTAAAATACAAATCTATTTCAAATACAACTTACAATAATTTTGTGGGCGACTGGAATACGATTTCGAATTTAGAATTACCGTATGATCAAAATGATATTGGTTTTGAATTTGTAGGAATTAATTTCAGTAATCCGGAGGCAGTTAAATACCAATGGAAATTGGTGGGATTTGACGGGGATTGGTCGCCCGTTACCAAAGAGCATACTTATTCTTATACCAACTTAAAAGCAGGTGATTATGTTTTTATGGTGAAAGCTTGTAATGAAGATGGAGTTTGGAATAAGGAACCTGTTACTTTAAAATTTCATATTTCTCCTCCATTCTGGCTTCGTCCTTGGTTTATAACCGTTAGTCTGTTATTCATTTCGTGTTTAGTGTTTTTCTTTTTTAGAATACGAATAAATCGAATCAAAACAAAAGCGCTGGAAGGGCAAAAGAAATTACAGTTAGAAAAAGAAGTGTTGGAACTTGAGCAAAAAGCTTTGCGTTTGCAAATGAATCCGCATTTTATTTTTAATGCATTAAATTCCATACAGTCTCAGATTGGAACTGACAACGAACAAACTGCAAGATATTATTTGGCAAAGTTCTCACGATTGATGCGGCAGATATTGGATAATTCGCGTAATACAGTAATTACTTTAGAGGAAGAAGTAAATACTTTGGAAAATTATTTATTAATAGAAAAATTTTGTAACGGAGATAGATTTGATTATAAAATAAGTGTAGATGAAAATATTGAAAAAGATTATGTAAAAATCCCATCCATGTTATTACAACCATTTATTGAAAATGCCATTAAGCACGGATTAAAATATATTGAGGGGAAAAGAGGGTTAATTGAAGTTGTTTTTTCAGAAAAAAATAATTTATTGGAATGTTCGGTTACCGATAACGGAATTGGAAGAAAAAAAGCGGAAGAATTAAATGCGGCAAGTAAAGAAACGTATCATAAATCTACCGCCTTAATTGTAACACAGGAGAGATTGGATTTGTTAAAAGAGGATTCAAAAATTAAGTCATTAGAAATATTAGATTTGTATGATGAAAAATATAATGCAAGTGGAACGAAAGTTATTATTAGAATTCCAATTTCGTAAATTAATTTTAAAAATTAGACACTAATTACACTAATAAACACCAATAAAAATAACCTTATAACTTTATAACTGATAACCGTTAACTAATAACTTCTCCCACAATGATAAAAGCAATAATAATCGACGACATTGAGCAAGCGCGGATAACTCTTAAAAAGGATTTACAGGTGTATACTCCCGATATAAATGTTATTGGTGAAGCGAATGGGGTAGTGGAGGGCGCTAAACTTTTAAAAAGTATGCAACCTGATATCTTATTTTTAGATATTCAAATGCAGGACGGTAGTGGATTTGATTTACTGGATATTTTAAAAGACATTCCCTTTAAAATTATTTTTATCACTGCCTCGGATGCGCATGCTATTAAAGCATTTCGGTATGCAGCTATTGATTATTTATTAAAGCCGGTTGATCCTGATGAATTGGTAGCGGCCGTTAAAAAATTTAAGGAACAGAAGTTAGATGAGAACGAAAAATACAAATTACTAAATGATTCTTTAAAAAATAATACAAAAGCTCACGAACGCTTAGCACTTCATACGCAGGATAAAATTCATATTGTAAATATCAATGATATTTTGCGTTGCGAAAGTAATATTAATTACACCGAATTTTATTTCAGTAACGGTAAAAAATTATTAGTTACAAAAACTCTGAAAGATTTTGAAGACCTTCTGAGCGATCAAGGGTTTTATCGCGTGCACCAATCTCATTTAGTAAATACAAAATTCATAAAAGAATTCGTAAAGACAGATGGTGGTTATTTAATTATGAATGACGGAAGCAGTGTTCCGGTCTCTACCCGTAAACGACCGGATGTAATGAAGATGTTGGAGGAACTTTAGGAATGATAAATGTTGAATTATGAATGTTGAATGCGGAAAATAATTGTGTCATTCTGAGCATCGCGAAGCCTGCCTGCCTTGGTACAAGCCTTGATACGGTAGGCAGAAATCTGCCAGTGTGCCGGGTTTTATTGTTTAATAATTTTAAAGGCGGAACTAGTTTCAGTTCCAGAAATCTTCACAAAATAAATTCCTGCTGAATAATCTTTTCCAAAACTAAAATTTTCATTCATCGCATTAAACTGTTCAATTAATTTTCCTTCGTAAGAATAAACAGTTACAGATGAAACTTCATTTAGTTGGATAGAAAATTCTCGATCCGAAGGATTGGGATAAAGATTAAAATTATTTTCTTTTAAATTATTATCAATCGCTAATACATTTGAATATTTATAAGAATTATTAAAATCAGTTTGTTTTAATCTGTAATAAGTAATCCCTGAATTAAAAGGCTCATCCATTGTTTCGTAATGTTTTGTTGAATTACTATTACCTGCGCCTTTTATTTTTTTAATTTCATTGAATGAAATCCCATCACCGGAATATTCCAAAGTAAAAAAACAATTATTGTTTTCAGTAGCAGTGCTCCATTTAAATAAATTTTTATTCCCTAATTTTTCTCCTGTAAAGGAAATTAATTCGATTGGCAAGGCGCAAACCGGATCCCATCTGAAAGTTTTTCCTTCTGCCGGTTTAGTGGCAATGTTTTGAGTGTTTATAGCTTTCGAGGCTGTAGTAAGTGCTGCGTTCACCGAATAATAATCGCCAATAACCGATCCGGCTAAACCAATGGAAGCACTTGGCGCATTCATGGTTCCGGTTTCCTGATGGTAAATAAATTCTATTCGGTCACTGGTTTCGTAAAGTTTTATTTGAAACGACATTTCTCCTGGCGCGGTGCCTAAGATTTTCCAATTTGCTTTTATCCATTGAACAGTTAAAATCCGATTAGGAAGTATGCCCGAAAGCTGATAACCGCATTGTGGCGGATTATTATTATTCCATGCAAGGTCATCCCATAAGGGAGCAAGTCCGGGACGCATACCGGCGTAACCGCTTAAATCGTTAATGGCATCTGCAAAAGAAACGGCGCCTCCTAAATTAAATGTAAGCCAGCCATCGGCAGATACTTTAAATTGTGTGTAAGAAGCACAACCGAAATTAAACGAAAATCCAATATTATAAATACCCGACAATTCATTATCTGCGCCCCAATAAATTTCAGGAATAGCGGTAGGACCAACCAAAGGTGAATAAACACCTGCCAGATTTGAAAAAGTATAATTAATAGGTTGCGAAACAAGAAAGTTAGAATGGAATGATAATCCCATTACGATTAAAATTATTTTATAGAAACATTTTTGTTTCATATTTAAAAATTATTCAACATTCAACATTCAACATTCCATTTATTCTTTAATAATTTTTAGAGTTGAATTTCCGTTGGAAGAATTTGCTTTCACGAAATAAATTCCGGAGGAATAATTTTTGCCGAATGAAATATTTCCTTTTTTAAAATCGGAAAATTGCTCAATCATTTCTCCGGTAAATGAATAAACGGTAACCGAACTATTTTCATTTAGCGTTAAATAAAATTCTCCCGCTGATGGATTCGGATAAACTGAAAAATTATTTTGTAAATTATTTTCCTGAAGCGATGTTGGGAAAGGACAAGCCTGCCCGTTTCCAAAATAAGATTGCACAAAACACGGCATTCCCAACGCAGAAATAATACCCAAACTCAGCGGATCTAAATCCACACCGGGATCAACATAATTACATCCCACACCAACTGTATTTGGATTGTTAATCACACCCAAATATTGATCAAATGATTTACAAACATAAATTTTTCCGTCGTTAGCTTGTTGAATACCATAAATGCTTGGTGTTGTACTGATAATTACCTGCGAAGTTTGAATGGTTAACTGAACGCCGGATGAAATATCAAATTGTAAAAGCGTCATAAACGGATCGTAACAACTAACGTACAATACCTTTGAGTTCGGAGAAAATTCAACACCATAAACTTTGTCGGTCATAGGAAGTGTAATTGCATTGGTCACTTTTCCTGTATTTGTATTGAAATCAAAAAGTTCAATGGTGTTTTGATAGCCAATTGCTAAAGCCAATTTACTTCCGCAAGCGTTGAATTTCATTTGTCCGTATGTATTTTGAATTTGTGCATTACTATGAATAGCGCCAATGGTGCTCGTAACAGGCGCGAGCAAACCCGAAGTGGTAAATGGGTAAGCTCTAAAAATATTATTTCCCCATTCGTGAACACAAATCCAGTAGCGATTACTGAAGGGATCTTTTACAGCCGTTAATTTTTCGGTTAAGTTATTGGCGACAAAAACATTTTTGGTTGCAGTTACATTTCCTAATCCGCCGGCCAAATTCATGTCGACTTCCGAATATCTTAACCCGTTCACTCCGCCAATTTCATCATTGGTAAAAATAAAATACTTATTATAAATTCCCGGAAACGGAACAATTAAAGCGGCTTGAGTGCATGAATTTCCTCCCAATAAACCCGTACCGTTTGGCATCAATACATTATTTTTATTCCACACATTATTTCCATCCGTATAAAATAAAATAATTCCGCTTGTATCAGAAATAGTTGAACAACCTTCAGGCGTACTCATTGCGCTTCCCGAAATTGCAGTTGGTGTTGCTGCGGCAAAACTAACACCGGCGTTATTACCAAAATACCAGTTATTTGCACGTTTGCTTTGTGAGAATAAAAAAGTGGTTTGTAAAAGTATTACAACAACAAGTAGCGATTTTTTCATGGGAGGGGTTTTGATTAATTAAATGTACGATTTTTAACGAGAAAAACAAATAAATTAACAGTATAAAAAATCAAATTCGGAAGAGGAAACCCTAAGAAATGATGAATGTTGAATTGGGAAAAATAACCAGCAAGCGAAGAGGGGAAACCCTAAACCCCTCCGCGCCGGCAGATTCCTAGCAGTGCTCGGAATAACACGCTTAACCTTTGAAACTTAATTCTTAATTTTTAATTCATCATTTAACAACAACATTTCCCAAATCCTTAACCACTTCTACCCAACGACCAGGTACGCGCGCATTTATTAAATTATCATACATTGCTTCGCTATAAACGGTTGGTAAATAAAACTTACCGAGGTAAGTCGCGTTTAATTGTATTGTGAAAGTTTTGTTTGTGTTACATTCTAAATCGTAATAAGAATAAACTCTGTCGTCGCGTATATTCTGGTAACGCGCGGCATTAGCAGTGCTTGTTTCATCCATACGCGTATTATGAATTTCCCAGCCACTCGGAAAAACCTGAGTCAAAGCCATTTCTTTTAAAAATCCTTTTGTGCCGGGATTGACAATGGTAACCTGCGCCACAAAATCGGTTCCTTGAATTAATTTATCGGGCTGAATTATTTGCCCTTTCATATTTTTATAAACTACTTCCATTTTTAAATCTTTAGCCGAGGCAGTTTTGTCTCCTACTAAAGGAACACCTTCCAGAATAATTTTAGCAAACAGTGTTGAACGACCGTTATTTTTTATCGCAATGGCAATTGGAACGGTTGCCGAGCCCGGCGAGGCACCGTTCTTTAAAATATCAGCATCATTGTATTTTACCTGATACAAAGTTTTTTTACAAGTTTGAGTAGTTTCGGGATTTGTATTGAGAGAATAAGCAAAACTTAATTCGGCATTTCCCTTTACTCCTGTATACTCGCACATCGCCAATAAACTGTAAGCTGTTTCCTGCGTGCTCATCCACATTTTAGAATCTAAGTCTTTCGAAACCTTTTTTGCCAATGGCGCAGCTTTTAATTTTTCATTAAGCAAACTCAAAGTTTCTAAAATCATGGCTTCATCTCTCTTATCTGAGCCATAACTATAAGATAATTCTTTGTAAGGTTTTACTTCGGTAGATAAACCTTTAATTAAATTAAGCGCCACTTCGTTTTGTCCCACCATTTTGTATGCCGCCGCCAATCGCCATTTTGCAGCTGCTGAAATATTTTTTTCTTCGCGCAAACGATTCATCGCACCCATTTCGGCATTACCACTCAAAGCCAAAACAAATAATCTGTAAGCCTGAATCACTTCATTAGTTTCGTCGCCATGCGGATGTGTATACAGACCGTTATTGTTGGTCCAGTTACGTGCCGATTGCTGTTGATATTTTATCCATTTGGTTTTTAAGTTGTGTGGTAAATTATAACCTTGCTTTTCGGCTTCAATCATAAAGTGACCGGCATAATTGCTTCCCCATTCACTTTCGTAAGCTTCGCCTGGCCAATAAGAAAATCCGCCGTTAGATGTTTGAAATAATTGTAAACGTTTTAATCCTACTTTAATATTATTATTTATTCTGTCTTTTTGTGTTTCTTTTAAATCCATTAAATTACTTACATATAATTGTGGGAAAACGGAAGAGGTAGTTTGCTCAATACAACCGTGTGGATATTGAATTAAATAATCCATTCGTTTTTCTAAACCTAAAGAAGGAATCGAAGAAAATTCAATCGTTGCTTTGTTGGTTCCCGTAATTCCTTTGAAGGCAATTTCCGTATTCCAAACTTTGCCCGGCTCTAAAGCCATTTCAAAACCATCTACTACTTTCGGATTTGGAGTGCGCACATCCAATTCAATTTCCTGAATTGTTTTTTCTTTGCCGCTGGTCGCAGTAATTTTCACTCTCGCAATTCCTGTTTTTTCAATGACGTTTAATTTAAAATTAATTACTTCGTCACCAATTTGTGTGAAATTCATTTTTTGTTCTTTTACGCCTTCAATTAATAACATTTCATTTACTTCCACTTCAATTTTTACATCTTTCACATGATTTTCCATCGCAAAAACATTTACCGGTAAACTCACACTTTCGCCCGGACCTAAAACTCTTGGCAATGTTGCTAAAATCATTAACGGTTTCCTCACTGCTACTGCTTTCTCGGCATTACCATAAGCGGCTTCATGTTCTGCCACCACCATTACTCTTACCGAACCAACATAATTTGGAATTTCTACTGTGTGAATTTTTTCCTGCCCTGCTTCCAGTTCAAACGGACCCATAAATTTTACCATTGGTTTAAAACGGTTGGCTTTAATTCCTTTTCCGGCGTTAATTTCGTCGCCACCACCCACACTTAATAATTTATCTAATTTTCCGGCGTAAGCCCCAATAACGGCATCGTACATATCCCAGGTTTTTACTCCTAAAGCTTCGCGTGCATAAAATGTATTCCATGGTTGCGGCGTTTTAAATCTTGTTAAATCTAGCAATCCTTCATCCACCATTGCTAAAGTGTACGACATTTTTTTACCATTTTTTTCTTTTACTTTTATTGTCGTAAATGATTCCGGTTTTATTACATCGGCCATTTTAATTTCAGGAATTAAATGCGTTAATGGTTCATCTACCATAACCGGAACAACACCGTACATACGAATTGGTAAATCGTTTTTTGTATTGGCGTGCGGCTGAATCAATGTTACATGCACATAAGCATTCGGCGACATATCTGGTGTTGCAGCAAATTCATGAATGGTTTCTCCTTTTTTTGTAGCGAACCAGAATTTTTTTACCACTTTCATTCCTGTTTCAATACTCACGAGTGCCATCCCGTCGGCCGGAGAAGGAAATGATAATTTAATATTTTCGCCGGTGGTGTATTTTTCCTTATCGCAGGCGAAGTTTAACATGTTTGCGTTTTCGTTGGTACTTCTGTTAGCGCGACTTAAATACGGCCAGTCAATATAAACTACTTTTCCTGTTTCGTGTCCGCCTTCCAAATCAGTAACGGTCACCAAATAGCGGCCATACTCGGGGTAATTAATTTTAAAATTAAAATTGCCTTTTCCGTTTATAGATTTAATTAAAGTATCTTTTAATATTATGGTTCCTGCACGCGAAATATAGTTGGTTAAATCTTCTTCACTTTTTTCGTACCACCAGCGCCATTGAATTTTATAAATTTTTACCTGTAATTTATTTACTGAAACCGGTTTCCCATTATTATTTACCGTAGCAACATCAAAATTGTAAACGCTTCCTGTTTCTAAAGTATTATCGTAATTTTTTGTATCGGGCGTGTGTAAACCAACATAAGTTTTGTAAGGCGAATAATTTACACTGTAACGGTCAATACTAAAATCGCCACCTTCTTCAAATACTTTTGTAATGTAAGTAGCACGAAGCATTCCCGGAGCGGTTTGTCCAACTGCTAAATTTGTATTAATGTTTGCTTCACCTTTTGTATTTAATTCACCGTCAAAAACGACTTCTGCATCCGAGTAAAAATTCCGTATTGGCGAATCAAATTCATAATTTTTAAATTTATCGAAACTAGTTTTGCTTTGGTTTACAGTTACGTTTACCAAGGTGTGTAAATTTTTAGCGATGGCACCATGTAACCATTTTACAGAGAGTTTCGCTGTTGAATCGTTCGTTTTCGCACGGTCAAAATCCATATAAATTTTTAGACGGTTTGGTTTTACAGTTTCAATTTTTAGATTCTGAGAAAAAGTGCGATTACCAACTTTTGCAACGGCTATATAATTTCCGGTAGGAGATTCGGTACTCGTTAATGTTCTGAAATCATACATCCCATTTACATTTTTTGTTTTTGTAACCTGATAAATAACTGCGCCATTCGGATCGTGTAATTCAAATTTTACAGGATGATTTGGTGGCAATCGTTTTTCTTTATCTTCCATCATAAAAGTGAGAAACAATGAATCGCCGGGGCGCCATACGCCTCGCTCCCCGTAAATAAAACCTTTTACGCCTTTTTGCACCATTTCACCTTCTACATCAAACTTGCTTAAAGAATTTACATAACCATCCAACAATTTTAAATAGCCACGTTGCGCTCCTGATTTCGCTAACATTAAAAATGGCTTACGTTTTAATTGAAGGTCAAGCATCCCATTTACATCAGTAATTCCCGAGGCAATTAATTGTTTGGTGTAATCGTAGTATTCAACATAAGCATTTGGCATTGGCTTCGCAGTAATCATATTACTTACAAAAGCGTGCGACATTTTATTATCATCTAATTTGTAAATCAATCCAATATCAGATGCTAAAATATTTCTGCTAACGGATTTTCCATAATAATAATTGGCATCACAGGGCGAATAATTTTCATCATAATAATACCAATGGTCGTATCCATCATTAAAATTATATCGTCCCCAGCTGTTTTCGTTCCAGTCTTTGTCGACCGTAGCCTCAGCGAAGGTGGATTTCTCTTCATTATTATCGGCAATATCGCCCGATTCTTCATTGGTTCCTTCTTCATTCTGATAATTAGCGCAATCGCACATAGCATATTCTTTTTTAAATTTTATACTTATGCGATAAATGGCGCCGGGGTCAGGACTAATTAATTTCCCCAAATCAATTACATGTTTGTTCCATTGTTTTAAATTCATGGTTTTATCATAATCTAAAACAATTTTTTTCTGTGCAATCACTTTTCCTACTCTTGTTAATCCGTCTTCGCCATCTAAATTATTGGTTTGTAAAAACTGATGAACATTGTTTTCAAAAATCTTCACCACGCGAACATCTACCGCTTTTAAACTAATGGCTTCGAAAGGAAAAATTAATCCGTTTGAATTTGGTAAAATTGTTCCGTTGCCTTTAATACGCACCATTGGTTTTGGTTCCTCAAACGATAAACTCTGACTGAAAGAAGAATTCATTTTATAATTCTTATAATTTTTTATTCCGCTGGTAACGGTAATTAATTTTTCGCCAATAATTCTGTAGGGTAAAAATACCTTTGCTACGTTTCCTTCAACTGCGTAAGTTAAATTATCAATTCCTTCAATAGAAATTAGGCCTTTTAAATTCTGATTGTAAGAAAGCGGATCGCTGAAAATTAATTCAACATACTGATCTTCGTTATCAATAATTTTTGCTTCACTTACCGAAAAATCGCCCAAGCCGGGAATTACAATATCCTGTTTTCCGTTTTGGATTGATTTCATGCGCTCGCCAATCCAACTAACGGTTACCGTACCCTGTTTTACCGTGCGTTCAATATTATCGGCATAAAAATAAAATTCGTTATTCTTATACGAGTAACTAAATTTTATGGGAATTGATTTTCCGTTTTGAGTAACTGTAATTGCTTTCCTTACAATGGCGCTGTCTTCATAATCGGACGTAATAATTTTTCCGGTAAGTTTTTGATATTCAATATCGGCTTTATCTGTAATAGTTTTATTATATTCTTCATAAGTTCGCAAGCCATCAATAGTTACAAATAAATTTTGCGGATAAGTAGAAAACTGAAAACGAAAAGTTTCAAAATCGTTAGTTACTTTCATTACCTTTTTCAATTTAAACTCTACATTATAAAACTGATTAACGGGTAAAATTTCGGCAGGAATAAATTCAATTACTCTATCGCTTATCCAAATTGTTTTTCCTTTAATAGAAGGCTCAAATTCAAAAATGTTTTCCAGTAAAACAGAATCAGGCAATGAAACCGGTACAAAAGTTTGTTGCGTTGTTGAAATTGAATTGGAAGCAACAACATTTTTTTCGTTTAGTCCGCGTGCCAGTTCAATGCGAATATTGGTTTTACGTGTTACCATGCCCGAAGTAAAACCCGAAATATATTGTCCGAACGCCGGATTTATTTCATTAATTTTTGGTTTAAATGCTGAACAGGCATTAAAAATAATGGCGCAGGCAATTAAGGCTGCAGTTAAAACGGTGCAGCTAAATAGTGCCGTTTTGATTTGGGATAAGCTAAGATTTTTCATGGTTTTTTAATTTATACCTCAAAGATGCAGGGTATTTAAGGCGTAAAAGGACCACTTTTATAGGATGCGGGCACTCTTTTATTAAGTGCGGCCTTTTGGCGATTATTTGTTTTTGGGTTTTGAGCTAATTCTTTTAACTTTAAGAACCGTTGCGGACAATTATGAAGAGAATTCTGTTTTTACTTTTCACTTTTATAAGCATTTTGTTTTCAAATGCCCAGGAAGTTTATACTGCTGAAGTTGGCAGTTCTGAAAAAGTTATCAGTAACAAATTCGTTTATTTTGAAGATCCGACCAATAAAATAAGTTTTGAAGAAATTTTAAAAAGTGATGATTTCAAACCTTCCAATAGTGAAACTCCTAATTTTAATATTACGGCTTCAACTATTTGGGCTAAAATAAAATTAAGAACACTTCAAAACTCAGATTGGTATTTGACTTTGGATCCGGCCGAATACAG
Organism: Sphingobacteriaceae bacterium; assembly: GCA_023251725.1. Taxonomy (GTDB): domain Bacteria; phylum Bacteroidota; class Bacteroidia; order B-17B0; family Aurantibacillaceae; genus JAHEYG01. The sequence continues at coordinate 3,057 of JAHEYG010000056.1, read as the reverse complement.
TAAAGGATATTTTTTTATTAAGAACGGAAATGGTAAGTGGGAGGAAATAAAAATTGGAAATGGAATTCCGCGTCCTAAGAGAATTATAGAGGTTAATCATTTTATGATAAAGCTCAATCTTTCGACTTCTGACACTACAATTGTTTATTTTAAAGTTAAAGATCAAATTCCTATTGCTTTCGAATTCAAAATAGGTACGCTCGAGAATTTTACGGCAACTTTTCACAAACTCGATCTTACTAATGCATTATGTTATGGCATAATGTTAATGATGCTCATTTATAATTTTTATTTATTTCTTACAAATAAAAAAAGGCTGTACATATTTTATGTGATGTTTGTTTTATTTAATATGCTTTTTACTTCTATGCTTTCTGGTTACGGTATGCTTTTTCCCGAATGGGTTATAAAAGCCATTTATTTTGCTCCCTTAATTCCTGCTGTTTTTCTGGGAATGTTTTCAATGCTTTTTATGCTTGAGCTATTCAAAGAAAATCTTTCGCTGCGATTTAAAAAGTTTGTTTATGGGTTTATGGCTTCGGCTGTTATTGATCTTATTTTAAGTGCTACCCGTTTTGTTCATTTATCGCAATACATTATTCAGGGACTTGGTTTATTATTAGGCGTAATAAGCATAAGCGGGGCAATTATTGCGCTTCGAAAAAAGAATTCTTCGGCCGGTTATTATTTAATTGGATTCGGCGCATATATGTCATCTCTTTTTTATGTCATTCTCGCTTCGCAGGGTGTTTTTACCCTTGACGGAGACATGCGGCAGGTTTTAATATTTGGTTCAATGATTGAAAGCATTATGCTTGCGTTTGCATTGGCCGATAAATTTAAACTAGCGCAAAAAGATAAAGAGAAGGCACAGGAAGAAAATTTAATTCAGGCAAAAGAAAACGAAAAATTAGTACGAGAACAAAATGTAACTCTTGAAAGAAAAGTAGCTGAACGCACAATTGAACTAAAAGCGCAAAAAGAAATTGTGGAAGAAAAAAATGCTGAAATGGTGGCTAGTATTAACTATGCCAAGCGAATTCAAAATGCATTATTTACTCCCGAAAAATACATCGAACGGGTTTTAAATAAACTCATGAAATAAAAAATTACTGATGCTAATCTTGTTTTGATCCATTTTTTTGTTAAGAATGAAAATTTAAATGGTAAAAAAACACAATAGAAAATGGGTGGCGATTGTGAAAACAAAAACTTGTAAGAGCGTTTTCGTATAAAAACTAATGGTATTTCGAATAACTCTCCAATGCATCTTTTAATTCAATAGATTGTAAAAAATCTCCCCAATTCTTTATGCCTTTATGGGCCTTGCCGTTGAGATCATAATAGACTTCGTCTTTATTATATAATTTTTGAAGTTTTAATTTTATTTCAGGTTGTGGCATTTCGAATTTAACCGGCTCACTAAAAGAAAAAGGTGTAATTTTAGAAGAAAAATCAAAACGTATCGTTGGTTTAATCCTAAATACCGAATCAGGATTAAGTTGACCAAATGCCCCTTTACAAAGTGCAACAAGTAGAAAAGCGATTAATTTTAATTTCATTGTTAAGCCTTAATGTAACAAAAATAGTATTTTTTTACAACTATAAAAATAACATTTGTTAAACGAGAATAAATAATCTTAATAAGCAAATATGGGTATAGCAATAATGAAAAATTTATTGAAAAAACGTTGAACCGCTTATTTGAAAAAAAAGACTGAAACGCGTATTGCTTGTTCTGAATAATTTCTTTACATTCGTATTCATAAATAAAACCAACATCATGAAAAAATCTTTATTTGCTTTATTATTCGTTTTTTTATTCCGCACAACTTTTTCTCAATCAGCCGCAACAATTGCTAATGGAAATTGGACGAACCCATTAATATGGAATTGCACCTGTATTCCCAGTAACGGTTATAGTGTAACAATAACAAACAGCGTTACATTAAATACAAGCTTGTTATTTACAAGCGGCGGCATTAATATAAATAATACCGGCTCATTAATTCAGGATGCTTCGCTTAACCGCGATATTTGGGTGAATGGCGGTTATTTTAATAATAGCGGAAAGGCTAATTTCAGATATTTTTTGGTTTCTGCAGGATTGGTAACAAATCCGGGAAGTTTTACGGTAAGTGCTTTTACCAATTCGGTAACTTTTACTAATGCAGGTAATATTACAATGGATAGTATGTATGTTGCGGGTAATTTAACCAACATAGCGGGCGCCAAAATTATCGGAGATAGTATTACTAATGCAACAGGCTTTACTTTTCAAAATTCGGGAAATGTAAATGTTTCTTGGTCTTTAAATAATGGTGTGTTTATTAATAATAATTTTCATAGCGGTTACGCATTTACAAATGCAGGAAGTTATCTTAACTATGATTCACTTATATTAACCGGAAGTATTTGGAATAAGGCTGTTTTTTATAATACAGCTAGTGGAAAAGTTCGTCTCACAAAAAACTTTCATAATTACCATCCTTCCGGAACAGCATCATTTAATAATGATGGAAATGTTATAACTTTAGACAGCTGGTATAATACCGATACAGTTAAAGGCCCGTCAAGCGGTTATTTTTCTGTAACAGATACTTCAGCTAACTCAGGAATTATGAAGGGCACTTTTCAGTTTTGTGATTTAACTCCGCCCGCTTTTGCGCCTTATATTGATTTTAATTCAGGAAGCATTGCGGCTGGAATTACTTATTGTGCGCCTGCCGGTATTTTTGAAAACCATTTAAATGAATTTAAAATTTATCCGAATCCTTCCAACGGAAAATTATTTTTACAATCTTCCGATAAAAATTCTGATAATCTAAAATTGAGCATTGAAGATGTAAACGGTAAAGTTGTATTTGAAAAAATAATTGTTCCTAATACCGAAATTTCTGAAATTAATTTAGAGCAGAGTTCCGGAATTTATTTTCTTAAAATTTTAAATATTCAAAACGGTAATTTAAATGTTCAGAAATTAATTATTCAGCAATAATTTTTTTTTGGAATGTAATTTGTTAATTTACCCTGAGATATTTAAGAAGCACAACATTA
>JAHEYG010000055.1 GCA_023251725.1 Sphingobacteriaceae bacterium | reverse complement strand
ATTGGTTTTCCTTTTCCTAAAAAAGTTTTTGCATTGTTCAATCCTGCAATTACATCTTCTAAAATATTACCGTTTTTAATTTCTAAAACTTCCCAGCCAAATGCCAAAAATTTATTTTTTAAATTTCCCAAAGGCAAAACAGTATCCACATCGCCATCAATTTGGCGCCCGTTATAATCAATAGTTGCAATATAATTATCTACTTTATGCGCCGCTGCATACATAGCCGCTTCCCAAATCTGACCTTCCTGCAATTCGCCATCGCCGTGCAGACTAAAAATCGTAGAATTATCTTTATTTAATTTTTTTGTGAGAGCCGCACCAATCGAAACACTCATTCCTTGTCCGAGTGAACCGCTCGCTACTCGCACGCCGGGCAAATGTTCGTGAGTGGTTGGATGTCCTTGTAACCGGGTATTTAATTTTCTGAAAGTTTTTAATTCTTGTACCGGAAAATATCCTGAGCGTGCGAGCATACTGTAAAACACGGGAGAAATATGGCCGTTGCTCAAAAAAAACAAATCTTCGTCTTTGCCGTCCATTGTAAAATTTTTAGCATTATGTTTCATTATAACGCTATAAAGTGCAACAAAATACTCGGTACAACCCAACGAACCGCCCGGATGACCCGAGTTTACGGCGTGAACCATTCTAACAATATCTCTTCTAACCTGCGAACAAAGCTTTTTTAATTGAGTAACATCTTGCATAGTGGGGTTTTGGGCAAAATTAGTATTTGCATTTGGCCATTCTGGAAAATGTTGAAAATATGAGGCGTATGTTAAAAACTATGTTTATTCAAAATATTAACAAAATTGCCGTAAGCCCTCTCACTTTGGTATATTTGCGGGTTTAATTGGCGAATTGGCGAAATAGTGAAGTATAAATTCACCACCTCACCAATTCACCAATTCACTAACTAAATTATATGGCTCTAAAGTGTGGAATAGTTGGATTACCGAATGTAGGAAAATCGACCCTTTTTAATTGTTTAAGTAATGCAAAGGCGCAAGCGGCCAATTTTCCTTTTTGTACGATTGAACCTAATGTTGGAATTATTACTGTTCCCGATGAAAGATTAAATAAATTATCGGAATTAGTAAAACCTCAAAATATAGTTCCTACAACAGTAGAAATTGTTGACATAGCAGGATTAGTAAAAGGCGCGAGCAAAGGCGAAGGTTTAGGAAATAAATTTTTAGGAAACATCCGCGAGTGTAATGCTATTTTGCATGTACTGCGTTGTTTTGATGATGATAATGTTGTTCATGTGGATGGTTCTATTAATCCTGTTAGGGATAAAGAAATTATTGATACCGAATTACAATTAAAAGATTTAGAAAGTGTTGAGGCGAAATTAAAAAAGTTTGAACGCCAGAGCAAAAATTCGAACGATAAGGAAGCCGTAAAAACTTACGCGGTGCTTACAAAATTTAAAGAAACTTTAGAGAGCGGACAATCGGCTCGCGCCTGCCAAGTGGCTGAAGAAGATTTGGTTTTCATTGCTGATTTACATTTGCTCACAGTAAAACCGGTGATGTATGTTTGTAATGTGGACGAAGCTTCTGCAAAAACAGGAAATAAATATGTGGAGGCTGTTCGAGAAGCTGTAAAAAATGAGAATGCAGAAATTTTAGTGATCACCGCGCAAATGGAAAGTGAAATCGCTTCGCTTGAAACTTATGAGGAGAAACAGGAATTTTTAAAAGATATGGGATTGGATGAGCCGGGCGTAAATAAATTAATTAAGTCGGCTTACAAATTATTAAATCTACAAACGTATTTTACCGCAGGCGTAAAAGAAGTTCGTGCCTGGACAATCACCAAAGGTATGAAAGCCCCCGAAGCAGCGGGCGTAATTCACACTGATTTTACGAAGGGATTTATTAAAGCAGAAGTGATTGCCTACAATGATTTCACCACTTTAGGTTCAGAAGCTGCTTGCCGTGATAACGGAAAATTAAGAATAGAAGGAAAAGAATATTTAGTAGCGGATGGTGATGTGATGCATTTTAGGTTTAATGTTTAGAAAAAACTCAAAAGATTAATAAGTCAAAATTCAAAAGAAAAATGAAAAATCACGAAATAGATTACAAAATCTCAGGAGAAGAGTTACAATGCGTAGAAATTGAACTTGATCCGAATGAAACAGTTATTGCGGAACCCGGAAGCTTTATGTTTATGACAGATGGCATTGAAATGGCCACCATGTTTGGCGATGGTTCTAACCAAGGCGGATTTATGGGAAAATTATTTACTGCAGGTAAAAGAATGCTTACCGGCGAAAATTTATTTATGACCATGTACACCAATACGTCTAACCAAAAACGACAAGTTACATTTGCCGGTCCGTATACCGGAAAAATTATTCCGATGAACCTCGCGCAATTAGGCGGAAAAATTATTTGTCAGAAAGATAGTTTTTTGTGCGCTGCAAAAGGGGTTGACATAGGAATTGAATTCCAAAAAAAATTAGGAACAGGTTTATTTGGAGGCGAAGGATTTATCATGCAGAAGTTGGAAGGCGATGGAATGGCATTTGTACATTCGGGCGGATACATTGTAGAAAAAGATTTAAAGCAGGGCGAATTATTAAAAGTAGATACAGGATGTTTGGTTGGATTTACACAAACTGTAAATTATGATATTCAATTTGTGAAAGGAGTAAAGAATGTAATTTTTGGAGGCGAAGGATTATTTTATGCTACGCTTACAGGACCGGGAAAAATTTGGCTTCAATCGTTACCAATAAGCCGTTTAGCCGGAAGAATTTTATCTTACGGTAGCGGAAGAAGAAAAGAAGAAGGAAGTATACTCGGTGGATTAGGAAATTTATTGGATGGGGATTAAAACTAATTAAATTCAAAAATTTTTAAGTCAAAAGTCAAAAAATAAAAACATTAAACACATAACATAAAACACTTAACATTTAACTGATAACCGATAACGAATAACCTCTCATAACATGGCAAAAGAAAAAGGAAGTTACGACGAAGACAGTATAAAATCCCTCGACTGGAAAGAGCATATCCGTATGCGTCCCGGTATGTACATTGGTAAACTGGGTGATGGTTCTGCTTTTGATGATGGGATTTACGTTCTCATCAAAGAGGTAATGGATAATTGTATTGATGAGTTCATGATGGGAGCAGGAAAGAAAATCGATGTTGCCGTAAAAGAAGGTATAGTTTCAATTCGTGATTATGGTCGAGGTATTCCATTAGGAAAAGTAGTTGATGTTGTATCAAAAATAAATACGGGTGGTAAATACGATAGCGAAGCATTTAAAAAATCAATTGGTTTAAATGGAGTAGGTAGTAAAGCGGTAAATGCTTTATCAAATAGTTTTAAGGTTTCTTCTTTCCGTGATGGTCAAGTTAAAACAGTTGAGTTTACCCGCGGTGAAATAATTAAAGAACATAAATTAGCTAAGTCAAACGAACCAAACGGAACTTATGTAGAATTTAAACCGGATGATTCCATTTTCAAAAAATACCATTACGTACACGAGTACATTGATAAAATGGTTTGGAATTACGCCTTCTTAAATACAGGTTTAACTTTAACTTTAAATGGAGCAGAATATAAATCCGATAATGGTTTAAAGGATTTATTAGAGAAAAATCTTACGGGAGAAATTTTATATCCTATCATCCACATGAAAGGTGAGGATATTGAAATTGCAATGACGCATAGCGATGAACATTTCTCGGAAGAATATTATTCTTATGTAAATGGTCAGTACACAACGCAAGGCGGAACTCATCAGGCGGCATTTCGTGAGGCGGTTGTAAAAACAATTCGTGAATTTTACAAGAAGGATTTTGATCCAACGGATGTACGTAAATCAATTGTCGCTGCTATTTCAGTTAGAGTACAGGAACCTGTTTTCGAATCACAAACAAAAACTAAATTAGGTTCTCAGGATATTGCTCCGGGCGGACAATCTATCCGTTCGTTTGTTGGTGATTTTGTGAAAGGACAATTAGATAATTATCTGCACAAAAACCCTGATGTAGCAAAAGCAATCGAAGCAAAAATTCAGGCGAATGAACATGAGCGAAAAGAATTATCAGGCATTCAGAAATTGGCAAGAGAACGTGCAAAAAAATCTTCTCTTCACAATAAAAAATTACGTGACTGCCGAGTGCATTTAGACGATGCAAAAAATCCGCGCGCTCACGAAACTACTTTATTTATTTGTGAGGGGGATTCTGCTAGTGGTTCTATTACTAAAACTAGAGATGTAAATACACAAGCTGTATTTAGTTTAAAGGGAAAACCATTAAATTGTTTTGGTCTAGGTAAAAAAATAGTTTACGAAAACGAAGAATTTAATTTATTACAAGCAGCCTTAAACATTGAAGAAGGCCTGGATGATTTGCGTTATAACAATGTTGTAATTGCAACCGATGCCGATGTAGATGGAATGCACATCCGTTTATTATTACTGACTTTCTTCTTACAATTCTTTCCTGATTTGGTAAAAAACGGACACGTATTTATTTTGCAAACACCATTGTTCCGTGTTCGTAATAAAAAAGAAACAGCGTATTGCTATAGTGAAGAAGAGCGCAGAGCTGCCATTGCTAAATTAGGTCCGAAACCTGAGATTACACGATTTAAAGGTTTAGGTGAAATTTCTCCTGATGAATTTAAACATTTCATCGGAAAGGATATCCGTTTGGAACCGGTGTTGTTAGATCAGCAAGCATCGATACAGCAATTATTAAATTATTACATGGGTAAAAATACTCAGGAGCGTCAGGAATTTATTATTGAAAATTTAAGAGTTGAATTAGACGTAGAAGAAGATTTAGTAAAATAATTTTGGAATAAGCATAAAAGAAATTTATGTCAAAGAAAGATAAAATAGAAAAAAAGCAAAAAGAACTGCCGCTAGATCCGGGCAACCATAGCGATTTGGGAACTGTTACTCACGTATCCGGCATGTTCAAGACCTGGTTTATTGATTACGCTTCGTATGTAATTTTAGAACGTGCTGTTCCGGCATTGGAGGATGGATTAAAACCTGTTCAAAGAAGAATTTTACACAGCATGTGGGAGTTGGAAGATGGTCGTTATAACAAAGTGGCAAATCTAATTGGTAACACCATGAAATATCACCCTCACGGTGATGCAAGTATTGGTGATGCTTTGGTTGGGATGGGACAAAAAGATTTGTTGATTGATTGTCAAGGTAACTGGGGAAATGTTTTAACAGGAGATTATGCTGCTGCGCCCCGTTATATTGAAGCGCGTTTATCAAAATTTGGTTTAGAAGTTTTATTTAATCCTAAAACAACAAACTGGGGTTTAAGTTATGATGGACGAAACAAAGAGCCGATTAATTTACCGGTAAAGTTTCCATTATTATTAGCGCATGGCGTAGAAGGTATCGCGGTTGGTTTAGCTTGTAAAATTTTACCGCATAATTTTCATGAGTTGATCGATGCATCCATCATGGTATTGAAAGGCAAGAAACCGCATTTGTATCCTGATTTCATGACCGGTGGTATTGCTGATTTTAGTGAATACAATGATGGTTTACGTGGCGGAAAAATTAAAATACGAGCACGTATCAAAGAATTAAATTCTAAAACATTAGTCATAACAGAAATTCCTTTTGGTACCACAACAGGTTCCTTAATTGATTCTATTCTTGCGGCTAACGATAAAGGAAAAATTAAAGTAAAGAAAGTTGAAGATAACACTGCTGAATTTGTAGAAATATTAATTCACTTACAGCCCGGTATCTCAACTGACAAAACAATTGATGCATTGTACGCATTCACAAATTGTGAAATGAGTATTTCGCCGAATTCCTGTATCATTGAAGATAACACACCTAAATTCATTGGTGTTGGTGAAATTCTGAAAAGAAGTACGACCGATACTCTCGAATTACTGAAACGCGAATTAGAAATCGAACAAAATGAATTAGAAGAAAAATGGCATTTCTCTTCGTTGGAGAAGATCTTCATTAAAGAAGAATTGTATATCGACTTCAAAAAATATTCCAACAAAGAAACCTTATTCGAATATTTATATGCAAGCTTTAAACCGCACAAGAAAAAATTGATGCGTGATATTAGTGATGAAGATTTACAAAAGTTAACGCAAATTCCAATGATCCGGATTACCCGCTTTGATACCATCAAAGCTGAAGATTTCATGAAAGATCTGGAAGAAAAAATAGCGGCTGTAAAAAAGAATTTAAAGAACTTAACCGAGTACGCCATTGAGTATTTTAAGAACCTAAAGAAAAAATACGGCGAAGGAAGAGAACGCAAAACCGAATCGAAGCAGTTGGAAACAATTGTGGCGACAGAAGTTATCATGGCAAGCGAAAAACTTTACGTTAACCGTGAAGAAGGATTTGTCGGCACGAGTTTACGCAGGGATGAATTTGTTTGCGATTGTTCGGTGCTCGATGAAATTATCGCTTTTAGTGCAGATGGTAAAATGAAAGTTTTTAAAGTTTCGGATAAAGTGTTTATCGGAAAAGATATTCTTCATGTTGCTATTTTCAAGAGAGATGATGAGCGCACCACTTATAACATGATTTATCGTGACGGTCCGAAAGGAATTACATTCATGAAACGTTTCAATATTGGTGGAGTAACTCGTGATAAGGAATATGATTTATCAAAAGGAACGAAAGACTCACACGTTTTTTGGTTCACTGTAAATCCGAATGGAGAAGCAGAAAAAGTGCGCGTATTATTACGTCAGGCTTCAGGAGTACGCAAATTAGAAATCGATGTAAATTTTTCAGAGTTGGAAGTGAAAGGAAGAGGTTCAGTAGGAAATATCGTTACAAAATACACTGTAAGAAAAGTAGAACTTCTTAAAAAAGGTGTTGCAATTGTTGGTGCTGAAGATTTTTGGTTTGATGAAAGTGTTCACCGTTTAAATAAAGAAGAACGCGGCACTTATTTGGGAAAATTTATTGGTGAAGATAAAATTTTAACCATCACCAGTAATGGGTATTATAAATTATATAATTTCGATTTATTAAATCATTTTGATGAAGATATCATTATGATTGAAAAATTTTATCCGGAGCAGGTTTTGAGTTGTGTTTATTTTGATGGCGAAAGCAAAACTTATTTTGTAAAACGTTTCAATCCCGAATTAGCAACCAACAAAACGCTTATTATTACCGAGCACGAACAATCGCGTATCGAAATAATTTCGGCGCAAATAAATCCAATTGTAGAAATAAAATTTAATAAAGAGAAGGGAAAAAATCTTAAAGACGAAGCCATTAATTTGGTGGAGTTTGCGCCATTGGTAAACATGAAAGCCAAAGGTAAAAAAGTGTCTTCCTATAAAGTAAAAGAAATTAATTTAAAGGAACCTTCCGAAATAAAAGCTGCGCGTAAATTTTTAAAAGACGATGGCAACGAATCCGGCCTTTCTCCAATGGAATTACACCGCCGTGCTTTAGAGAAAATGAAATCAAAGGATTTACCAGGAGGCGAAGGGCAAATTAAGTTTGATTTTTGATTTTCACTAAAAAACAAAAGCGTGTGTCATGCTGACCCCGATAGCTATCGGGGCGCGAAGCATCTGCCGGTGTGTGGGATTTGAAATCGGAATTATTTGGAATCTGATTCCATATTTTTCCGAGTCGCTTAAATTTAACTGATTAGGATTATTAAACCAAAGGAATTACACCGCAGCGCTTTAGAGAAAATGAACACGATAGCTATCGGGTCGAAAGATTTACCCGGTGGTGAGGGACAAATTATTTTGATTTTTAATCCTTTATTAATTTTTAAAAATAAAAAATTCCCTATAATTAATTGGGAGTTTTTATTTTTGATTTAGTCTAATGTTATCTAATCAAAGTAACATGCCCGGTAATACTCTTGGCTTTAAATTTTAAAGAAGAATAAGTAATCAGCCAAACATAAGTATCTTCTTTGGCAGCAAGGCCATTAATTGTTCCGTCCCAATATTTATAAATATCGCCGGTTTCAAAAATTTTCTCGCCCCAGCGATCGTAAATTAATAATTTAAAATCTTTAATAGCTACAGCTTTAGCACCAAACCCATCGTTAAATCCATCGCCATTAGGCGTAAACGAATTAGGAACGTAAAGAGTAGGATTATCTAATATTTTAATTTCGTGAGAAGTTGTATCAGAGCAACCATAAGCATTTTTAACAATTAAAAAAGTGGTGTAAATATTTGATTCGGTAAATGCATGTACCGGATTTTGTAATGAAGAAGTACTCGCTGTTCCATCCCCAAAATACCAAAACCAGCTCGTAATATTATTAAAACTGGCATCGGTAAATAATACATCCGGATTTTCAGTACTAAACTCTCCAGCAAAATTAAAGTCAGCAGTAGGTTGCGGAAACACACTCACAGTTATAGGAACCGGTAAATTGCGGCAACCATTTACATCCGTAACGGCAATATCCACCGAATAATTTCCGGGAGTTTTAATGCAATAATTATTTAAATTATTATTACCGCCAATGCTGGCATTATTCAATAGCCACGAATAACTAACAATTGAATTAGTGGTATTACTCGTTAAATTTACGCAAAGCGGTACGCAACCTTTATTGGGCGTGCTCATAATATTTACAACCGGCAAAGGATTAACAGTAATGTTGGAAGATCCAAATCCAATACAGCCGAGTGCATTTCCAGCAACCGTTATATTTAAATTATTTGCAGCTACAATAGTAAAAGTGCTTCCAACAAAATTACCCGGCTGCCAAACATAAGTACCGGCTCCATTCGCCGTTATGCTCGCTACATCTCCAGCACAAACAGTAGCGCTTGTTACTGTAATAGTTGGGCCTGGATTAAAAGTTAAGTTGATGTTATTACTAACGGTACAGCCATTGGCGTCGGTAGTATTTAAGGTATAAGTGTAAGAGCCGGCTAATGGTTCGTTAACAATATAATTATTATTGGCAGGTCCTCCTAACCAATTGTAAGCATAAGGCGCCACACCGCCTGCCGCCGCACCATTAGCGGTGATTGGATTCCCTAAACAAACAGCAGGTGTATTTGAATTAACCGCTAAAGTAAGAACAGGTGGTTGTGTTACCTGAGTGGTGGCGGTAAATACACAATTTAAATTATCGGTTACTAAAACGGTATATGTACCTACTGGCAGACCGTTAGCCGTAGCCGCATTTTGCACAGGCACTGTTGTCCACGTATAAGTAAATGGCGCTGTACCTCCGTTAACAGTTGTGTTGGCAATTCCGGTGGTGCCTCCAAAACATAATACCGCTGTATTGGTAATTACCGGCGTAAATGAACTTACAGGAAAAGTATTTACTGTAGTGCTGTAAGTGCATCCGCCATCGGTAGCAACAATAGTGTAAGTTCCAAAAGTAAAATTATTTAGGAACGAATTGTTTTGTGTGTTGGAAGTATAAGCGCCCGGCCCCGTCCATGTATACGTTGGAGTTGTTGTGAAACCGTTAGTACTAATAACATTTAAGGAAGTGGTCGGTCCGGCAAAAACACAAGCGGTTGAAGCCGTTGCCACCAACGAACAATTTTGCACGCAATTAATTAGTACGGTTGTTGTATAAATCGGTCCGCAAGGTGCATTAATTTGAATGCTTACACTGTAAGTTCCATTGGTGAGTCCGGTTACGGTATTAGTAGTGGCCGCAGTTCCTATGGTTGAACTGATGGTTCCTGTTCCGTTGGTCCAAATATAATTAAACACAGGTGCTGCAATGGTGGTGGTAACAGAAGCCACTGCGGTTCCATTATTATTTCCCACGCAAGTGGGCGTAACCGAATATTGATTTACAATACAAGCTAAACTGTGAAGGGCAGAATAAGTACTAACGAATCCGCTTCCGGAAGCATAAATAATATTTGTGGGACGATCGAGTTTTAAATCAAAAACGTATTTGTTAGGAGTTGCGGCACCGAGAGGAATGCTGGCTAATGCATTAAAAACCGCGCCGGTAAATTTATAACACAAGATAGAACCATTCCCGCCAAGGTAAACATTGTCGCAATCGTCAACATCAATTCCTCCCTGCGCGCGAAGTAAATTTCCTGCTATGGTGATGGACGCAATTTTTGTTCCTGTGGCTTTGTTGAAGGCTGCCAAATTTAATCCGTCGTAATAATATAAATAATTTGCATTAACGGCTAAACAATTGAACCCGTTAGTAGGGCCTGCGAAGGGCGCCACGTAATTACTTTTCATTGCGCAATACGTCATAACGGTATATGTGCTGGGCGCGGCCCAAACTGTATTAGTAAGTGCTACATTAACCCGCGCTATTGTATTAATTATTGTAGGGTTTGAAGAAGTGTAATACACAAAAAGATTTCCTGCATCATCCATAGTGTTGGAAGTAATGTCTTGCGATGAACTGGGATTAGCCGGCATAAAAGAGGTGGGAACCACAGCGCCTGAAACTTGATTAATTAATCCGCACGACATGTTTGCACTCGGACAACCACCCACACCAAAAACATTTCCGGTGCTGCATTGAAATCCCATATCCCAAACTTCTTGCCAAGAGGCGTTGGCTACGCTTATAAAATTATCGTAAATTCCATTTACATCTAAGCGAATTACTCTTGTACCGCCTGCAGGCACCCAACCCTGACCAATATAAGTTTTACCTGTAAAACGATTTACACAAAAATTGGAAACATAATTTGTTCCGCCGGCACCGTTCCAAGCCGGAACAATTACAACACCGTTAAATGTCCATTGCAACACACCGGTTGCACTGTATTTAGAAGTATAAAACGGAATGGTGCCGCCGTACACAAAAAGATTTCCTGCAAAATCATAATCCACATCGTAACCGTAATTATTGGTTGCTAATGTGGTGATGGTGGTAACCCAGGGGTCAATAATTAATGTTTTAGTACTTATGAAATTATTTGGAAAATAAAAACCGATGGTATTATTTTCGAGCGTAAAAGTAGAAGGAACCTTTTGATTATTTTCGTAAAAACTATTGGGCGCATGTTCGGTAATATCTTGTAAAGGAGTTTTAATAATGATGTCGCCCGAGGTAACTTTGGTAATTTTATTGATGTCGCCCGAATAATTAATTTTTAAATCGTTAATGTTAGCTCCGGGATGAATAATAACATTGTATTTAATGCCATAATCTTTATCAAGCGGAATTACGTATTCAATATCAATTCCGTTATAAACATTTTTGTAAGTAATTTTTTTGTAGCCATAAGAAAGCAATTCTTTAGCGCCATAAGTAAAATAATTATTTGTTTTTTCGCTTTGTTCAATTGTAATATTGGGATTAGCATTGGCCCAATTCATTTCAATAAAATAATTAACATCGGGCTTTAATTTTACTTGCTTTCCATGCTCGTAGGCTTCTTCTTGTTTTTCGGTAATGGGAAAATGTTTTGTTAATTTATAAATTAAACCTTTGTTTGTAAAATAAATATTTTCACCCCCATGCTCGAAAGCGTATTGAATTTTTGTGGAGAGTGAAGTCGAACCATTATTTAAAGACGCCACAGAAGAATTAAATTGACCCTTATTTTCAATAAAAGCGCGGGTTCCAAAAACATCTTTGCTATTTAAAAAAGGGTTTGTTTTAGAATTATTCTGAGCTTGAAGATTAATAATACTTAATCCAACAATAAAAAAAATAAATTTTAATTTCATGATTTGATATTTTTCATCAGCCTTAAAATTAAAATAAAAACACGATTAAAACATTTTCCTTACTCATTTATACCTAAGCTATACTCATTTGTTTACTAATAAAAAAAACCTCTCGATAATCTTCGAGAGATTTTTAAATGTTATTGCTAAAAATTAGCGAATTAAAGTAACGTGACCAGTAATAGTTTTGGCTTTAAATTTAAGAGTGGAATAAGTAATTAGCCAAACGTAAGTATCTTCTTTGGCATTAATGCCATTAATGGCTCCGTCCCAATACTTATAAATGTCGCCGGTTTCATAAATTTTTTCTCCCCAGCGATCAAAAATCTGCATTTTAAAATCTTTAATAGCAATGGCTTTCGCGCCAAAACCATCATTCAATCCATCACCATTAGGAGTAAACGAATTAGGAACGTACAAGGATGGATTCTCAATAATTTTAACTTGTTGCGAAGTGGTATCTGCACAACCGTATTTATTTTTTACTATTAAAAAGGTAGTATAAATATTCGCATCATAAAACGGATGAACAGGATTTTGAAGATTAGAAGTTCCGCCATCCCCAAAATACCAATACCAGCTGTTCGCATTGTAATAACTGGCATCTGTATAAAATACTTCCGGATTATCAGTACTGAATTCGCCCGTAAAATTAAAATCAGCTGTTGGAACAGGAAACACACTCACTGAAATTGGCGCCGGTAAATTTTTACATCCATTTACGTCCACTACAGCTATATCCACCGAATAAGTTCCGGGATCTTTTATACAATATTTTGGAATGTTCATGGTGTTACCTATACTATAGTTTCCTAACAACCAACTGTAACTTACAATAGAATTTGTAGTGTTGCTAATTAAATTTAAACACAGAACGGCACATCCTTTATTTGGTGTGCTTGTAATATTCATTACCGGTAATGGATTAACCGTTAAACTGGCGGTACCAACACCAATACAACCTAAAGCACTTCCTGTAACAGTTAAGTTTAAACTATTGGCGGCAACAACAGTAAATACACTGCTCGCTAAACCAACCGGCGACCAAACATAAGTGCTTGCACCGCTCGCCGTTAAACTTGCTATATCGCCCACACATGCCGTAGCGCTGGTGACCGTTATAGTAGGACCCGGATTAAAAGTTAAATTGATATTTTGATTTATTAAACATCCGTTTGCATCGCTGCTTGTTAATGAATAAGTATAAGATCCGGCAACCACTTCGGTAGCGGTAAAAGCATTGTTAGTTGGGCCGGCAGTCCATGTATATCCATAAGGCGCAACGCCACCGGTTGTTGTTCCGTTAACATTAATTCCATTTCCCAAACAAACGGCAGGCGTGTTAGAGGTAATAGTTAATCCTAATGCAGTTGGTTCTGTAATTTGTGTTGTAGTTGTGAACACGCAATTTTTATTATCGGTTACTAAAACGGTATATGTCCCCGCCGGCAAACCGTTAGCTGTTGCTCCGTTTTGTAATGGGTTACTGGTCCACGTATAAGTAAATGGCGCAAAACCTCCGGTGATAGATACATTGGCTAACCCCGTTGAACCACCAAAACATAATACAGCTGTGTTAGTTGCCACTGGGGTAAACGAACTTACGGGAAGCGTTGTAACGGTGGTGCTATAGCTGCAACCGCCGTCGCTTGCTGTTACCGTATAAGTTCCAAAATTACCATTATTTGCAAATACATTATTTTGAACATTGGATAAATAGGCGCCCGGACCCGTCCAAGTATAAGTTGGAGTTGTTGTGTAACCGTTAGTGCTTATAACATTTAAAGAGGTGGTTCCTCCTGCAAGACCATTACAAGCTGTAGAAGCGCTAATCGCTACAGAACAATTCTGAATACAATTCACTAACATGGTATCTACATAAAAACTGGTTCCGCAAAGTGAATTAACCTGAATAGTAATTGTATATATACCGTTGGCTAAATTAGGAACTGTATTTGTAGTAGCGGTAGTAGCGGCGGTGGTACTAATGGTTCCAGAGGCGTTGGCCCACACATAAGTAATTGTAGGCGTAACAATAGTTGTAGAAACAGTTGCTACACCTGTAGCGTTGTTGTTACCTACACAGGTAGGAGTAACGCTATATTGACTGCTCTGGCAGGTGATGGTATTAATAGCTGACCATACGCCTGTAAAGCCGCTTCCTACAACGTAAAGTAAGTTGGTGTTTCTGTCGAGTTTAATATCGTAAACATATTTATTGGGAGTAGCAACACCCAGTGCAATAGATGGTAAAGCACTAAAGGTGGTACCATTAAATTTATAAGAAAGAATAGTTCCGTTATTTCCTCCAATGTAAACATTGTTGCATTCATCCACATCAATTCCACCTTGTGCAAATTTTACATTGGCAGGTATAGTTGTAGAACCAACTTTGGCACCGTTAGCTTTGTTGTAAGCGGCCAAATCTAATCCGTCGTAGAAATATAAATAACTGCAATTAACCGCTAAACAATTAAAAGCATTTGAATTCCATCCGCCTAATCCGGTACCAACGTAAGCTTGTTTGTTAGCGGATTCATTCATCCCAGTATAAGTACTTGGTACGCCCCAAACAGTTCCGGTAAATGCCGCATTTACTCTGGCAATATTATTATTCATTGCCGGAATAAAACCGGTTGCGTAAATAATAAATGCATTTCCTAAATCATCAATGGTAACACAAGCAATATCTTGACCGGAGCCGGGTACAGTAGTTAAAGAAGTTGGAACCAAGGCGGCGGTAACTTGATTTATTATTCCGGCAGATTGTCCTGAAGCGGTTGAACCACCCAATCCGAAAATACTATTGGAAGCATAATGGAAACCCATTTCCCAGGCTTCTTGCCACGACGGAACACCGGCGGTAATAAAATTATCGTAAACACCATTCACATCTAATCTGATTATTACAGCGCCCGTTGTGCTGTTGAATCCCTGACCGGTATAACATTTTCCGGTAAATTTATTCACTACAAAATTTCCCATGTATTTACTTCCGGGATTGCTTCCGAGTGAGCTCCATGCCGGAACAACAACGGTTCCTGCAAAGGTCCATAACAAAGCACCGCCCGGACTGTATTTTGCAATCATGTAAGGACCGCTGCCACCGAAAATAAATAAATTGCCAGCGTAATCGTAATCCACGTCATAACCATAATTATTTGTTGCCATTGAAGAAATTGTTGCCACCCACGGATCGATAATTAAAGTTTTTGTATTATCGTATCCATTCGGAAAATTAAACGAAAGGGTATTTTGTTTAAGTGAAAAATTTGAAACTACGGATTGTTGATTCGAATAAAAACTATTTGGAGCGTGTTCGGTAATATCCTGCAAAGTGGTTTTAATAATTACGTTTCCGCCTTTGGAAATATTCATTGATTTTACATCACCGGAGTAAATAATTTTTAAATCGTTAAGGTTGGAACCCGGGTGAAGAATAACGTTGTATTTAATTCCGAAATCTTTGTTGGAAGGGATTACATATTCGATATCAATACCATTATAAACATTTTTGTAAGTAAGTTTTTTAAAAACGTTGGCCGAATATTCTTTGGTTCCATAAGTAAAATAGTGATTTTGTTTTTCTGAAGTTTCGATTTGTATATTGGGATTTGAATTGGCCCATTCAACATTTACGAAATAATTTAAGGATGGCTTTTCTTTTATTTTTTTGCCATGCTCTAAATCTTCTTTCTGACTTTCGGTCATCGGAAAATCTTTAACGAATTTGTAAACTAAACCGGTATTGGTAAAATAAATTCGTTCTTCGCCGTTTTCTAAAGCATAATTAATTTTTGATTCTGTTGTTGCAGAAGAATTAAATTGTCCTTTATTTTCGATAAAGCCTCTGGCACCGAAAATATCACCAGCGGAAGAAAGTTTTTTTACAACAGGAGTGTGAATCGCAATAAGCGAATTAAAAGCAAATCCTAAAAGTAAAAAGGCGAGGAATTTTATTTTTTTCATGGGAATTTATTTAATCGTAAACAAAGATAGAATAATTGATTTTTTTAGCAATTTTTTCTACTCATTTGTTAGTCGATTATACTCATTGCTAAAAATGGATGATTTATGAGTGGAAATCGAATCTAGCAAGAGGTAATATTATGATTATCAGTTGATTGAAAATCAGTATAGAATGAAAATAAGGAAAACGATCAATGAAAATGAACAAATTATGAGAATAATTTTTTCGCAAAAACGGTTTAGTTTTTTGTTGCGAAATTTAATTAATGAAATATTATTTGACAATAATTCTTCCCAGCAAACGGTTAACGTTAATTTTAAGCTGAGTCAATCTAGAAATTTCGCGCAACATAGTTTCGTTTTCTTCACCTTCAGTTGTTTTTAGAAGTTCTTGTTTTTCAGAAATAATACTGTTTAATCTTTTTTCTTTTAAACTGTACAACGTGTGTTGAGTCGATTTTTTGAGAGTGAAAATTTCTTTTTCAATAAAAACACCGAATGTACTCCACTTGTCGCTTAAGTCGTGGTTTAACGACGACAATTCAATTGTAAAAGTAGAAATGGCAGGGTTGGGATGATTAATAAAAAAATTTATATTGGGAAGATTTTCGTTTTGCAATTGATGAATGTATTCGTCGAGCACCATTTGATAAATGGGGTTTTGAAAGTAAATGTTATCGCGCATCAATTCAAATAAAACATATTCACAAACTGTAATTTCAAAAACATGTGGTTCGGCTTCTTTATTTTCGGTATCAATTTCGAGCACTACATTTCCATAATTTAAGATAAGTCTCAGTAATTCTTTTTCTTCATGCTCAGTAACAAAAGTAGCGGGTATTTGTTCTTCTTTTGTGAGCAAAAGGTCTTCTACTTCATTGGTAAAACTCTCGGGTTCTTTTTTAAAATCGCTTTTCGAATTAATTTTTCTCCTTAATTTATTTACTTCCAATTGTAAAACATTCTCATCAATTTCCATGATGTTAGAACATTCTTTAATGTAAACAGAACGAATAATGGCATCCGGAATCAAGGAAATACTTTGCACAATATCTTTAATAACGCCCGCTTTTTTAATGGGATCGTTTTTTGTTTCGTTAAACAAAGAGCGTGTTTTGTAAGCTAAAAAATCTTGAGTATTATTTTCTAAATAAGTTTTAAATTCTTCGGCCGGAACTTTTTTACTGAACGAATCGGGATCATCATTATCCGGAAACATCAACACTTTTACATTCATGCCTTCTTCCAACAACAAATCAATAGCCCGTATACTTGCTTTTTCTCCCGCCGAATCACCATCAAACAACACTACAATATTATTCGTAAAACGATGAATCGATTTTATTTGCTCCACCGTTAGTGAAGTTCCAGAGGAAGCCACCACATTCTCAATTCCTGCCTGATGCATGGCAATCACATCGGTATATCCCTCTACTAAAAAGCAAGAATCTTTTTCCTGAATATTTTTTTTGGCAAACCATAAACCGTAAAGCACTTTGCTTTTATCGTAAATATCGGTTTGTGGCGAATTAATATATTTCGCCATCCCGCCCGAACCGGTACGGGCGGGTTTTTTGTCACTTTCTAAAATTCTGCCTCCAAAACCAATTACTCTTCCTCCTACATCGTGTATAGGAAACATTACGCGCGAACTGTAGCGGTCAAAAATATCTTTTTCAGTTATTGGTTCTCCTTCTTTGTGCTGATTGCTTAAAATGCTTAATCCCGTTTTTACGAGATACTCGGGCTTATAAGAATTTTTCACAGCCTCGTAACCCATCGCTTTCTTGTCTTCGAAACTGTATCCTAACTGAAATTTCTCAATGATATCTGCCCGAAACCCTCGCTCAATAAAATAACCCAAGCCAACCGATTTGCCTTCGTCGCTATTATGTAAATTATTAGAAAAATAACGCTGAGCATATTGCATTACGATGTACAAACTTTCTTTTTCGTTCTGCAGAATTTTTTCCTCGGGACTAATTTCCCGCTCTACAATTTCGATATTGTATTTTTTAGCCAACCATTTTAAAGCTTCAGGATAATTGAGCTGCTGATGTTCCATAATAAAACTTACCGATGTTCCGGCTTTGCCACAGCCAAAACATTTGTAAATTCCTTTGGAAGGAGAAACGGTGAACGAAGGTGTTTTTTCGCCATGAAAGGGACAAAGCCCCAAAAAATTAGCGCCGCGTTTTTTAAGGGTGATAAATTCACCAACCACGTCTTCAACCCTGGCAGCATCAATAATTTTGTCTATAGTATCTTTTGGTATCAAAAAATAATTTTAAAAAATGAAGGAATTAAATTTAGGAAAAATGGATTGATTCGATGTACTAAACTTTTCATTATTTATTTGAGGATGTGAACAATCTAAAATTTTCCCAATAAAAAAGCCGTCAACATGGCTAGCGACGGCTTCTTATAAATATTTTAAAAATTACATATTTCCGTTGGGTTCTTCGGGTGTTGTTTGTTCTGATGTTGTTTCTTTTTTGCCTTTTGCCTCTGCTACCACAATGCTTCTTTCATAATGGGTAGTGCCGTTTAAAGCAGTAATAGCTGCATTAGCTTCATTATCATTTACCATTTCAACAAAACCATAACCTTTACTACGACGGGTTTCTTTATCCTTAATAATTCGCACGTTGGTTACTTCACCGTATTCAGAAAACAAATCTTTTAAAGCTTGTTCTCTTACTTTGAAACTGATATTACTTACAAAAATGTTCATAAAACAATTTTTAATTTATAAGTAAATATATAAAAAATAATTCAATCTCCAAATTAATTGCTTTGGTCGATAAAAAGAGCTTATTTAAAGATTTTTGCCTCCATAGAGATCTCTACATTGGCATCTTTTGGCAGGCGTTGGGCCTGAACGGTTGCTCTGGCGGGGTAGTCATTTTTAAAATAAGAGCTGTAGACTTCGTTTACGAATACAAAATTATTAATGTCGTTCAAAAAAATAGTGGTTTTTACTACGTTATCATAACCAATACCGGCAGCTTTTAAAATAGCTCCGATATAATCCATCACAATTTTAGTTTCTTCCTTTATGGTTGTTTTTATGAGTTGTTTCGATTGTAAATCCATAGCAATTGTTCCGGAAATATAAACCGAATCTCCCACAATTATTGCTTGGTTATACGGACCAATGGGCGCCGGAGCATCACTTGTTTTAACTATTTTTTTTGACATAATTTTTTGTTTTCTAAAACAAATATAACAAAAAAGCCTCCCGCGAAACAGGCCGGCTTAAAAAGAATGAAATTTTTATTTTAATTGCGATTTGAACCCATATATCTCCAAACATAATACAACAATGTAGCCACCGAGCCTAAGGCAGCAACAAAATAAGTATAAGCGGCCCATTTAAGAGCGTCTTTCGCGTCTTCGTGCTCTTGCTGATGTGTAATACCGGCATTATCGAGCCAGGCCAATCCTCTTTTGCTCGCATCTACTTCAACCGGTAAAGTTATTATGCTGAATAAAGTGAGTATACTTTGTAAAACAATAAATAATAAAAGCATACTGTTTCCTAAACTATGAACAAAACTAAATGCAAAAGCCATTCCGAAAACTAAAAAACTCATAATGGTTGAACTAATTTGTACTACCGGAACTAATTTACTTCTTAGTCCTAACCAAGCGTAAGAAGTAGCGTGTTGCACAGCATGTCCGCATTCGTGCGCAGCTACTGCGGCCGAAGCAATGTGCCTTCCATGATAAACATCATCGCTCAAATTAACTGTTTTGGTTAAGGGATTGTAATGGTCGCTCAATTGACCTGCAACAGAAACTACTTTTACATCGTAAATTCCGTTATCTCGCAGCATTTTTTCGGCTATTTCTTTTCCGCTTAATCCGCTCGACAAACGTTCCTGCGAGTAGCGTGCGAACTTACTTTTAAGTCGCGAACTCACTAAAAAACCAATCAGCATAAAAACGGCGGCTATCAATAAAAATCCAAAATCGAAATACATAATTATATTTTTACTATTGGTACTTCAAAAGCTGTGCCTAAGTTAAAACTATGACAAAATTACCCTATAAAGCCGCTTCTTAATCAATAAAATTTTAAAGTATGACAATTTGTAAATGTATTTCAACATAAATTAACAATGCTTGTTTAGTAAGTAAAAAATGTAAAACATAATAATGTCGCTAGAAAAGTTAGATTTATGCTTTGGGAAAAATTATGAGTAAGCCTTTGATTTTTGTGACGAATGATGACGGAATAAGCTCGCCGGGAATTATTTTTTTGGTAAAGGTTGCTAAACAATTTGGCGATGTAGTAGTAATTGCTCCCGATAAACCGCAATCCGGAATGGGACACGCTATCACTATCAATTCAACTTTGCGATTAAATAAAACAAATTATCATGGCGTTGAAATGGAATACAGCTGCACCGGTACGCCTGTTGATTGTGTGAAGATGGCAGTGAATAAAATTTTAGACAGAAGACCCGATTTGGTTTTGTCGGGAATAAATCACGGTAGCAACAGTTCTATCAATGTAATTTATTCGGGCACTATGTCGGCCGCCATTGAAGGCGCTCTTGAGGGTTCTTCTGCCATTGGGTTTTCATTGTGTGATTACGGAATTGATGCAGATTTTTCGCAGGCACAAAAATTTATTGAAAAAATAATTTCATCCTTATTAAAAAATAAATTATCAAAAGGAGTTTGCTTAAATGTAAATATTCCCAAATTAAAAGCCGATGAATTAAAAGGAATAAAAGTTTGCCGACAAGCAAAAGCCAATTGGGTGGAAGAATTTGAAGAGCGATTAGATCCATACAGCAGACCTTATTATTGGCTCACCGGAAAATTTGTAAATTTTGAACCGGAGTCGAATGATACCGACGAATGGGCATTGAGCAAAGGATATATTTCGGTGGTGCCTACTCAATGCGATTTAACAGCACATAAAGAAATTGATACATTAACGCAAAATTTAAAATGAGCTGGAAAGAAAAATTAGACGGTTTTTGGAAAGGTTTTGCCATTGGCACTTTCTTTCCTGTGTTTGTTTTTTTTTGTTACTGGTTATTTATGTATAGTTACATGGCTTTCCCAATGAGATTTATAAAATATTTAATTTTTGGTGACGTGTTAAGTGCTACTATAAAAATGTGTGCTTTAGGAAATTTATTGATTTTTTATTTTTTCCTGAACGCAAAATTAAACAGCGCTACAAAAGGAATTATTGCAAGTGTATTTGTTTATCTTGCGCTCATAATTTATGTGATGTTTGCCATTGAAAAATAATGACTAATAAAAATATATAAAATTAAATATTATATTATAGCCGGCGAGCCTTCGGGCGATTTACATGCTTCCAACTTTATGAAGGAGCTAAAAGTATTGGATGCAACTGCTGAATTTAGTTTTTTGGGAGGAGACCTCATGGAGAAAGTGGCCAATCGAATGTCGATGATACACATTGATCAAATGGCGTTTATGGGATTTGTGGAGGTGGTAAAAAACATTACTAAAATAAAACACAATTTTAAAATTGTGAAGCAAGATATTTTAAATTACAAACCCGACGTAATTATTTTGGTAGATTATCCCGGCTTTAATTTACGAATGGCCAAGTGGGCTAAAAAACGCGGATTAAAAGTGTTTTATTACATTTCGCCGAGCGTTTGGGCATGGAAAGAGAAAAGAGTTGAGACGATAAAAAAATACGTGGATAAATTATTTGTCATTCTGCCATTCGAGGAAGCCTTTTACGCGAAGCACAATTGCAAAGTAACTTTTGTGGGGCACCCTTTGTTGGATGCAATTGAAGAAAAGAAAAAAACAATGTTGAGTCGCGAAGCATTTATTTCTAAAAATAATTTATCTCAAAAAGAATTCATTGCGGTTTTACCGGGAAGCCGTAAACAAGAACTCCAACGTATGTTTAAAATTATGTTGAAGATAAAAAATAATTTTAAGGATTATGAATTGGTAATTGCCGGCACCAAAAACATTCCCGAAAAATTATATCGAAAAGCCATCGATAAAGGATTTAAAGTAGTGATGGATCAAACATATGAATTAATGCAATATGCGAAAGCGGGAGTTATTAAATCGGGTACTTCTACATTGGAAGCCGCTTTATTTGAATTGCCGGAAGTGGTATGCTACCGCTCGGGAAGACTCACTATTTTAATTGCAAAACAATTAGTGAGCAAAAATTTAAAATATATTTCTCTGGTAAATTTAATAATGGATAAAGAAATTGTTAAGGAATTAATTCAACAAGAAATGACCGCAAAAAATATTTCAGAAGAATTGAATAAATTATTAAATGAAAAATCACATCGCGAAACTATTATTTCGGAGTATAAAGAACTAAAAACAAAATTAGGCGGAGTAGGGGCTTCCAAACGATTAGCACAAGCTATACATTCTGATTTAATGAATTCGAAATGAAAAAGAATCTCGTAATATTTTTTGTTTTAATTTCCTTATCGGGATTTTGTGATGATTTAATCGGGATTAGAGTTTTTGCGCACCTCAAAATTGTTTCTGTTTCGTTTATGGTAGATAGTTCGGGTTATACATTAAGCGCCGACGGAAAATTATTAGTAAAAACAAAAGGCGAAACATTTTTTAAGTTTACAGCTATGAACGATAGCATAGAAGTAAAATCGTTCGATAAATATTACGGAAAATTTAAACACATAAAAATTAATGCTGAAAATGCTTTGGGACAATTACGATTGAAATTAATTAATCCCGATAGAAAAGTGCGTTTTTACAGAGATAATTTTGTAATAAGTTTGGACGGCGGATTTTTAAAATTGCTGAACGATGTGAATTTGGATAATTATATTGCCGGTGTTGTAGAAGCAGAATCCGGTACCCGTTCTACTCCCGAATTTTATAAAGTGCAGGCCATTCTCGCGCGCACGTTCGTGTTGGCGCACATAAACAAACATTTGCCCGAAGGTTATTCGCTGTGCGATCAGGTGCATTGTCAGGCGTACTATGGTATGCCAAAGGATATGAGTATTTTAAAAGCAGTAGCCGATACAAGGGGAAAAGTGGTGGTGGATGAAAATTTAAATTTAATAGTGGCGGCGTTTCATAGTAATAGCGGAGGACAAACCGCCAACTCAGAAGATGTATGGGGCGCACGGACTTCGTATTTAAAAAGTGTAAAAGATACTTTCAGCACCCGAATGCCAAATTTTAATTGGGAAAGAAGAATGACCACCGACGATTGGTTAAGTTATTTAAAATTAAAACACAATTATCCTATCGATAATCCTGCTGCTAAACTAACGGCCCTCAACTTTAGGCAGGAGACGCGAAAAATTTATTTAGAAGCCAGTAATGTAAAAGTGCCGCTGAAAAATGTGCGCACCGATTTGCAATTAAAATCTACTTTTTTTAGTATTTATAATGTTGGCGATACGGTGGTTTTCATTGGGAAAGGATATGGTCATAGTTTAGGAATGTCGCAAGAAGGCGCAATGCGCATGACCAAATTAGGATACAGTTACATGGATGTTTTAAATTTCTACTACCGCAATATTCAGATTATTGATATGAGAAAATTGAGTTTTTTTAGAGACGAGTAAATCAGTTGGCAGTGGCAGTAGGCAGTGTTAGAAGACTTTAGCAGTTGCGATACGGAGTATTTAAAATCGAACAGAAAAAAGCGTGTCATCCTGAGCCTGCGAAGGATCTGCCGGTGCGCTGGCCTCACTCCTTCACAATTTTCATTGTAGAATTACTCTCAGCGCTATTCACCTTCACAAAATAAATCCCGTTGGCTTCGTTCTTTAAATCAATAATATGTTTGCCTTCGGGTTTTGTTTCATTAAAAATTTCTTGCCCCAAAGTATTGCTAATACTAATTTGCGAAGCCGAATTTAATTGCAGTGTAAACAAACCGTTAGTTGGGTTGGGGTAGAGGTTTGTTGCATTGAAAGATATTCCTGTTTCTCCAATGCCTACACCGCCATCACTTAGTTTCGAAACAAAAATATTAGAACCTCCAACCGATGTAAGATTATAAACACCTGCTCCAGGGTCAAAATCAGCTGTAACATTAAAAAAACCTGTTGTGTAAACGTTGCCAGCGGCATCAACAGCAATAGAAAGACCATAATCCTGACCTCCTCCTCCAAATTGCTTTGCCCATACAAAAGCGCCGGAAGCATTTAATTTGCTTACAAAAATATCATAAACGCCTGCAGATGTGAGATTATAAACGCCTGCTCCAGGGTCAAAGTCGGCTATGCCTTGAAAAAGCCCTGTAGTGAAAACATTGCCTGCCGCATCAACAGCAATAGAAGCACCATAATCATCACTTGTTCCTCCCATTTGTTGTGCCCATACAAAAGTACCGGAAGCATTAAGTTTGCTTACGAAAATATCTTTTAGTCCTGCAGATGTAAGATAATAACCACCTCCTCCAGTATCAAAGTTGGCAGTAAAAATAAAAGCCCCTGATGTGTAAACATTGCCTGCCGCATCAACAGCAATGTCATAACCAGTATCACTACCTATTCCGCCCATACTGTTTGCCCATACAAAAGCGCCGGAAGCATCAAGTTTGCTAACAAAAATATCAGAACCCCCTACCGATGTAAGATTATAAAAACCTGCTCCCGGGTCAAAGTCGGCTGTACCGTTAAATTCCCCAGTAGTATAAACAT
>JAHEYG010000054.1 GCA_023251725.1 Sphingobacteriaceae bacterium | reverse complement strand
CATATCAGCAAATAATTTAAAACTTACATTGTTATCGTTGGCCAGGTCCACCAATTTGCCGGGTGCCGAAAAGCTAAACGCCGAATCGGAAGTGAATTGTTTAAAATTGGAAACAGCCATAGTGGCTTTTTCAATTTCGTCTTTTGTTTTTGTACCCTTCCCCGAAATTTTTGGAACTACCGGCTCAATCGTATATCCTTTTTTACGAAGTAATTCAATTACCCCTTTTTCTCCCGGCAAATGAGCCGCTCCCACACCCGCAAACAAACTTTGCTTTTTAAGTATCGAATCAATTGAACGAACAAATATCTCATTACGGTCTTCCAACAAGTACTTCTGAAAGTTTTTTGTTTTTCCTGATATTTTTGTGAGACTGTCTAATTCATCCAAATCTCCCCTTCGATAAGCGTCCTCAATTTTTTCGTACACCTGATAAATGTTCTGATACTTTTTATAATTGTATTCGCTTTCTTTTCCTTCCTCATCATCATCCGGCAAATCAGCTAATTTTCCTTTTATTAAAGAAGTTTTAAAATCCTCCAGACTCACTACACTCTTATTCCATTTACAAGCGGTTTGATAAATAAATAAATCGATGTAAGTGTTTTCCTCAAAATTTTCTTTGTTCTGATTAAAACGATACAATAAGCCGTTAATAATATCCGGATCAAATCCCAGCATACCGGCGTACACTTTATTGTTATGGATATTTAATTTAAAGGCGTCTTTATAAAAATTAGTCAGGTAATTTCCATAATAAGAACTGTTTAATTTAAAATTATTGAACATACCGAATTTTTCCATGTTCTCCACCCAAATAGCGGGGTTCGATTCCAATCCCACTACTTCCACATTTTTTAAACTCTCAAAAAACTGATCTGATAAATGGTAGGCCAGTTTTTTACTAACGTGCATGGTGCCGTACAAAAAAGAATTTTTCTTTACTCCGTTACCGCTAATCTTCCATAATAATGCTGGGTATTTTTTAGGCGATTGCGAAAAAATATCAGACTCATAAAAAATAATAAAAATGCTTACTAAAATAACAATCGAATTTTTATTTAGAAAATGTTTCATAGGGTGCCAAGAAGCATTATAAACATATAGAATATAATTCAAATTTAAAAGCATTGATACATTCATTTTAAAATATAAATTCCAAAACGAAATCCGGAAGTATTGAAATTGAATTTGAAAGAAAATTTAGCCTTTTATCTTAACCATGCCCTGTGCCAGCTTTACTGCTTCGTAAAGGTTAATAATGCCGCCGGTGCGACTTAGTTCATCAAATTCAATCAATTCGTCTTTGGTGCCCGGTTTAATTACTTTTTTAGTTTTGTATTCGGTAACACAAGATTTAATTATAATTTTTTTAATTTGAACCGGGGTTAATTCCGGAAAATACGATTTCAACACCGCGCAAACACCCGCCACCACCGGCGAAGCCATACTTGTTCCGCTGGCATCTTTGTATTTTCCTTCGGGTGCAGTAGAATAAATATCTACTCCCGGCGCAAAAATATCTACCGTTTTTTTTCCGTAATTGCTAAACGGAGCCGCAATTTTTTCGTCGCCTTTCCAACTTAAAGCTCCAACATCCACAAAATTTTTCGCTTCCTTTTTACTGTTTTCAAATTTTTTACATGGATAATGCACCATCGCGTCAATACTTTTCCCATCGTTACCCGCCGCATGAATTAATAAAACTCCCTTACTCTCGGCATATTTCACCGCATCATCCACCACTTTTTTATCCCAGCTGTATTTTTTTCCAAAACTCATATTCAAAATTTTTGCGCCATTATCCACCGCGTACCTAATCGAATTCGCAACATCTTTATCACGCTCATCGCCGTTAGGCACACAGCGTACGCTCATAATTCTAATATTGTTGGCAATACCATCCATGCCGGTACCATTACCGCGGGTAGCGCCAATAATTCCCGCCACATGGGTTCCATGAAAACTAAACGGACCTTTACAATCGGCATTTCCGTAATACTTTTCACTACTATTGGTATAATCATCGCCAACAATATCGCGCGAATTGTATTCGGTGTTCAACGCAAAATTTACAAGATCATTAATTTGATCATAGCCTTCGTCAACTTGCTCCATAATCTCATTCAAATCTCCTTCGGGGTCTTGCGCACACATTGTAGTTGCAATAAATTTTGCCTGCTTTGCTTTCTGATCTTTTGGTTCATATTTTTTTATAACAGCGGCGTCAATTTTTGTAATGCCTTGCGATTTCAATTCGGCTACTAAATCACTGAGCGATTCTTTAATAAATTTTAATTGATTTAAAGAAGCCATATATTCGTCTTTTTGCTTCTGATATTCGTCTTTTACTTGCTTATAAATCTTAAATTCTTTTTTCTCGGTTTTATTACTTAAATCTTTTTCAGTTTTATTTTCATACTTTGCTTTATACACTTTGTAAAGTCGGGTTAATTCTAAATTATCTTTTTCTACATTTTTTCCGTCTTTCCCACCAATAAAATTCCAGCCATGTATGTCATCAACGTAACCATTTTTATCATCATCAATTCCGTTACCTGGAATTTCATTGGGATTGGTCCACATCACATCTTTTAAATCTTCGTGCAAATAATCTACACCACTGTCTAAAACGCCGACAATAATAGTGGTTGATTTTTTATCTTTAAGAAGTTCGGCATAAGTTCTCTCGGTACTTACGCCATTAACTTTATCATTTTTTGCATCCAGATTGAACCAATTGTCGGGACGTTTCTGTGCGAAAGAAGTACTTACAATAAGAGTGATAATAGTGACAATGATTTTTTTCATTGGGAATTATAATAATAATCTAAATTAAGTATTTATTTTGGGAATTGTTAGCGCTTAACATTTTTTGGAATAAGATTCACGCAAAATGGGGGATTAAACATCTGTAATTACATCAAAGCCTTTAAAACTTCCTACAATGGCGAGACCGATAACTTTTTTGGCCACCTGTTTGTTTTTTATTTTTCCGGCTATTTGATTTAGTGTAGCGCCCGAGCCTATAGCATCGTCTATTAAAACTACGCTTTTAAATTTTCGTTTGTCGGTAACAGCAAATGTGTTTTCGGCATTTATTATACGTTCTTCTAATTTACTGAGTGATTTTTGTGGGACAGGAATTATGCCCCCAATTTTTTTAATTTCAATTACTGGTAATGAAATCCGCAAATCATTTTGAATAAATTTCATTAATTGAACTTCCCTTCTAATGGTTGGAGGCGCAAAACCAATTGCATCCGCCCGATGCAATTTTATAAATTGCATTATTCTATTACTTATTTCACTCATCATTATACGCATTAAAAACTTATTTTGTCCCTGCTTAGCATAGTGCAATAAAGTTCCCAATCGCGTTTTACCGAATCTTTCTATGGCATAAAAATCCAGATAAAATATTTCGTCGAGCCATATGTTATCATATCCTTTTGTGTTTCTAAGTTTTTCGGCGCCATTTATGTTTTGGTATTTATCGTAATACGATTTATATTTCTTTTTGGTTTCAATAAATTCCGCAAGTGTTTTTGAAGTCAATAATTTACGTTTCTTACACCAATAATCAAATGCCTCAATGCCCGTTAATAAATCTCCTGTTTCGGTAACCATTAAAAAATGGTTGTTTAAAAAATCTCTTTCCTTTTCTGAAATTCTGAACTCTAACTCATCGCTTTTTTTACCATTATTTTTTATTACCCTGTAAATTGTTTTTGGGGTGCGGCCTAATTTCTCGACAATATTATCATAAAGTAATTGTTTCATTACCAAATGAACCATTTGCTTTGAAGCCTGAATTTTATTGACTATTTCGCCAATCGTTAACTCGTTAGACGTTTCAAAAAGCTTAAGTATTTTTTGTTTTATTACCATTTTACTATTTACTATCAATAGTCAAATATACAATACATTTAGGTAAACAACAAATAAATTTTCGACTAGTAGAAAGATAAGTTGAGTAGAAATGATTGATTAAAAATTAAATCGCAAAATCAAATAACCATAGGTTTAATTACCCATTTGTGCCACCGCTTGTATTACATCGTGCTTGGTAATAATATGAGTATTACCGGCGAGGTCTTTCATTAATACGGCGTTATTATCACGTGTAATTAATTTTGAAACCGCGTCGATGGCTGTTTCTGCGTCCACAAAAGGAAATGCTGCTTGCATAACCGATTCAACACTTTTGTTTTTTACATCATTATTTTCAATCAGTTTGGCAAATAAATAATTATCATTTAATGAGCCTACAAATGCCTCGCTTTTTGTAACCGGAATTTGAGAAATACCAAACTTGTTCATCAGCGAAAGCGCATCGTTAACAGTAGCAGAGGAATCTACGGTTACTAATTTCTGATTTTTGTGAGAAGAAATTAAATCCACCGCTTTTGGTTTTTTAATTTCTAAAAATCCGCGGTCGCGCATCCACTCATCGTTAAACATTTTTCCGAGGTAACGAGTGCCGTGATCGTGAAAAATAATTACCACCACATCGCCTTTTTTGTATTTATCTTTCATTTGCATTAATCCTGCCAAAGCAGAACCTGCGCTGTTGCCCACAAAAATAGCTTCTTCGCGGGTGATGCGTCGTGTCATAATAGCAGCCTCTTTATCGGTAACTTTTTCGAAATGATCAATAATATTAAAATCTACATTCTCAGGTAAAAAGTCTTCACCAATTCCTTCGGTGATGTAAGGATAAATTTCATTCTTATCTAAAATGCCGGTTTCTTTATATTTTTTAAATACCGAACCGTAAGTATCAATTCCGAAAACTTTTATGTTTTTATTTTTTTCTTTTAAAAATTTTCCCGTGCCGCAAATCGTTCCTCCTGTTCCTACTCCAACAACTAAATGCGTTACTTTTCCATCTGTCTGATCCCAAATTTCGGGACCCGTTTGCTCATAATTAGCTTGCGTGTTACTTGGATTATCATATTGATTCGGTTTCCACGAATTAGGAACTTCACGTACCAAACGCGACGACACCGAATAATAAGAACGCGGGTCTTCAGGATCAACATCGGTGGGACAAACAACTACTTCGGCACCAAAAGCACGAAGCGCATCAATTTTTTCTTTGCTTTGTTTATCGGTGGTTGTAAAAATACATTTGTAACCTTTTATTACGGCTCCAATGGCTAAACCCATTCCGGTATTTCCGCTGGTGCCTTCAATAATTGTTCCACCGGGCTTTAGTCGTCCGTCTTTTTCAGCATCTTCAATCATTTTAATGGCCATACGGTCCTTAATAGAATTGCCGGGATTAAAGGTTTCTATTTTTGCATACACTTCGCAAGGAAGATTTTTTACAATTTTATTTAATCTTACCAAGGGTGTGTTACCAATGGTTTCAATAATATTTTTACAAACTTTCATCATATATAAAATAGGCTGTAAAGATAAAAAAATAGGAATACTTTAATATACAAAAATTATAAGGGGTTACAAACAAAATACGAGATAAATTTTGCAGATTTTAATTATAAAAGCTATATTTGATTATATAATTTTCAAATGAAAAAATATTTTACTCTTTTGTTTTTATTGAATGCTTATTTCGCCATGAATGCGCAGGAATGGACTAAATTAATTACCAAACCCAATCCTAATTTTTACGACATGCAAAATGCATTTAATAAATATTACGAAACGCACATCTCAAGTTGGGAAGCAGATGACGATTACAAAGCGTTTAAACGCTGGGAGTATTTTATGGAACCGAGAGTGTATCCAAGCGGCGAATTTTTTAATGCTAACGCCACCTGGGAGGTTCTAAAATCACAAAAAAATTCTGGAAACAAAACCAATCAAACCGCGGCCACTTCAACCTGGTCGGCTTTAGGTCCGCAATTTACCGCCAATGGTTTAAACGGTATTGGGAGAGTAGATTGCATTTATTTTGATCCTACAAATTCAAATACTGTATGGCTGGGCGCTGCCGGCGGCGGATTATGGAAATCTACAAATTCGGGAAGCAATTGGACAGACATGAGTGCTAATCTTCCGAATTTAAGCATTGCTAATATCGCTATACATCCTACCGGAACAAATACGATGTATATTGCCACCGGCGATGGATTTGGTTATGTTACCGGAAGTAATGTTTTTTGGGGTGGCACTTATTGTACAGGAGTTATGAAATCAACCGACGGAGGAGTTACATGGAACAACACTGCCTTGAATTATGCGGTTGGACAAAGACAAATAGTAAATCGCTTGATTATTCATCCGAATAATCCGGATACTTTAATTGCCGTGGGAACCGATGGGATAAACCAAACAACTAACGGTGGAGCAACATGGACAAAAGTGAAGAGCGGGAAATTTTATGACGCAGAATTTAGTGTGAGCAATCCTGATATTATTTATGCAGTGCGCGACAGTGTTTTCAGATCGTTAGATGGTGGTGCTACTTGGGCAGCGATGCCGAGCTCACCTAAATTTACCGGGCGGGTAGCTATTGAAACTACGGTGGCAAAAGACAGTGTTATTTATGTGATGGACCAAACTAAAAAATGTGTGAGAAGCAATGATGCAGGAACCACCTGGAATACTATTACCATTACCGGATTAACGCTTTACGGATATTACGATTGTGTTTTATCGGTTTCGCCCATTGATGCCAATACCGTTTTTGCAGCGGGAAACAATATGGTTAAAACTACCAATGGTGGCGCAACTTGGACAACAACTGGAGGCACCATTCACGTAGATCATCACGTAATAGAATTTTTGCCGGCAAGTGCTACCATTTATTGTGGGAATGATGGCGGAATTTACCGTTCAACAAATGGCGGAAGCATTTGGACCAATTTTACATCGGGTTTACAAATTACTCAGTTTTACCGGATAGGAAGTTCGTTAACCAACCCCAATATTATTTACGCCGGTGCTCAGGATAACGGTACTAATCGTGTTAACGCTGGCACTTGGGCAAGCGTTGGCGGTGGCGATGGGATGGAATGTTTAGTAGATTATTCAACTTCCAATATTGTTTACATTTCTTCGCAAAACGGCGTCTGGAGCAGATCCGGTAATGGCGGCGCTTCTTTTTCGGGTATTAATACCGGCTCAGGCGCTTGGACTTCTCCAATGGTAATTCATCCTACCACTAATACCACACTTTTTTTTGGCGGTAAAGAAGTTCGTAAATCTACCAATAGCGGAACCACTTTTGCCGATATTTCAACCAATTTAAGCGGCGGCGTTAATTTAATTGCATTGGCTATTGCCAAATCCAATCCCAATTATATTTATGCAGCTAAACCCACTTCGGCTTATGTAACAACTAACGGTGGAGCAACGTGGACAACCATTAACACCGGTCTTCCTTTGGGAACTAATGTTATAACTTATTTCGCTATTTCTGCCACCGATCCTAATACGGCTTGGGTTACTTTATCGGGATACAATGCCGGGCAAAAAGTTTACAAAACTGTTAATGCAGGAACTACCTGGACAAATATTTCGGGCAGCTTACCAAACATTCCGGCGAATTGTATTGTGTACGATGATAATTCGAGCAATGATGCCATTTATGTGGGAACAGATTTAGGAGTTTATTATTATGACAACACCACTCCGGTATGGAGTTCTTTTAACACCGGATTACCCAATGTAATGATTTACGAATTGGAAATAAATTTTACTTCTCAAAAAATTATTGCTGCTACTTATGGAAGAGGAATTTGGGAATCGCCTATCACCACTATTGCTTTAGGAATTAAAAATCCGATAAATACATTGGGAACCATCAGTTTGTATCCAAATCCCACTACAGGAATTTTTAATTTGGATATTAACTCAACTAATGGCGCCACTAAAGTTAAAATTGAGGTTTTTAATTTATTGGGAGAAAAAATATATTCTGTTTCCGATGATTTTACAAAATCGCAACAATATCAAATTGATTTAAGTAAATATTGTAACGGCGTTTATTTTGTAAATGTAAATACCGGTTTTGAAAGCAGAACCGAAAGAATCGTTTTGAATAAATAAATTAATTTTGGATAATTAATTTCTGAGCGCTAATCTGAACATTACCCTCCATTACTTTTAAAAAGTAAATTCCGTTGTTAAGTGAAGAAATATCTACTTTATTATCGCCTTCCAATAAATTAAAAGTCGCTACTTCAACTCCGTAAGAATTATAAAAACCAACATTAATCTCCTTGGCATTGGCTCGTATCGAAATTTCATTTTCTGATGACGGATTCGGATAAAGAATTATTTCGGTGGAAGAACTTAAACCACAATTATCAACACTAATGGTTTCTGAATATTTAAAAATATTATTTACATCGGTTTGCTTTAAGTGATAATACATTGTTCCGTGAATGGGATTTGCATCGGTAAATGAATAATCGTGCGCAATGTTCGTATTTCCTGAACCGGCCACCTTAGAAATTATTTGCCACGTATTAGCATCACGGCTGCGTTCGATGGTGAAAAAACTATTTTGTGTTTCGGAAATTGTTTTCCACTTTAAATCTACTGCATTTGATTTAGAACAGTTTCCACTAAAAGAAACGAGTTCAATTGGTAGTGCTGCCACAGTTAATGAAGATGGACATTCTGCAATCCAACCCGATTGTCCGCCGGTATTATTTAAAGTTATATTGGTAAACGAACCAGTTGAATTAACGGTCCAGGCCACATCTCCACAACAAGCACCTGTGAAAAAATTAATTACCATTCCCGCAAAGCTGGTTAAACAAACTAAACCCGAAACAGAACCTGCTCCGCCTGCCCCTCCAGAGAGAACGTTAGTCCCCGAATCGCCTGTATTTACAGAGCCCGATTTTAAAGTGACCTTTGAAACCGGCGCTGAAAACGACCAAGAAATAAATCCTGCTGCACTTCCTCCATCCCATGGATTTGTTCCTGCAAAAGCACCCGCATTGCATCCCACAGGGGCACCAAGGTAGCCTGAACCTGTAGTTCCATTGAGTGTACAAGTAATTCCCGAAAGAGCAGGACAAACTACAGGAGTAGCATTGGCAGTTTTTAATGGTTCCGCTTTTTCAATGAGAGTATTTTCAATAATGGAATTATCTGAAATAAAAAATTGAGGTGTTAATGAAGCGAATTTACCACCGGCATTGTATTCGTAAATTGAAAAATGATAAATTGTTCCAACAGTTAAACCAGTAATTTTTGCAGAATTTCCAACTCCTTTGTAAATAATAAATCCGTTATCGCAAGATGTGCCAGAACCAAAAACATAATGTGCAGAATAATTTTGCCCGTCAATTGGTGTATTTGGTAAATTATTATTTGAAACAATTACCATTACACTTTTTCCGATTTGAGAATTCCATTCTAAATTCATGGAGGATGAAAATGCAAATAAACTCGAAGAAGGATTTTGTTTAGAATTGGTTTGGGATTCTAAATTTGAAAAAAACAAAACACTAAGTAAAATAACAAGTTTTTTCATTTTAATTTTGTTTTAGTTTTGAATAATTATTTTTTGTTTACTCACCAAAACATTCCCTTCCATCACCTTCAAATAATAAAAGCCGCTTGGAAGATTTTCATTAATTTTTAATTCGTTGTCGGATTTTTTTTGTTCGTACACTTTTTCGCCGCCAGAATTATAAATTTCAATAATTGTTGTTTCGCTGGCATTGTTTAGTTGTAATAAGAAACTTCCATTATTGGGGTTGGGATAAATGTCAGTTGTTTCAGTAACCGCAAAACAATTATCAATGGCAATAGTCTCATAATACTTAAATGTTCCGTCAAAATCGGTTTGCTTTAAACGGTAATAAGTTACGCCTCCATAAGCCTTCTTATCCGTAAAAGAATAATCTTTTACCGTAAGAGAAGTACCCGCCCCTTGAACAATTCCGGCAATTTGCCATGATTGTAAATCTTTACTTTTTTCAATAGTAAAATGATCATTATTTTTTTCTGAAATTGTTTTCCATTGTAAATCTACTCTATTTTCGTTTTTACAATCGCCGGTAAATGAAAGAAGCTCTATTGCCAAAACACCAATTGAAGTTGGGCATGAAGCCACCCAACCCGAACTGCAACCTGTATTAGTACAAGTTACAATAGTATATGTACCTGTAGAATTAACTTTTACTGAAACATCGCCGTAAGACCCTGGTCCGGTATAAGGACCGCATACAAGCCCGGAAGTGGGCATGCACGATGGCGCGCTTAGTGATAGTGCTCCGCCCGCACCACCGGCGGCACTAATTGTTGTAAAATCAACACTACTATTTACAGCAATCATTTTTATGGTAGCGCCAGAAACGGGCGCCGAAAAAGCAAATGAAATAAATCCTGCGCAACTGCCACCATCCCAAGGGTTGGAGCCGGCAAAAGCACCCGTGTTGCACGGTGAAGCACCGCCTGAATATCCTGAACTGAATGAACCGTTAAGAGTACATACAATACCTCCAACAGCAGGACAAACCACTGCTGCGGATGTTTTTGAAGTCTCTGTTCCGTTACCAGAAACCCTTTTTTTCTCTGATATAAAAAACTGAGAAGTTACTTTGTCGAATGTTCCGTTTGAATTAACTGAGTAAATCGAAAAATAATAGGTGGTTCCTGCAGTTAAGCCGCTAAGTTTAACATTATTTCCTGTTCCTCTATATACAACAAATCCTTCGCCACAAGCAGTGCCTTTACCAAACGTTTCATTCGCAAAATATAAATCTTCGTTATTAGGAGAATAATCTGAATTGTTTGGTGTTACTATAACCATAACAGTTTTACCGGATAAAGGCAGCCATTCAAGGCGCATGGTAGAAGTTATGGCCATAATAGATGCTCCGGGTTTTGTTGTAATATTTTTGTAAGTGGGAACAGATTTACCCAATGAAATTGAAGCAAATCCAAGGAGGAATAATACTAAAAAAATAATCTTAAAAGGAAGTTTTTTTGTGTAAATTATTTTCATGCAATTAAATTCATTGATACAACGTTAATCCCAACTACATATCAAACTTAGTAATTTAATACTGATTA
Organism: Sphingobacteriaceae bacterium; assembly: GCA_023251725.1. Lineage (GTDB taxonomy): Bacteria > Bacteroidota > Bacteroidia > B-17B0 > Aurantibacillaceae > JAHEYG01. Next base: position 13,336 of record JAHEYG010000054.1, on the reverse strand, counting down.
AACAACAATGGCCGCTAATTTTTTAAACAATTTTGAGGATGGTAAGATTAAGATTAAGATTTATGCCAGAACCGCTCTCGAAATAACAATTCGCTGTACTTCACTTGTACCTTCGTAAATCTGCGTAATTTTTGCATCGCGCATTAAACGCTCAACATGGTATTCTTTTACATAACCGTATCCGCCATGTATTTGCACCGCTTCGGTAGTAACCCACATTGCAGTTTCGCTGGCGAAAACTTTTGCCATTGCACTTTCTTTATCTAATGGTAAGTGTTGATCTTTTAACCAGGCCGCTCTAAAAATTAATAATCTTGCGCATTCAATTTTAGTCGCCATGTCGGCTAATTTAAATTGTATAGCCTGATGCTGAGAAATAACTTTTCCGAAAGCTTTACGCTCTTTCGAATACGCCAATGCTAATTCGTAAGCGCCGCTGGCAATTCCTAAAGCTTGTGAAGCAATTCCAATTCTTCCGCCGCTGAGAGTTTTCATCGCAAATTTAAATCCGAATCCTTCTACGCCAATACGATTCTCCTTCGGTACTTTTACATTATCAAACATTAAGGAGTGCGTATCGCTTCCGCGGATGCCTAATTTATTTTCTTTTGGTCCTACTGCAAAACCGTGAACGCCCTTCTCAATAATCAAACAATTAATTCCTTTATGTCCCAACTCGACATTGGTTTGCGCCATAACCAAATACACCGAAGCGGTACTTCCGTTAGTAATCCAGTTTTTTGTTCCGTTAACAATATAATGATCGCCTTTATCAATAGCAGTTGTTTTTTGTGAAGTAGCATCACTGCCCGCTTCGGGTTCCGATAAACAAAACGCCCCAATTATTTCGCCTTTTGCCAATGGAACCAAATATTTTTGTTTTTGCGCTTCGTTTCCGAATTGTTCGAGTCCCCAACACACCAACGAATTATTAACGCTCATTACCACACTGCAGGAAGCATCTACTTTCGAAATTTCTTCCATTGCTAAAACGTAAGAAATAGCATCCATTCCGCCACCGCCGTATTTCGGATCCACCATCATTCCTAAAAAACCAAGTTCTCCCAATTTCTTAATTTGCTCCGCCGGAAATTTCTGATGCTCGTCGCGCTCAATTACACCGGGTTTTAATTCGCTCTGTGCAAACTCGCGCGCCGCCTTTTGTATCATCAATTGCTCTTCAGTTAATTCGAAATGCATGATTTTGTAGTATTAGTTTTAATATTATTTTTTGTTACCTTGCAAATATAATAATTGCTCTAATTTTTATTGATTTTTATTGTAATAAATTTTTGAACTATTATGCCGCTAAACTCAGGTAAATATAGTATTTTAGGTATAATGAGTGGCACTTCGCTCGATGGCCTCGATTTGGCACTATGCGAATTTGATAAAAAAGGCGATTTATACGGATTTAAGATGGTTAAATCCCAAACCGTTTCTTACAGCGAAAAACAAAAAAATAAACTTAAAAATGCTTATGAGTTGAATGTTGAAAGTTATTTCAGGTTGCATCATTTATTCGGAAAATACATTGCTAAAGAAATAAATCATTTTTTGAAAGATGGTGTTAAACCAGATGCTATCGCTTCGCACGGACATACCATTTTTCATCAGCCAAAAATGGGATTCAGCACGCAAATTGGTTGTGGAGCAACTATTGCGGCGCTTACAGGAATTACAACAGTGTGCGATTTCAGAAGTGTAGATGTGGCTTTAAACGGACAAGGCGCGCCATTGGTTCCGTTGGGAGATAAATTATTGTTTCCTCAATACAAAAGCTGCTTAAATTTAGGCGGCATTGCCAATATTTCGTTTGATGATAAAAATAATAAACGACTGGCTTTTGACATTTGTCCCGCTAACATGGGATTAAATTATTTTGCACAGAAAACAGGAGCAGATTACGATAAGAACGGTGAATTATCCCGCGAAGGAAATTGCCATAACGATTTGCTGAATGATTTAAACGCGCTTGGTTTTTATAAATTAAAAGGCGCCAAATCATTGGGACGAGAATGGTTTGAAACTATTTTTTTACCGCTGGTTGAAAAACACAATTTAGAAATTAAAGATACCTTGTGTACTTTAACGCATCACGCTGCAAAACAAATTGCCGGCGTTTTAACTGATACCGAAATAAAAAATGTTTTTATTACGGGTGGCGGCGCACACAATGTTTTTTTATTGGAAATTTTAAAATCCTATTTTAAAGGAGAAATTATTTTAGCAAACACAATCCTAATTAATTTTAAGGAAGCTTTAATTTTCGCATTTTTAGGAATGCTAAGAATGAATAATCAAATTAATACCTTAAGTTCAGTTACCGGAGCAAAAAATGATTCTGTTGCGGGAGCAGTTTATTTAGCTTTTAAATAAAATTTATGAATTTCGTTTGGGTTTTTATAGGAGGAGGCATTGGAAGCGTGCTTCGCTATTTATTTGGTGTTGTATTTTCAAAAACCTCACTAAATCTTCCTATAGCCACTTTATCGGCAAATTTGACTAGTTCAATCATTTTTGGTATTGCTTTTTGGATCTTTCATGACAAAATTGAAACGTCTTCTTCTGTTAAACTATTTATATTAACCGGTATATGCGGGGGCTTGAGTACCTTTTCAACCTTCAGTTTCGAAACATTTGAATTATTTAAACAGCAACAATATGTTTGGGCTTCTGCAAATATTATAATAAACACCTCCTTATGCTTATTGATTTTTTATATCTTTAGTAAATTATTTTAAAGAATGAAGAAGGTCCTTTTAATTTTTTCTTTGCTTTTTTCCCTGAGTATTTCTGCTCAGGTTAATAAATACCTGCGCAAAGCTTCCCGCGCCAGCGAAAACGGTTACTTAGAAAAATCGCGCACCTATTACTTAAAAGCTATTGAACTTGATAAAACAAATTATAGAGCCAATCTCGGATTAGGAATTACGCTTTCAGAATTTATGGGTCGCCCCGATGAAGCTCTTCCTTATCTCGAAAATGCCTACAAACATATTACCACCGATACTTTAGCCGATTTGCATTATGCATTGGCAAAAAGCTATCAGCAATTTGGCAGATATAAAGAAGCACTTGAATTTTATAATAAACTTGAGGGAGTAAAAGCTATTGAAGAAGACGATCGTTTATTTCAAATGGATGTAATAAAAAGAAAAGCAGATTGTAAATACGGAATTGAACACAGCGAACACACCGATCCTAAAGATTGGTACGTTGTAAATATGGGCGCAAATATAAATACCAAAATGCCCGAATATGTTCCGGTAATTACACCCGATAATCAATTAATTTTTACTTCGAAACGCCAAGACGATAAACATGAAAAAATAAATTATTTAGACGGAAAGTTTTTTGAAAGTATGTATATCGCCAAAACCGAATACGGTAGATTTGCAGTACCCCGCCGTTATACAGTTCCCGATTTATTTTTAAAATCTAAATTCCGTAAACATCACGAATCGGTTATTTCCATGTCGCCCGACGGAAAAAAATTATTTGTTTATCGAGATAGTAAAATTTTTGAGATCGATATGAATCAGCTCAACAAAGAATCTCCAAAAAAATTAGCCAAAAGTATTAATTTCGATTTTTACCAAAATCATGCTTGCGTTAGCCGCGATAATAAAACTTTGTATTTTACAAGTGAAGGTACGGACGGCATTGGTGGCATTGATATTTATAAATCAGTTAAAACCGGCGACAATACCTGGAGCAAACCGGTTAATTTAGGAAAACCCATCAACACCGAATACGATGAAGATGCGCCGTTTATCAGCGACGACGGAAATACATTGTTTTTCGCCTCTAAAGGACTTCCCGGTTACGGCGAATTTGATATTTACAAATCTACCAATGTAAATGGTGTTTGGTCGCAGCCCGAAAATTTGGGTCAGCCCATTAATTCGCCGGCACACGATATTTTTATGGTGCAGGATAGTATTGGTACCATTGGTTATTTTTCGTCGGGCCGCGTTGGCGGAAAAGGTGATATGGATATTTATAAAGTGAATTACATTAAAAATTTCAAAAAAGAATGTGTCGATAAAAATGACGGTCATCTTAACCTGACCGTTAGTGATCTAAAAGATAACGAGAACAGTAAAACCATTAATGCCGGAATTTCTGATTATTACAAAATTTTAAACTATACATGGAAAGTTAATGACGAATACGTTTTATCGGCCACCAACGAGATTACGCATACATTTAAAAAACCGGGTGCCAATTTAATTCTCGCAAAGATTTATGCTTATTGCGATACCTGTATTGAACCTTATGTCGTATGCAACACAGCAACTGTAAATGTAAAAGATATTGAGCCTCCCGTTATTACAAAAACAGTTGAGCCCGTTGTAAGCTTAACAAATTACCACGGAAAATTATCCGACGCGCAATTGCAAAGTATAGGATTTGATGTTCATCCGGTGCATTTCAGTTTCAATAAATCTGAATTACGAGCTGATGCCGTTTTAATAATTACGCAAAATATTGAGGTTTTAAAATCGCATCCCGAATTAAAACTGGAAATAAATGGTTTTGCCGATAGTCAGGGTACCGAAGGATTTAATAAAGAATTATCGGGTCGCCGCTCTAACCAGGTAAAAGACTATTTATTAAAAAAGGGATTAAACCGCAAACAAATTGCAAAAGTTGCAGGTTTAGGAGAAACTAATATCTTAAACGATTGTAAAGACGGTATGGATTGTGATGCAGAGCAAAATGAAGTGAATCGTCGTGTTGAATTTACAGTATTAAAAAAATAATGGATTTAAAAAAACGAAAAGATCTAGTGTTTATTATTCTTGCCGGATTTTTTGTTACTAATGCCATCGTTGCCGAACTTATTGGCGGAAAATTAGTTCAGTTTTTCGGAATTTTTACTCAGAGCATCGGAATTATTTTATGGCCCGTAGTTTTTATTTTAACAGATCTTATTAATGAGTATTATGGACGTAACGGTGTACGAAAACTGACATTTATTACCATCGGATTAATTATTTACACTTACGTTTTAATTACAGTGGCAATGAATTTAAAAGCAGTAGGATTTTCGCCGGTGAGTGATGGTGCATTCACTACTGTGTTCGGACAATCGCAATGGATAATTGTAGGAAGTATTTGTGCCTTCTTTAGTTCACAGTTAGTGGATGTTTATATTTTTTGGCGGTTGAGAAATTTAACGGGGAAAAAATTAATCTGGTTGCGGGCTACCGGAAGTACTCTTATTAGTCAACTCATTGATACATTTTTGGTGCAGTTCATTGCTTTTGTAATTCCGGGTAAATGGGCCTTAGGCGAATTTATGGTGAATGCAGCCTGGGGATATATGTTTAAAATATTAGTAGCATTATGTTTGATTCCTCTCATTTATCTCGGACATTGGGCCATTCACAAATACATGGGCGACATGGAATCGGAAGAATTAATTAATGAAACAGCGGTTGTAAATAAATAGGATGAGTAAACCATTTTTGATATTAATTATTTCATTACTTCCTTTTTATTTTATTCCTCAAAATTGTTTCAAAATTAAAATTGAGAAAGCAAACCAAAATGTTCAGCAAGATTATTATTTCGAAGAAGTTATTGATGCAAGAAAAGATTCGAATTCAATCGGCACCGTGTTTTTGGAAGAATACGAAAATGAAATTTGCGCCGACCTTTTTCACGGGGTAAAAAGCGAATTCAAAAAATTTCTTCAAAACGCGTTCACTAATGAGAATGCTCTAAAATATTTAATTAAGGTTACCAATTTGCATATTGAAGAATTAAGAGAAGCCAATAAGCTGGAAACAGGTATCGCGTTTTTAGAAATGGATTTTTATAAATACCTTGATACAACTTTAGTGTTTGTAACAAAAACCTCGAGAACTGTTAAGAGCGAATTTTCGGACGTGACTTTTAATCATTCTAACAGATTGAAAAGAGTAATTTTACTTAGCATAAATGACTTCGTTAATTTTATTAGTAAGGACACCATTATTTCAGGTAAAAATGATTCTCTTAGAATTGTTACAGGTCAAAAGATTAATCCACGTTTTCCTTTCGAAAAACATAAAAAATTAGTAAATGCTTTTACCTCAATTGCAGTTAACTCTTATGGATGCGGGCTTAAATACACTTCCTTTTTCAAATTAAAAATCCAACCCAATATTGGCATTGGTCCAAGTGCTTTTTTTGGTTTAATGAATATTTTTAAAAAACCTGACTTTCCTAATAATGTTGAAAATTTAAATTATTATATTGTTAATCTTGGCCTTTCATCTATCTTCAGGTTTAAAAAATCATGGGCACTTTCTTTTGACTTCACTGTATTATTTGGATCAGAAAATTTTACTCGTAAAGCTTATAATTCTGTTTTTACGGGCAATCCAAATTATTATTACTATTATAACACGTTTCAATATACCATAACAAGTTCAACAATAACATATGTCAATAATGCAATTTCCGGCTTTCATGCTGAACAAACTTTTTTATATTTTGGACAGGACAGTAAAGGTTTTAATGCCGGGTTTGGTATTTTTGAACGTGGGCTTGATGGGATTTTTTATAGCGAAGATTTTGGAGTTAAATTAATTGCAGGTTACAGTTTTTAGATTTAAATAATGGTTACAACAGCATTCATAATAATAATAATAGTTTTTTCGGCGTATTGTTTTTACGATAAAAGTAAAATGCAAAAATATTTATTTCATCCCTACTCTATTAAACATCATGGCGAACATTACCGTTTTTTAACTCATGCTTTTATTCATGGCGATACTTTGCATTTGGGATTAAATTTATTTTCGCTGTGGATGTTTGGTTATGCTGTGGAAGAAATTTATTATGTCAATATTTTTATTGATAATCCTTTAAATGCAAGCGACGAAGAAAGAATGCACGCCGTAAAACTGGCGCGGCTCGCTTACATCGGTTTATTTACCGGAGGAATTTACGCGGCTTCATTTACCGAGTTTTTCCGGTATAAAAATATTCCTTCCTACTCTTCGCTGGGTGCAAGTGGTGCTATTAATGCTATTATGTTTAGTTTTATTATTATTCAGCCTTTTCAAATTCTTAATTTATTTTTCCTTCCTTTACCGGCTTGGTTATTAGGGATTTTATTTTTGGGAGGTTCATATTATTTAAGCAAACGAAAAACCGGCGATCCTAATACCGACCGCATTGGGCACGAAGCACATTTTTGGGGCGCTATTTACGGAATACTTTTTACCATTGCCTTAAAACCAAGTTTGCTTACTCATTTTTTTAAAGTTATTTTTAATCGGTAAAAATAATAATCAATGAAAATTACATTTTTAGGAACCGGTACTTCACAAGGCATTCCGCTTATTGGTTGCCAATGTAAAGTTTGTACTTCTTCTGATTCTAAAGATAATCGGTTGCGTTCGTCGGTAATGATTGAAAGTGAAACTACGCGAATTGTTATTGATACCGGCCCGGATTTCAGACAACAAATGTTGCGCGAAAAAATTACGAAATTAGACGCTGTTATTTTTACACACGAGCACAAAGATCATATTGCCGGTTTGGATGAAGTTCGTGCCTTTAATTTCATTAATAAAATGGTCATGCCTGTTTACGCAACCGAGCGTGTACAGATGGCTATTAAACGCGAGTTTGCTTATATTTTTTCGGGCGAAGATTATCCGGGCATTCCTAAAATTGAACTTAAGACTATTACGGATGAAATTTTTTGGGTGGGAGATTTAAAATTACAGCCCGTTAATGTGTTGCATCACAGACTTCCCGTTAAGGGGTTTCGCATTAGCAATTTTTCTTATATCACAGATGCCAATTACATCAGCCAGGAAGAAAAAAATAAAATAAAAGGTTCTGATGTTTTAGTTTTAAATGCTTTACGTCGAAACGAACATATTTCGCATTTTACATTCGATGAAGCTATTGCTTTGGCCGAAGAATTAAAAGCAAAAAAAACTTATTTTATTCATATGTCACACCAATTAGGTTTGCACAAAGATGTAAATTTAGAATTACCACAACACATCGAATTGGCTTACGACGGATTGAGCATTGAAGTGAATTAAAAAAAACTGGACTGACCTAAACGAACTCTACTTTTTTACTTTCTTTTATGAAAGCAGCGATTTTTTGTTCTTCTTCTTTAGTAGATTCAGAAATGGTGAATGTAAAATCACGGAATTTTTCTTCTACTTTAATTTTACCTTTGGTAAGTAAAACTTTGAGCTCTGCTCTGAATTGTTTAAAATCCTGAATCTCATTCTCAGTTTCAGGCTTGCTAACTTTAATAATTATCTCCTTGCTCATATTCAAATGTAGTCAATTTATCTGAATAAACCTCGTTGAAGATGATATTTATCTTTCTTTTGTGAGAGATATTGCCTTTTTTAATAATTTATTACCGCCCAAACCTGCCTTTGCCAATCTCAGTATTAATTGGTTGGCTAAGCCGAATGCAAATCGTTTTTACGCCTGCGCCTTCTCTAAAACTGAAACAAAATTTATGTCAAACCTAGCTCCATTATTATTACTTATTTCAATCTTTCCATTCAATTGTTGAACCAACATTTCTACCAATTCGAGGCCTATCGATTGTGTCATTTTTTCTTTGAAATCACCCGGTAAGCCAACGCCGTTATCTGCAAAAATAAATCTGAAATTATTTCCTTCTATTTTATGCAAATTAATATCGATAACCCCATTATCTTTTCCTACAAACGCATATTTAAAAGAATTTGTCATTAATTCGTTTATGATTAGTCCAAGCGGAATAGCGGTATCAAGATTGAACTTTAAACCTTCATCGGCATTAATCTTAAATTCAACCAAACATTTCTCCGACTTAAAAGATTCAGAAATAGATGAAACCAGCTGCGACAGATAATCACCTATAGAAACATTTGAAAAATCGGCTGTTTGATATAATTTGTTGTGCAAAATGGCCATGGTATTAACACGACTTTGACTTTGCTTTAACGCATCCACTACTTTTTTATCGCTCACTGAATTCGACTGCAGATTGAGCAAACTTGAAATTATCTGAAGATTATTTTTAACACGATGATGAATTTCCTTTAGTAAAAGTTCTTTATCGATGAGCAATCTCTGAAGCGAATTATTTTTTTCATCTACTATTTCTTTTTGCTTTTCAATAGTGAGATAAGCGGTTTCAATCTTTTTATTTTTTATATCCAGTTCGAAATTTGTTTTTTGTTTTGAACGGTACCCGCCAAAAATGAATATTGACAAAAAAAGTACAAACACAAAGCCTGCTATAAAAGCATTTCTTATAACAATTTGTTTTTGTTCGCTTTGTTTGGTCATTGCTTCTTTTTTATCAAATTCGTAATTCATTTCGGTACGAATAAGTTTTTGAATATTTTCTTTATTAAAAATGGTGTCCCTTACAGCAATAAACTCCTTGTAATGATTCATAGCCATTTTAAATTCACCTTTCTTAGAATAAAGTTCGCTTAGACATTGATGAAATCTCTTTAACCCTTCGAGGCCGTTAATTTCTTCCGAAATTTTTAATCCTTGTATCAAATAATTTTCTGCAAGTGCCAATCCTTTTTTTGTTTCACTTTGCGTGGGATTTAATGTTGGAGCATTAAGGTAAATTTCTCCAATGTTGGCCATTTCATAAGCAATGGCATCTTTATTTCCTGCTTCCTCGGCCACTTTTAATGATTTAAAAAAATAATTCAGAGCCTGGTAATATTTTTGTTTCATTAAAATTGTATCGCCGTGGAGGCGCGACAAGTCCCCTTCCATCGAATAAACACCGCCAATATTGCCAAGATGATTTGTGATAATATTTTTATCGCCCACCTCTTCCGAAATTTTTAATGCCTTTAAATAATATTCCAAAGCATCGCCATAATTTCCCTGATTATAATATGTACTTCCAATGTTACCTAAGTTGGTGGAAATTCCATTTTTATCCCCCAATTGTTCCATATTTTTTATGGCTTCTAAATAATAAGACAAAGCCCTCTTATAATTACTTTGATTCCAATAAACGTTTCCTATATTTCCTAATGTATTTCCTATTCCCGATAAATCTTTAATTTGTTCAAATATTTCAAGCGCTTTTGTATAATGCTCTAAAGCATCCGGGTAATTTCCCCTGAGTCGGTAAAAACTTCCAAGGTTTCTTTCGGTTTTGGCAATGCCCGGATTCCAATTAATTTTTTCGGCCATCATTAAAGCACGATTTCCCAATAAAATGGAAGTATCGGGCTGATTAAAACGAAACGCAGAAGCTAAAGAATTAAGCGAATTGATTGACGAAGTATCTTCTTTAATAACAGTCAGTACATTTATTAAAGAATCGATTACTTTTCTCTGCGCCTGCGAAATAGAAAAACAAAAATAAAAAATAAAAAAAAGATTAATCCGTTTCGCCATCATCGTCTTTGGTTTCTGTTTTCCGTCGCCCCTTATAATCATCTATATTTCCTTGTCTTAATTTAATTTTAAATCCTTCAATATTAGCTAAAGTATATTCTCTGAAAACATCATGAAAACTTATTGTTGGTGCATTTTCTTTCTTTCCTGCTTCAGGCTCCAGTGGAAATATCAAAATTATTCTTTCTGAAGTCTTACTATTATTATATTGAAATAAATGCGGCTTCTCAATATTTTTATAATTGGCGCCGTCTTTTGTTTTTACATTGATGTTATACAGCAATAATCCTAAAAATTTACCGCCGGTATACTCCAACTTGGCCATAATTTTGTAACTCACTTTATTGTGCGCCGAAGGATCTTTGTCGTCGATTGTAAATTTAACGGGGCCGGCCTCACGAAAATTTTCACGGCTAAAATCCAAATCTCCCAATTCGTAAACAGCCAAAAACTGCTCGGTCATTTGCATTTTGCTAAAATCAATATTAACCGTTGACTCTCTAAAATCTGTACCTTCAAATCTTAATACAAATTTCCGTGTAAAATTGGGCGGTATAACTTCCACTTTACGGGATGCACCTTGGTATTTATTTGACGAGTTATCGGTAAAACTAAAAACTTCCAACGGGTTAATAATAAAAAATTTATCAGTTGGATTAGTAATAATAAGAGTTGTTTTAAACGTCTTATCAGTAGAGAGGTTTTTTATCACTTCGATTTTACATTCTAAAAAAGTAAAAACGGTGTCTTTATAAAAAAACTTTTCGGCTTTTTGCTGAGCAATAGAAATAAAATTAATTCCCACCAAAAAAATTAAAACACAAAAAATTATTTTTTTCATAATAAAATTCAGAAAGTTATAAAACAAAAAAAATTAAGCCTGCGCTGTTGGTCCGCCAAAACTTAACGGAAGCGCATTTAAATCGGCGTCTTTTATTTTGCCGTGAACTTGTTCAAAGCGCTGTACATTATCGTTTAGTGCCTTTACCAATCGCTTAGCATGTTGCGGCGTTAATACAATGCGTGATTTTACTTTTGCCTTTGGCACGCCGGGCATCATTTTTATAAAGTCAATTACAAACTCGCTTTGCGAATGAGTAATAATGGCTAAGTTCGAGTAAATACCTTCTGCTACTTCTTCGCTTAGTTCTATATCGATTTGATTTGGTTGATTCTGTTCCATTTTTTTTTGGTTGTTTATTTCTAGTTTCTGTTTGTTATTTTTTATACGGTTTGGCGGGAGTTATTAATTTTTAGCCGGGTAAAATTTTATCCAATGTTGCATCTGTGATAAATGAATGCATTTGTAAACTTATTTTTTTTGCTTCCGCCGAAGCTTTTTCTGCAAAATCGGTTCCCTTACCGGCGTAAATTATGTTGCGCGAAATATTTATTAGCAAACCAACATCTTTATTCATTCCATATTTACAAACTTCTTCCAATGAACCGCCTTGCGCACCAACTCCTGGCACCAATAAAAAATGATTCGGAACAATTTTCCGAATGTCCATAAGCATTTGTGCTTTGGTTGCGCCCACAACAAACATCATGTTCTCATCCGTTCCCCACGACGAGCAGGTTTTTATTACATTTAAATAAAGCTGCTCACCGGTTGCGGTTTTCTGCTGTTGAAAATCAATAGAGCCTTCGTTACTGGTTAATCCCAAAACAATAACCCATTTATTTTCAAATTGCAAAAATGGTTTTACCGAATCGCTTCCCATATAAGGCGCCACCGTAATTGCATCGGCGTGTAAGCGATTAAAAAAAGCTTTCGCGTACATGTTAGAAGTATTTCCAATATCGCCGCGCTTAGCATCGGCAATTAAAAAATGATTCCGGAAATTTACTTTTATATACTTCAATGTTTTTTCTAAACTCGCAATGCCGCTCAAACCATAAGCTTCGTAAAAAGCAGTGTTTGGTTTATAGCCGATACAATAATCCGCAGTAGCGTCAATAATTTGCTTATTAAATTCAAAAATCGGGTCTTCTTCTTCCAATAAATGGTTAGGAATTTTATCAATGTCCGGGTCCAATCCCACACACAAAAAAGTTTTCTTTAATTTTATTTGTTCAATTATTTCTTTTCTGTTCATAAGGGTTCTTGCTGTTTTGATAATTCATTTAATTTTTCAGTAAAATAAACAGCGCGCTGATTGGTAAAAAATTTATTTTTAAACTGCCCCACCCATTGTATTCCCCGGCTCGAATTAGTTAAAAAAATTTCGTCGCCATTCATAACGGTATTAATTGTCATAGGCTGTTCAAAAATTAAAATTTTATTAGCAGCGGCTATTCTAAAAATTTGTTTGCGCATCACACCATCTACACAACCTTCGCTTAAAGGGGCAGTGGTTAACGAACCATTTTTCACCACAAAAATATTGGCGCTAATGCTTTCGCAAATATGACTGTGCTCGTTAATTAAAAAACAATCGTCTAATTTCATCGAGGTTTTTGCCAATCCCGCCATTACATACAGCAAAGCGTTCGAACTTTTTATATTCGATAATTTATTAATTGGTTTTTTTATATCCGCATAAACATCGGCCCATAATCCCTTCTGATTTAATACATATCCGATCGTTTCAATTTTATCAGCTTCAATTAAAAACGAAATATCATTGGTTTCGGGCACGTAAAATCCGCCATCGTTTCTAAAAACAGTTAATCTTATTCTTGCATCGCTCCCTACTTTATTTTTTTCACACAACTGATTTATCAATGCAATAATATTTTCGGTTTTAAATTCGGCAGGCACATTCATTCGTAAAACCGTCATTCCCAATTTTAATCTCACAACGTGGTCTCGGATAAACATTATTTTTCCGTTACACAACCTAATACTCTCAAACAAAGCATCGCCATAACGAAAAGCACGATTCGCAAATGGAATGGCCGGTTCGTAAATACTAACTAAATGCCCATT
>JAHEYG010000053.1 GCA_023251725.1 Sphingobacteriaceae bacterium | reverse complement strand
TTTTAACGGCCGATGCCGATTACCAGGAATATAATAAAGATGTGGCGCTAAAAAAAGTGGAAGTGGGAAGTGTAATTGTATTGAGAAATATTTTCTTTGATTTTGATAAAGCCACTATTCGCCCGGAGTCGGCCAACGAATTAGAGCGATTGATAAAATTATTAACCGAAAACCCGACTTTAAAAATTGAGTTGGGATCACATACCGACGCCAAAGGCTCTGACGATTACAATATGAAATTATCGGATAACCGTTCTCAATCGGTGGTATCTTATTTAATTGGGAAAGGAATTAGCTCGGATAGGTTAGTAGCAAAAGGTTACGGCGAAACAAAACCTATTGATACTAATGATACCGATGAAGGAAGACAAAATAACAGAAGAACTGAATTTAAGATTTTGAGTAAGTAGGGGTTATTTCTACAAAACAAATTTATTCGTAGCAAATTTCACGCAAAGAACGCAAAGGTTAAAAATGCGAAGAAACGCAAAGTTCTGCATAATTATTTCTTCGCGTCCTTTGCGTGAAATTTTGATTTGTTATTTGAACAATTGATTTTTTCTCTCAAAAAATATTCAGCGCCAATGTCACAGAAGCAAAATAACGCGAATTAGAATTTGGAAAAAAAGTAGTTTCGCAAAGATTTTTACTTTAAATTTTGCCGTTTCATTTTTTTAGGATTCTGCCGACAATCAAAAACATCAGTAATAAAAATGTCGTTATTTATTACCCTATAAATAATTTTATAATTACCGCTAAGCAAATATCTGTGTCCTTGTTTTAATTCTATTAAATTTTCTTCAATTGTATCAATGAAATGCTGTTTGGTTAAAGGAGCAGTAGCATTAAAAATAGATTTTCTTATTTTGTCGGCCACAGTTTCGCCGGCAACAATATAGTAGTACAAATAAATATTCTTGAGTTCTGCAATGGCAAAATTGGTCCAAATAATTTGTCCCATAAAAATTACCAGTTTTTGGATTGTATTTCCAATTCTTTTTGGCTCAATACATGTCCTTTTTTGATTTGCCGGTTCGAAAATTCTGCTCTTTCAACAATATCCTCTTTTGTAAAAACAATATCATAAGGTTTAATTGACTTTATACTTTTATGAATATTGGATTCGACTTTAGCAAATATTTTTTCGTCCTGAATACCAAGAAGGAATTCAATCAAACTTATTTTTTTTAATTGCAGATTAGTTGATTTCATAGCGTTAAACTTGTTTAAAGGTACTCATTTTTTGAAAGAGGACAAAATAAAAAGGATTAAAAAATATTGAGCGCCAAAGTAACCGAAGCAAAATAACGAGAATTAGAATTTGGAAAAAAATTGTTTTGATTAGGTTGAAAATCGAATGAAACATAAATTTCGGGAGCGACATCTAAATTAGGAAACATATTATCCATTCCCACCCCGAACATACTTCCAACAGAAAGATAATTTAAAGGGCTTCCCGCTAAAACTTGTTTGTCGGTTTTTTGCAAAGCAAATTTTGGTCCCATTATTAAATAACTTTGTCGACCGCTTAAATAATAGCTCATGCATTTAGCCATTTTAATAATGGGGTGGCGATTTACGTTTCCTAATTTTACAATTAATTGCGGTTTAAATTCAATACCGTATCCCATGCTGTAATTCATTTTTTGATCGGTATTTGCAGAATTATTTTTTAAATTATTTACACAAAATGTTCCGGCCAATTCAATCTTAATTGAAAAATCAGAATTTATATTTAACCATACAAAAGTGCCTTGTTTCCATCCATAGCTAAAATTTAAGTTAGGCACCGTGTCGGGAGTTCTGTTATAAGAATCGTTATTTGCAGTATTTGTTTTATTAAAAACAAAAGCATCTCCATTAAAATAAGTGGCCGCGCAGTATCCGTATTCGATAAACCTTAAATCTGATTCGGAACCATTTTGAGCGTTTGCTCCGAAACAAAATACTATGGGAGAAATTTTTAAAAGCCCTTTCATGTGTCATTTATTTTTTATACTTAATAGTAATCCGGAGGTTTAATTTAGACTCTTAAAAATTAACAAAGTTTAATGCCATGCAAAAAATATTCTTAATGGGGCTTTCAGAATGATTTCTTTTACGTGGCGATTTTGCTAAGGTTTCGAAAAACTAAAAAATAAATAAAAATAAAAGGTGTATCTTTTTAAGATTGGTGCGTTATTGTAATTATTTCTTTAGAGCGTCTCTAATTTCGGTAAGAAGTTTATCGGTACCCGAGAGTTCGGGCGGATTAATTACTGCTGCCGCTGCTTCTTTCTTTTTCATTTTATTAATGGCTTTTATCACCATAAATAAAACAAGCGACACCAAAACAAAATTAATTATAGTGGAGAGAAAACTTCCATACTTAATACTTCCCATTAAAGTTAATTCATTAATATTATTTAGATGCGCCGCGTCAAGAGCCGGTTTTAATAATAAAGGAGTTAAAACATCATCAATTAATGAACCAACAATTTTTCCGAAGGCCGCACCAATAACCACACCAATAGCCAAATCAATAACATTTCCCTTGATTGCAAACTCTCTAAATTCTTTTACAAATCCCATAATTTATTTTTTAAAATTAATTATTCCCCAAAACTTTTAAAAGTTCATCTAATTTAGGAGTGAGAATAATTTCGGTGCGGCGGTTTTTCTTCCGTGCTTCGGGAGTTTTAGAAGGATCTATCGGGAAAAATTCTCCTCTTCCTGCCGAAGTAATTCGTACAGGATTAATAATGGTTCCTCCCAAAATAATTTTTGTTACCGAAGTGGCACGCATCACACTTAAATCCCAGTTGTCTTTTATTTCGCCCGCGCCTTTCATAGGCACATCGTCGGTATGACCTTCCACCATTATATTAATATCTGAATTTTGTTCCAAAACTTTTGCTACATTTTTTAAAGCTTCAACGCCTTTTGGTTCTACAGCCGTTTTACCACTCGCAAATAATAAACTTTCATCCATACTCACATAAACCTTTCCATTTTTTTGTGTAATGGTTAATCCCTTATTTTCAAAATTATAAAGCGCATCGCTTAATTTCTTTTTTAAATCGTTGGCAGCATCATCTTTTTTCTTTAAAACATCCTGCAATTCATTTACACGCGCCTCACGTTTTTTTAATTCAACCGATAAAGCATCCAAATCGGATTGTTGTTTGTTTAATTTTGTTTCGAGCGCTTTTAATTCGTCTTGCTTTTTTAATAATTGCTCTTGCGTGCCTTGTAACTCGCCGCTTAATTTGGCATTATCTCTTTCGTTACCGGCTAATAATTTTTGATATTTATCGGCCAATTGATCGTTGATGGCATTCAGCTTCGTAAATTTTGCATTTATCATTCGGTAACTATCGCCTAAAACGGCCGAATCTCTTTTTAAAATTGCCAGTTCTTTTTCGGATTTAGTGGTGCCTTCTTTCATCTCATTATATTTTGCCTCCATATCGGCATTCGATTTTTTTAAGGCGGCCAATTCGGCGTGGCAGTTATCCAATTTAACCTGCGTTTCTTCCATTAGTCGCTGAGGCACACAAGCCACCATCATTACCATTACTATAAGCGTTATAACAATCCTCATGTTTATAATTTTAATTTCCTATCAAAATTACTCGCAATTTATGGGCTAATTTAGACTTAAATAGAAACTTTTTAACAGCGGGTTTCGTATAAGTTTATAGTATGGCAACTCTCTCTGAAAATTGGATTACTGAGCACCTCCTGGACTTCGAGTACAAAAAGTACATGCTTTTGGGTTATTTGCAAAAGGTAAAAGAACATTTTAACGAGCAAAAATTGTATCCCGATTTGCCCGAACTTATTGCGCATTATAAAAATTTGATTCAGTTAAAAAATAATACCGCCACTTTAGAAAATAATTTCAAGAAAACCATTAAGACGATCGACTACGAAAATTTAAAATTTATTTATGAGAGCTCTAATGAAGATGAATCGTTAAATGAATTAAAACAAATTATCGAATACAGTGAGCCGCTAATGGTGAACGAATTAAATAAAGGAAAAAGCATTTTCGATTTTGCCGAACAAAATATTTTGGTAAATCACATTGGTATTTTGCCAATTTATAATAAAGAGGGTTATTTTTTATTGTATCCTTACCAGTCAAAAAAAGTATTTGCTTATAATTACAGTTTTTCGAAAGTTACTTTAATGCAGCAGGAAGTATATGGATTAAACAGTTCTTATTTTTCAACTTTCACTCTCACGCTTTCTAAACCTGTTGATAAAATAAAACAGGAAATAATCAGTAATAATCCCGGGCTTCCTAACCCGCCGGTGTATTTATTTATGGCCAAATCGCCATTACCCAACGAAGAAACGTTTTTGCCAATAGCAAAACGTATTTTGTACCGGAATTTGCTAAATAATACTGATTAATTTTTTTGCTTTTCGGCATTCTTAAGCCTAATTTCATTGGGTTAAATTCGGCCTTATGATTTCTATTAATTCTTTTGAAGATTATAAAAAACAATATGCCTTATCGGTACAAAATCCGGAACAATTTTGGGAAGATAAAGCCAATCAATTTGTTTGGAAAAAAAAGTGGGATAAAGTTTTAGAGTGGAATTTCGAAGAGCCCGATGTAAAATGGTTCCTTGGCGGGAAATTAAATATTACCGAAAATTGTCTCGACCGCCACTTAAAAGAACGTGCTCATCAAACTGCTCTTATTTGGGAACCGAATAATCCGAATGAAGCGGTAAGAAAATTTACTTATAAAGAATTACATTCAGAAGTTTGTTGGTTTGCAAATGTTTTAAAAAATAACGGCGCCAAAAAAGGCGACCGCATTTGTATTTATATGCCAATGGTTCCCGAACTCGCCATTGCTGTTTTAGCCTGTGCACGAATAGGCGCCATACATTCGGTAGTGTTTGGCGGATTTTCTTTTAATTCGTTATCCGACAGAATTCACGATGCCGATTGTAATTTAGTAATTACTGCCGACGGCGGTTTTCGCGGCTCTAAAGATATTCCACTTAAAAGTGTTGTTGACGAAGCTTTAAAAACTTGCCCTACTGTAAAAAAAGTAATTGTACTCGAGCGCACAAAATGTAACGTGACTATGTTGGCCGACCGTGATGTTTGGTGGCACGATGAAATTAAAAAGGTTTCGGATAAATGTGAAGTCGAAATAATGGATGCTGAGGATATGCTTTTT
Source organism: Sphingobacteriaceae bacterium (assembly GCA_023251725.1). Lineage (GTDB taxonomy): Bacteria > Bacteroidota > Bacteroidia > B-17B0 > Aurantibacillaceae > JAHEYG01. The sequence continues at coordinate 19,558 of JAHEYG010000053.1, read as the reverse complement.
ATTTTATATACTTCCGGCTCCACCGGCAAACCAAAAGGCGTCGTGCACACTTGCGGCGGCTATATGGTGTACACTGCTTACACTTTCGAAAATGTTTTTCAATACGATGCCACCTCCCTCCCTTTGGGAGGGACCAAGAGTGGGATCTTTTGGTGTACAGCCGACATTGGTTGGATAACCGGGCACTCGTACCTTGTTTACGGACCGTTATTAGCCGGTGCAACAACATTAATGTTCGAGGGTATTCCTACTTATCCTGATGCGGGAAGATTCTGGAAAATAATTGACAAGCATAGCGTAAATATTTTTTACACCGCGCCAACGGCCATTCGTTCGCTGGAAGCCATGGGTTTGGATTTTGTTAAACCGTATAAATTAAATTCATTGCGTGTATTGGGAAGTGTGGGCGAACCTATTAATGTGGAGGCTTGGGAATGGTATTATAAAAATATTGGGAAAGAAAATTGTCCGATTGTTGATACCTGGTGGCAAACCGAAACGGGGGGAATTATGATTTCCCCTATTGCGGGCATAACGGTCACCAAACCCGGATTTGCTACTTTACCTTTGCCGGGTGTACAGCCTGTTTTATTGGACGAACATGGAAATGAATTGTTAGGAAATAATGTTGAGGGCCGATTGTGTATGAAATTTCCGTGGCCGGGAATTATTAGAACTACTTATAAAAATCATGCCCGTTGTAAAGAAGCGTATTTTTCGACTTTTAAAAATTATTATTTTACCGGAGATGGTTGTAGGAGGGATGCAGACGGTTATTACCGGATTACCGGAAGAGTAGATGATGTTATAAAAGTATCGGGACATTTACTGGGAACTGCAGAAATTGAAAATGCCATTAACGAACATCCCGATATTGTGGAAAGTGCGGTGGTCGGTTTTGCTCACGAAATAAAAGGCTGGGGAATTTATGCTTACGTTATCCCCGACAGGGAAAGAAAAGACAGCGACGAATTAAAAAAAGAAATTACAGCAACAGTAAATAAATTTATGGGCGCCATTGCCAAGCCCGATAAAATTCAAATTGTAAGCGGACTCCCAAAAACAAGAAGCGGAAAAATTATGAGGAGAATTTTAAGAAAAATTGCGGAGGGGGATATTAATAATTTGGGCGACACTTCAACATTATTGGATCCGGCGGTAGTGGAAGAAATTGTAAAGGGGAAAGTATAAAAAAGTTTTAAGAGATTTAAAATGAAAAATTTAATTCGGCACCTTGTATTAGCCCTGATTTGTATTAATATTATTTTGTGCCGTGCCCAAAATGCCGAACCTTTAAATAAATTAAAAAAAGTACTGACCATAGCTAAACACGATACCACAAGAATAAACGTTTTATATCTTATTTCGGTGAACTTTCAAAATTCGGATTATGATTCAACTATGAGATATGCAAGAAGAGTTTTGGAACTTTCTAAAATAAATAATTACCAAAGAGGTTTTGCTCAGGGATTTCATATGATAGGTATTATGAAAGACCGCATTGGCGAATATGATTCAGCAATGCATTATCTTAACCAAGCGCTTAAAATAAACGAAGCGGCGGGACGAAAAATTGACATGGCCGCAAGTATCGACGGCATTGCTCAAGTGTTTCAGCATAAAAGCAATTTTCCGAAATCATTCGAATTTCATTTCATGGCATTAAAAATTTATAAGGAAGTAAAAGATAAAAAAGGAGAAGCCACTACTCTTGGTAATATTGGGATTGTTCACTATTTTAATAACGATTATAAGTTATGCCTTGAGTATTACAATAAGGCTTTGGTAATTGACAAAGAATTGGGAAATGACGAAGGTGTGGCGCGTCACTTGGGAAACTTGGCAAATGTGTATTTGAAACTAGGCGATGAATTTAGAAATAAAGGGATGAAAAAAGAAGCCGATAGAGAATACAAACAGGCATTTGACGCACTTTTTCAATCTTTTAACACCGCCGAAAAATTAGGTAACAAACCTGCTATGGCTAGAAATATTTCGGCGGTGGGCAATGTGTATTACAGTCAGGGCGACACTTTAAAAGCCATTGAATATTATAAAAAGTCATTAAAGCTGGAAGAAGAACAAAGAAACAAAGAGGGCATTGCAAGAAATCTATGTAATATAGGTTGGGTTTATTTAGAATTAAAAAAATATAAAGACGCGGAAGAATTTACAGCTGTTTCAATTCTCTATGCCGATAGCATTAAAGATTTGTATCTTTTATACAATCTGTATGAGAATATGAGTATTATACTTGAAGAATCGGGCCAGTTTGAATTTGCACTTAAAAATTATAAAAAGTTTATCATTTTACGTGATAGTATCTTTAACATTGATAATTCCAGGAAAGCGCTCCAGTCGGAAATGAATTATAAATTTGAACAGAAAGAGAATATTGCAAAGCAGGAGCAGGGCAAACAAAAGATTATACGGAATGCTTTTATAAGCGGCTTTGCATTGATGTTTATTTTGGCCATTGTAATTTTAAGAGGCTACCGTGCAAAACAAAAAGCGAACCAATTAATTTCGGAACAAAAAGAGCTAGTAGATGTAAAAAATAAAGAAATTACCGATAGTATTCAATATGCCAAACGCATTCAGAACTCGTTGCTTCCTACAGAAAAATATATTGAACGCAATTTAAATAAATTGCAAAAAGATTAAATGAAAAAGATTTTGTTATATGTTTCAGTGGTGTATTTTGCCGTTTTCGTTAAGGGATTTGCCCGGCAAAATGCGGCCCTGCTTAATGATCCCAAAATTGAACTGCGCAAATTAATTAAAGAAGCGAAAGATGATTCTGATAGAGTAAATAGTCTTCACAATTTAAGTTGGGAATACACGCGACATAATGGTTTTGATAGCGGAATAATTTATTGCAAAGAGGCCATGGCATTAGCTCAAAAAATTAATTATTTAAGAGGGGTTGCCGCTTCCTATCAGAATTTGGGATTAATTGAATCGCGGCAGGGTAATTTTTCGGAGGCTCTTAAATATTATTTTTTGGGATTAAAATTGGTTTTAGAAATCAAGAAAAAAAATCCGGCGGTAAAATTTTATCTTGGTATTGGTAATATTTATATGCAACAGGGTAATTACCCCGAAGCCCAGAAAAATTTTATTAACGCACTTAAAATTTGTGACGAGTTAAACGATTCTAAAGGGAAAGGAATTTGTTATAATAATATCGGAAATGTACAGCTTCAACAAAGAAATTATTCTGAAGCCATAAAAAGTTACGACACCTCCCTAAAAATTAAGCAAGCAAATAACGATGAGGAAGGCATTGCCGGCTCTTACATTAACATTGGCGAAATATTGCGTCGTCAGGGAAAAAGCAGTGAAGCCTTAAAAAAATATAATTCCGCACTGGCGATATTCAAAAAAATTGGTAATCCAAATGGAATTGCCACTGCTTACGGCAGCATAGGAATAATTTACGATGAATTAAATAATAATGCGGAAGCGTTAAAAAATTATATGGCCTCACTTGAAATAAGAAAAGAAATAAACGATAAGAACGGTATCATAAATTGTTGCTCAAATTTGGGAACATTATTTGTTGGCATGCACCAGTTTGAAAAAGCTAAAGAATATCTTAATATTTCTTTAAAACTCTCTAAGGAAACCGAAAGTTACGATGATTTGCAAGCCACCTATATAGGAATGGCAATGCTCGACAGCGCAATGGGAAATCCTGAAAAAGAACTGGAACATTATAAATTATACATTGCTTATAATGATAGTTTAAACAATGAAGCAAACACAAAAAAAACGATGCAGCAGCAAATGCAATATGAGTTTGATAAAAAAGAATCGACCACAAAAATCGAACAGGATAAAAAAAATGTGCTCAATGAAAAAGAAAAACAAAAGCAACAAGTTATCCTCTATTCAGTGAGTTCAGGTTTATTACTTGTTCTTTTTTTGGTAGGATTTATCTTAAGAGCGTACCGGCAAAAACGAAGGGCTAATATTGAAATAACTAAACAAAAATCGATTATAGAAGAAAAGCAAAGAGAAATTCTCGACAGCATACATTACGCTAAACGAATTCAGAAAGTTTTACTTCCTTCCGAAAAATATATCGATAGGAATTTAAATAAACTGAATAAGGAATAATTTGCATAACACCGATTTATATTATAATTATTTAGAAACCCCCATTGGCGAATTGGAAATTTGTTCGAACAAAAACGAATTAATTTCAGTGCTATTTTCAAAAACACAACAACACGAATTAAATAAAAAAGAAATTTCAGAAAATAAAATTTTAACCGAAACCAAAAAACAAATTACTGCATACTTCAAAAAACAAATTACCATTTTTGATTTGTCGTTAAAATTAAACGGAACCGAATTTCAAAATAAAGTATGGAACGAATTAAAAAAAATTCCATTCGCAAAAACCATAAATTATTTAACGCTTGCCAAAAATTTGGGAGACGCAAAATGCATTCGCGCAGCCGCCTCCGCTAACGGAAAAAATCCAATTTCAATTATTATTCCCTGCCACAGAGTAATTGGTACCGACAATAAATTAGTTGGTTACTCAGGCGATTTGTGGCGTAAAAAATGGCTGCTCGAACACGAGAGCAATCAATCAAAATTATTTTAATCCCCCAATATAGGGGAGACACAATACTCATTCATCTGCCATTATTGCAAAACCGTCTATTTTAACTCTAAATTTCCAAAAAAAATTAGTGAAATATTGTTTTTTCTGTTAGTTTCGTTCTGTTTTTATACCCGTATAAACATGAAACGAATAAGTATATTTTTTCTTGCCCTTTCCCTTGTTTGCAAACCGTTATTAAAAGCAGATGAAGGAATGTGGTTGCCCATGTTGCTAGGCGAACAAGTGTATGCCGACATGGTTAAAAAAGGTTTGAAAGTAAGTAAAGAACAACTTTACAGTATGAATCAGGCTTGTATTAAAGACGCCATAATTATTTTTGGTGGCGGATGCACCGGCGAAATTGTAAGTAAAGAAGGATTAATTTTTACCAATCACCATTGTGGTTACGCCGCCATTGCAGCAGCAAGTTCTGTTTCGCATAATTATTTGCGTGATGGTTTTTGGGCGCGCAATAAACAGGAAGAAATTTCTTCGCCCGGAGTGAACGCACAATTTTTAGTAAAAATTTCTGATGTTACCGATAAAGTAAACGAAAAAATAAAAGGCATGAGCGCGCAAGAACTCAGTGCAAAATTACCGGGTATTTTAACGGAGATGGCCAATAAAGAAGTGGAAGGCACAAATTACGAAGGTCGTGTGGCCTCTATGTTTAAAGCGAATCAGTTTTTATTTTTTGCCTACGAGCGTTACAAAGATGTGCGTTTAGTGGGCGCGCCACCCGAAAGTATCGGAAAATTTGGCGGCGATACCGATAATTGGGAATGGCCGCGACACACTTGCGATTTTTCTGTTTTCAGAGTTTATACAAACAAAGAAGGAAAGTCGGCAGAATATTCGGTGGATAATATTCCTTTAAAACCAAAATATTATTTACCGGTTTCGATTAAAGGTGTAAAGGATGGCGATTTTGCAATGATATACGGTTACCCGGGAGGAACCAACCGTTACGAAACTTCTTTCGGCGTAAAATTAAAAACCGATATCGATAATCCTTCATTAGTGGGATTGCGCGATGTGCGTTTAAAATTTATGTTTGAGGAAATGAAAAAGGATGATCAGGTGAAATTGCAATTGGCCAGTCCGTACGCGCAAATTGCCAATTACTGGAAATTTTTTGACGGAGAAACAAAACAATTATTAAAATTTAAAACTTTCGAAGAGAAACAAACCAACGAAGCCACATTTTTAACCTGGGCAAAAGGAAAATCCGAGTATGAAAATTTATTTAACGATTATCAGAAAATTTACGAAGCCTGGCGACCGTATACCAAACAGCGCACGTATTTAAATGAAGGGATTTTTGGCTCGCCAATTTTGGCCTTTGCATCACAATTATTAAAACTGGAAGCAGCATTAATTAAAAAAGATGCCGCCAAAGATGAAATTGCAAAAACTTTGGAAGCTATAAATAAAGCAAGAGCCGCTTTTGTGAAAGCAGAAAATGTAGCGTCGGATAAAAATATTTTAGGTGCTGTTGTACAAATGTTTTATAATGATGTGGACGCGGCTCAGCACCCTAAAGGGTTTTACGAATGGGTAAAATCAAAATTTGGCGATGTTAAAACTGCAAAATCGTATTCGGCACTTTCTGATTATGTTTTTTCGAATAATTTTATTTTAGATTCTGTAAAGTGGAAAAGTTTTATTGCTAATCCTGATACTGCTTCGCTTCATAAAGATGCGGCATTTATTGTTGCGGCTGCTTTCAATAATAATTTCAATAATAATTATTTAAAATATTTTACCGAGTTTAGCGCGCAAAATTTTTATTTGGGAAAAACGTATCTGAAAGGAATTTTAGAAATGAACAAAGCAAAAAAAATGTACCCCGATGCAAATTTTACTATGCGGGTGAGTTACGGTAATGTAAAATCGTACAAGCCGCGCGACGCCGTTAATTACAGTTATATCTGCACTTTAAATGGTGTGTTAGATAAATACAAACCCGGCGATTATGAATTTGATTTGCCTCCCAAGTTATTGGAGTTGGCAAAAAATAAAGATTTTGGTCAGTATAAAGATGCCACTGTAAATGATATTGTGGTGGGATACATTACCACCAACGATATTACCGGAGGCAATTCGGGCTCGCCTGTTATTAACGGTAAAGGAGAATTAATTGGCCTGGCGTTCGATGGTAATTACGAAGCACTCAGTCATAAAATTGCTTTCGATAAAGATTTGAACCGCACTATTTGTGTAGATGTTCGCTATGTGCTTTGGATTATTGATAAATTGGGAGGCGCTACAAATATTATTGCTGAATTGGATCTTAAGTAAAATTTTAATTAAGAAAATAATGAATCTCGCCCTAAAGCGGGATTTTTTATTTAAAAAAAATGAATTAGATTTAATTGAAATAAATTTGTTTAATTAAAAAATTGTTATACATTAGTGTAAAATATTTTCACTATGGTTAATAAATCGCAAATCGCAAATCGCAAATCGCAAATCGCAAATCGCAAATCGCAAATCGCAAAAACAGAAATTTAATTTTTATTTTTCTTTGTTTTCTACTAACTCCTTTTTTCTTTAAGGCCCAAACAAATACTTTTCCGGCTACAGGAAGCGTTGGTATCGGCACCACCAATCCGCAATATCTGCTCGATGTAAACGGCGATGCTCATATAAAAAATAATTTATTTGTTGATGGAAAAATATTAATTACCGATCGTGTGGAATCGAGCGTTGTTACCACCGATACCATTCGTCTTGACAGCAGCAGCCGCATCGTTGGAGATATAAGAGCCATGAATAAACTTACTGTTATGGGTAACGCCCGATTTTCGGGTGGATTGCAGGTTGATAATGGCGTTTTATTTGACACAAATAATGGTATAAATTTTCAACCCGCAACCATAGGTAATCCGGCCGTTATTACTTTTGGAGGAATTTTGAACGCAGGGCCTGTTACAATTAGTCCTTGTTTCGGCGCTATTCCCCCAACAACTGTAAATAAATTTGGAAATATATTGCAGGTTTACGATAACACAGCAGCGGGTAATACTTTTAATACTGCAGGAAGTATTATAACTATTATGGGTGCTACAGCAAAATCATTCATCGATACAAAAGGTGGTACAACAGGCGGATTGGATATTAATACTAAATGCGGGCAGGATGTAAATATATGTACAGGTAATAATGCCTTTGTTACAACAGGCAACCATCTTGAAATAGGTTCTCCGGTAAGAGATGTAGGCACCGCCTTAAATGTAAATGGTAAAACATTATTTTCGGGAAACATTCAAGCAAATACATTATCGGGTTTGGGCAATAGAATTGTTTACGCTGATGCTTCAGGTAATTTAAAAGTTGGTTTAAGTGGTGGCATTGGTGCCGCCGGACCTTGTATAGCCGGAGCAGATTCTTGGTATAACGGTGGTAATTTCTCTCCCACTGACAATACTATTGGAACTTGTGATTTCAGCGACTTTATTTTAAAAGCAAATGGCATTAAATCTATTTGGATTAGAACCGACGGTAAAATTGGTTTCGGCATCAGCAATCCAAACGAAAAATTTCATTTTTCGGGAGGCAATGTAAGAATTGATGGCTCTGCGCCAGGCTCAGCTTTAACTATTAATACAACTAATACCGGACTTGTTTCAACAACCACTCAAGGCGGTCCGTTTGGTTATAATATATTAGCCACAGTTAATCAAGATTTAACGAAGTCTTTTGTAGTTGGTAATAATACCGGAGCTTATTACGAACCTTTTACTGTTTATGGTAATGGACAAGTTGGTTTAAACATTAAGCCCTCTGTTGCGGTAAACGGCAATGCCTTTGTAATTAATGATGCCACTGCTGGCAAAATTATTTTTAATGTTAAAGCTACCGGGCAAACTTTTATTGGTTTACTTAAAGTACAAACCGGTAATGTACATGCTAACGCTATGTTACAAGTGGGCGGAAAAATTGCTTGCCAGGAATTAATTGTTTTAGACCCTGTAAAATGGGCCGATTACGTTTTTAAGAAAGATTACAAATTACCGGAGTGGGAAGTAACCGAAAATTATTTTAACACCTACCAACATTTAAAAGATGTACCAACCACAAAGGAAGTAAACGAAAATGGAGTTAACGTTGGAGAAACTCAGACCATTTTTCTTAAAAAATTAGAAGAGGCCTATTTATACATTGGTGAAGCTAAAAAAGAAATAAAAGAATTAAGAGCAGAAGTAAAGGAATTAAAAAACAAATTAAATAATAAATAATGCTTTAGTGAGCTTAGCATTCTACAAATTGAAAACAATACAAAATATTTCTTTACGTTTTGGCCTTTGCTTTGCTTTGCTTTTTATTGGGCATATAGCAAATTCAAACGAAAATGTTAGGGAAGTCAATTATGTTACAAACCGATTAAGTTTTTGTGTGAAAAAAGTTAATGACTCTTTAAAACTTAAAGGCAAAAAACTTTTTTTTGGAAACAGAAATATTCCTGTAAGTAATGAGTCATTATCTTTTTTGATAAATACTTTTCATAACAAAGAAAGCGCTGATATAATGTATGCTGACTATAAATCAGTAATGCGAAATAAAAAAGCCCGCGAGTGTTTTGCTATTTTTTTGCCTTCTACCGGTGCAGCCATACAGTTTGTTGGTTTTACCGGCTCAAGAGCAATGTCGGTACACGGTTTTAGTAATGATGTTTTAATAGGTTGCATGGTTACAGGTTTAGTTTTAGAAGCGGGCGGATTTTTATTATTTAAGTTTTTATTTAAAAATAAGCATTTAAAAAAACTGAAACATATTACCGAATTGTACAATAATGGTTAATTGATTATTATAACAATGAGATTGCTAAAAAAATATTTTTTACCTTTTGGATTAGTTATCGTGATACACTTGTGTTTTACTAAATGTGAAAAACCTAATGAAAGTCTAATTGAAGGTTCTTGGTATGTTGAAGCTTATCAAGTTAATGGATTTGATTCTACAAATGTAAATAGTATTAAAGCTTACATTAATAGGCCAACACAATTTAGACTTTTAACAAACCCAACCGTACGAGAAGTCATTTTTCCAAACGGGGTAAGCGCTCAGGGATATTGGAAACTAGTAAATAATAATAAAGAAATTTATTTTACCACCTCCGGGGGGGTGCAGCAGTTTATCCTCCTTACGGGCTTCAGAAAAATATTTTTATTGATGCTAATACTCAAAATTGGGCAATTCTAAAAATAACAACTTCCGAATTTTGGTTATGCATAACATATAACGCTAATAAGTATGAAATACATTTTAAAAAGTAATTTTATTTTCGTTTTATTATTCTCGTTTTGTTTAAACGCGCAAAACGATATTTTAAACTTTAACAAATACTGGTATTACAAAACCCGTTTTAATAACGATTTTATAAAAATTGGATTGTTGCAAGGCGAAAGTGTTCCGTTTAATGAAAGGGGAGATGAAAGAACTACTGGTTATCCTTCGCTCTTTGACAGTAATACGCAACTTAGAACAGGTGATGCCATAGCCTCTATTGGAATGCACATTGCTTTTTTAGCAACAGAATACGCTTTATTAAAAAACAATAATCAAAAAACAGATAGCGTAAAACACGAATTGTTTTGTGCATTAAACGCCTTGAATAGAATTGATAACTTTTCTGAACAGTGGTTCCCGAATGGTAATACAATGCCTTTAAATGGTTTTATGATAAGAGATGATATGGACAACCTTTTTTTATATAGAAATTATGATCACTTTAATTACTATAGCCATGGGATACATCCAGATACGTTTCAACCGGAAGGTTTTTATCCAAATGATCAAGATCACGACCGGGGTTTTTGCAGTCAAATGTTAATTGGACAGAATAAGATGGCCTCTAGTTTTAAAAATATTCAAAATGGAGGTTCAGCATTTGATAATACAATGAGCCAAGACCATATTATAACTTTATTAATGGGATTAAATTTAATTAACAAATATGTTGACTACAGCGCAACTGATAACAATACAGTTTTTCCTTACGAAGGGGCAAATGTTAGGAGTCTGAAACAAGAGGCATGGAATATAACGGACCGTATAGCGCAACATTTTAAAAATGACCCTTTATGGAATTTGAGGAATCCTATAAATGATACGCTTGTGGAACCAGGTGGTAACACAACATTTGTTCAATATGGTATGGCGGAATCAATGTGTAGAGCAGAAAACTTCACAACAAATTTACCAAACCCTTTTGTTCCATTAATAAATCCATTTGGTAGTTTAGTTCCTTTTACTTGTAATTATAATGCGCTTTATGTTAATACAATAGGTCTTCCTGCTTGGATGGGTTTTATTGCAAGTCCTTCTACGAATATGGATTGGGCAACTTTTAAAGTTGATTTATTAGCAACAGGAAATTGTGGATGGCAAACAGGTATTGTAAACGTTGCCCAGTATGTATGCAATTCTGTTGCAAGTCTTATTTGCCCAAATTTACCTTGGCCATTTAGCTTAATTTGTAGTTGGGTCACATCGCTTGTATGTGGCACGATTCAGATTCCTGTAACTGGATTTAATAATTTGACTGAAATAGCATTAAACATTCACGTCTTAGATCCATATGGTAATGAGCAGAATAAAGAGGCACAACTCAGAAGGTACGATTTAATTCATGCCCCTCTTTTACATAAAATTTTATTTCCAAATGATAATACTACATATAGCGCATATCTCCCATCAGTAAAATCGGCATTGGATGATGCTCCGTGTGTTGGGCCTTATAATTTCGGACCATTTGCTAGACCACAATTCGAATGGACAACAAACAATAGAATTGAACATACAGAAAATAGGCAGGATTTTAATGAACCCGTTCTTGGATGGAATTCATCTCTTGATCCTCCAAATATTCCGAAAGAATTACAAATACATACAAAACGTGTTCAATTTGGTGAATTTAATGGCATAGATTATATGATGTTACATAATTTATACCGTTTAACCGCTTCCGGTCTTTCTGCGTCTGCTTATTATCAAGATTTGAGTCATCGTTACATTAATGTTCCGTTACCTGTAATTCCGCTGTGCGCACAACCCAACCATTGTGTAATACGAGCTTTCGAAACCATTACCGCCGATAATGTGGTTAACAGTAATGCCGATATTGATTTTAAAGCAGGAAAATATATTGATTTAAAACCCGGCTTTTATGTAGCGCCCGGCGCCAATTTATACGCTTATATACAGCCTGCCAATTGTATTAGCGGTGCCGCAGGGCTCAGAACCGTTATAGATAGCACCAAAGGTCCCGAAAATAATTTTACAGGTTACGATGTAATGGGAGATGATATTGTAACGCATTATGTAAATTATGATAATGTTAAAGACAGCATTAGAGAAAATTTGATGGCTGCTTTTATTCCAACAAAAAATATTGAGCAGATTAATGAAATTAATAAAGAAGAAGCCGTAAAAGATGCGGCAAAATTATTAGGCAAAGAAAATTATTTTAATGTTTATCCCAACCCTGCGAGCGATTTGGTAACTATTGATTTTACTTTAAACGAAAACGAAAATGCCCAACTTACCATTTTAAATAATATTGGCGAAATAATTGCTATCGATGAAGTGAGCAACACCAGAGTGTATCGTAAAATAATATACATGTCTTCTTTAGGCAAAGGAATTTATTTAGTGCGTATTGTTACAAGTAACAACCGCGTTGAAATGAAAAAATTAACCATTCAATAATTTTAGGATGAAGAAAGTTGTAAAATATATTTACCCGCTAATTTTATCGTTTGTATTTGTTTCATTTGCAAACGAAGATGAAGGAAATAAAAATGGCGGCCCCGCCTATAGCAGAAGTAACATTGATGGTGTTTTTACGGTTTACAATTTGCAGCGTGAATTAAATTTTGGTCAGCCCGCTGTAAAAAATAAAAAATACATTGCTTACTTTCTTCAAACCAGAGGCGATACCACAACAAAATTTTTTAATGGTAATTTAAGTTTTAGTAATCACAATTTGATTTATAATTCAAACCGATTTTATACCGATAACAATATCGATAGCATAGGAAATAACGGCAATGGAAATAATAAATGGAATAGTGTAGGAAATAACCAGTCGTCGTTTGAATATCATTTTAAGAGAGGCATTGCTGATTTGAAAATGGACGGCGACGATAAAATTAACGATACGATAAAAATTCACAGTGGATTGCATTTAGGTTTTGATGGTGTTAAAAATGCAGATTCCATTATTGTAACTATAACTGCGTTTAATGGCTCGGTAATCAATAAAAGATTTAATGGTTTGGCAAAGAGTGTTGATATTACTCCTGCTGAATTAACTAATTTTATTAGCGGTGGTATGATCAGTATATCAGCATTTAGTATTTTACCGGTAACAATTAACAATAAAAATTATTTATTCGGTTCGATAAATCAATATTTAAAAATGGTTTATTATAAAAATTGAGCGTGGAGCTTCGATATATGATTTACTCCCCTTTAATTTTAACCAATAAATCTTTATGAAAATATTTACAACCGTTCGCGCCTAACTCTTCCAATTTAACGGTTCCCGAAATGTTTCCCCAATTAACAAAAATTTCGTTTTTATTTTTTTCTCCCACAATTTCACATCCTACAGGCAAAATCCAATTGTAATTATAATCGGGCTTTGCTTGTACCGAAAATTGCACGTTTTTTTGATTCACCTCCACTTCATTCGGGCCCGTAATTTTCCAATCGGGTATTAAACCAAAATCGCAAGCGGTGTAATACGTTGAGTAAAACTTTTTGTCACTCGCAAACAGCGCATTTTTTCCTCCCTGATTTTTACAATGACCCGGATCAACAGGCAGAGCATGTCCCATTTCATTAATTCTGTAAAACACCACCACTTCTTCGTTGTTTTTATTTTTGTAAGATAAACGGTTCACGTCTTTATTTCCTAAATACGCTAAATCATTTTCGTCGGCAATGGTATCGGTTTTGTGCAAGCAAGTCCATTGCTCAATTAATTCGTAAGCGTTTCTAATATTGGCCACCGGATCGTTTCTCCCATGAAAAACACACACTTTCGGATAATTTCCTTTGAACGCGGGATTTTGCTGCCACACTAGTTCTTTCCATTGTTCAGGCGTTTTTCCCAATGCGCCGGTCATGCTCACCGCCGATGAAAAAATATTAGAGCCCGGTTTATACGGACCGCCCGCATAAATTGCTGCCGCTTTAAACATACTTGGTTGTGTGGCAATCATCACCACACTCATGGCGGCGCCGGCCGATAATCCGGTTACAAAAACTTGTGATTTGTCGATAGAAAAATTAGTATTCATGTAATCTACCATTTGCTTTATGCTTTCGCACTCGCCTTTGCCGCGTTCAATTTCATTATTTTTAAACCAGTTAAAACAATGCGATGGATTGTTGGGAAAATGTTGTTGAGGATACAAAACATAAAAACCATATTCGTCGGCTAAATTATTCCAGCCTGTTAATTGTGCGACTGAGTTTGCGCCTTGCGAACAGCCGTGCAACACCACCACCATTGGCGAATTTTTTAAGTTGTTTGCATTTTTCGGAACATGATAAAATAAACTTAAGTTGCCGGGATTATTTCCGAAACCCTTTATTTCGCTCAATGTGTCTTTTTGCGCATTTGAAATAAATGCCGTGAGAATTAAAAATAAAAATATGGTTTTGAAAAAATTCATTCAGCTAAGATATCAAAATAAGAAAACATTTTGTAATTGAAAGAGATTGTGCGCGGTAATATTTGGACTAAAGTCCGAAAACTTTTCGTGATTCATTATCCGCGCCCTAAAGGACGCGGCTATAAAAATTAATTTACGCAAGAGGATTAATTTGAAATCCCAAAAAATTCGTTGTACGACATTTCTTTATTTTCGAGTTTACAGTTTGTTTTAATAAGATGAATTACTTTTTTGCTGTAAATATTTTCGAATATTTTTTGTGCTTCTTTTTCTTTGGTTAAAAGATCTTTCGCAATTTTATTTAGCTCTTCTTCGGCGGGCGATTGTCCGTACCGCGAATACTCAGCACGCACAAATGCTTTGGCTTCTTCGGTGGCTTCTTCGGGACTCACAACAATATTATTTTCTTTAATAATTTTATTTTCAATTAATTTCCATTTCATGGCCGAAGAATATTCGGGATATTCTTTTTCTAATTGTTCTTTGGTGAGTGGTTTCCCGCCCGTACCGGTTCGGGCGGGCTCGTTTACGGCCATTAACCAGCGTTTTAAAAACTCGTCGGGCAACTCAATGTTTAATTTAGAAATTAAGGTTTGTTCAATTTCTTTCATCAGGTGCCTGTCGCTATCCTGATTAAACATCAAAGCTAATTCTCCTTTTATTTTTTCACGAAATTCTTCTTCCGAATTAATATTTCCTGCGCCGTACATTTTGTCAAACAATTCCTGATTTAATTCAGCATCCTCTAAACGCGCAATATTTTTTACAGTGAGTTGTAAGTTGCTGTTAAAATTTTCGGCCGCTTCTTTTTCAATTCCCAACGAAACCGATTTGTCTAAAGCCGTATCGTACAATTCTGAAGCGTTTAAAATAATTTTGGCTTCTTTTTTAATCCCGATTAATTTAGTTTTTGTGGCTTCATTTTTTAATCTATCTAATCCAATGCTGGTTGATTTAAAAACGCCACCGGGTAAAATAATTCCGGCTGCATCCAATTCAACCATATCCACAAACAAAACATCTTTCTCGCCTGCAATATCAGGGTTAACCGGTTTACCATAATTACGTTTTACATCTTTAATATATTTCTCAATTAATTCTTCATCTACTTTTACTACTTTGTAAATAAAACTGTGAGAAGTATCAACTTTAAAATCAAATTGCGGAGCCAATCCTAATTCATAAGTAAACGTAAAATCTTTTTGATTTTGCCAATCTACTTTTTTTTCTTCTTTGGGAAGCGGGTTGCCTAAAATTTCTAATTTATTATCGGTAATATAATGGTGAAGCGAGTCGCTCAAAATTTTATTTAACTCCTCTGCTAAAATAGAAGTGCCGTATTGTTTTTTAATTAAACCGCCCGGTACTTTACCCACACGAAAGCCCGGCATGGAAGCTGTGCGCTGCACTTTTTTAATGGCGTCGTTCACTTTATTTTCGTAATCGGCCGGCACTAAATTAATGGTGATTTCGGCGTTTAATTTATCAATGTCTTTTTTAACGATATTCATTGGCATAAAAATAATTTATAATTAATAAAATATTAGGGGTGTAAAAATAAGCAATTAATGGGAGATGACCTCTGAAAAAACGGTTTTCTAAATAAAATTTTAGATGTTTTTAATCGTCGCTTGGGTCGGGCGCACGTTTAAGAGCCGCCTTTTTAGGCTTTAATTTATTTGGCCAAATTACATTGATAAGTTCATTGTGAATAGTAACCATGGTTGAACTGATTCCGTTATAAATTGAAACGCTTTTTTTGGTATCGCCTTTCCACGATTTTTTTACTTCTTCTAAACTGCCATCTACTTTTTCGGTATAAAATCGTACCAGTTTTCCTTCCATAACTTCGGCTTTGCCCGCATAACAATCAGATCTGGCACCTTGTCTAATTGTAATAATTACATCTGTGTAAACACCATCTTTAACATCTTCGGCACCGCGCTCTTCAAACTTAACCGACCATTTATTAAAACAATTTAATTCAGGTACGTCAACATTTTTTTGTGCCTTAGCCGTTCCTAAAACTATACATATACCAAATATTATAAGATCGATTTTTTTCATGTTTTTTTTAGCTTATAGTTTTTAAAAATACCTTTTATCAGGCACATTAACAAACCCAAATAAAATCTTTTCTCAAAAAACCGACATATTATTCTTATTTTTACGCCCCTATTTATGCTGGTTAAAACATTCGGATTTGCTGTACACGGCATTAATGCCACAAAAGTTACTGTTGAAGTTAATATTTCGCAAGGGGTGAACTTTTTTTTGGTGGGATTACCGGATAGCGCTGTTAAAGAAAGTCAGCAACGAATTAATGCCGCTTTAAAAAATCACGGCTACAAAATTCCCGGAAAACAAATTACCGTAAACATGGCTCCGGCCGATATTCGTAAAGAAGGTTCGGCTTATGATTTAACCATTGCCATGGGAATTTTAGCCGCCTCCGAACTTTTAAATACCGAAAATATTATGAATTACGCTCTCATGGGAGAGCTCGCGCTGGATGGTGAAATTCGTCCCATAAAAGGAAGTTTACCCATTGCAATAAAAGCAAAACAAGAAGGATTTAAAGGACTAATTCTCCCCATACAAAATGCTGCAGAAGCGGCAGTAGTTGAAGGCCTGGAAGTTTATGGCGCAAAAAATATTTCGGAAGTGATTACTTTTTTAAACGAAGGCAAAGGTCTCGAAAAAACAATCATCAACATAAACGAAACTTTTTTAAACGGATTGAATCACATAGAGTTTGATTTTGCCGATGTAAAAGGACAGGAAAATATAAAACGCGCACTTGAAATTGCAGCATCAGGCGGACATAATGTAATTTTAATTGGTCCGCCCGGCGCCGGAAAAACAATGCTTAGCAAACGCATGCCTTCTATTTTACCTCCGCTTACTATTGAAGAAGCATTAGAAACAACAAAAATTCACAGCGTAGCCGGAAAAACTTCGCGCGCCGCAGGATTAATTACGCAGCGACCGTTTAGAAGTCCGCACCATACTATTAGTGATGTGGCGCTCGTTGGGGGAGGAAATAATCCGCAGCCCGGCGAAATTTCATTGGCGCATAACGGTGTTTTATTTTTAGATGAGTTGCCCGAATTTAAACGAACGGTGCTGGAGGTAATGCGTCAACCGTTAGAAGACCGTGTGGTAACCATTAGCCGTGCAAAATTCAGTGTTGAGTATCCGGCTAGTTTTATGTTAGTGGCCAGTATGAATCCTTGCCCTTGCGGATTTTATAATCATCCCGAAAAAAATTGCGTGTGCGCACCAGGTGTTGTGCAAAAATATTTGAATCGCATTTCCGGACCCTTGCTCGATAGAATTGATTTGCATGTGGAAGTTACACCGGTACCGTTTAGTGAATTAAGTAAACAACAATCGGCCGAAGCAAGTACTGCAATACGTGAGCGTGTTATAACTGCACGCAATATACAAACCGGCAGATATTCGGGCGCTAACGGCGTGTATTGTAACGCGCAAATGAGGGTGCAGGATTTAAAAACACATTGCCAATTAAGCGATGCGGGAAACGCATTATTAAAAAACGCGATGGAAAGATTAGGCCTTTCGGCAAGAGCTTACGATCGTATTTTAAAAGTAGGAAGAACCATTGCTGATTTAGAAAATTCTGAAACCATTATGCCGAATCATATTGCAGAAGCAATTCAATACCGAAGTTTAGACCGCGAAGGATGGGCTTCCTAAAAAAACAATTTTGTTTTAGATTTTTAAAATTGTTCTCAGGCTTTTGTTTTATCTGATATAAAATTTAGCTTTACATTCACATTAAATTAATTTATGTCCTTGTTACGTAAGATAGTTGTACTCTTGTTAAGTGTTTACAGTTTTTCTTTTACTGCGCAAAGTTTTTACAAAGATTCTTTTATAAAGCGATTTAATGCTGCCGATTTTAAAACCAAAGTAAAACTGGCCGCCGAACTTAGTTCTGATAATCTGGCGGAAGTTTATCCGCAAATAAAAGACACTTTACACAGTATAAAAAAGCGAGTGTATTATAAAACTAACAGTAATGAAGCAAAATATTTGTTTGATTTAATTGACGCGCGAAACGAAAATAACAATAATCAATATCACAAATCGGTTTTTTTATTAGAAAACAGTTTACGTTTTCACACCAAAACATTTGAAGATTCGTTAAATCTTTTTTCCATTCTAAAACCCGCTTATTTAAAATTACGTAATTTAAATAAAGCGTTTGGCATTGAGCAGATATTAGAAGTAAATCGGCCGCGCATTCCAAAAGGAAGGCTCGCTGAATTTGAATCCTACAAAAGCATTATTTTTTTAAAATTGGGCTTATACAAAGAATCCGTTAAACAATTGCGAAAAGAATTTAGTGATAAGGATGAAAAAATAAAAAAAGACACCAACTCGCTCGCCAATTTTTACAACAACCTGGGTGTGCATTTTAATAAAGCCGGAACTATTGACAGCGCCGTGTATTTTTTTAATTTAGCAAAGCCATTGGTTGAAGCTAAGCGCAAATCGAGTCCGAAGGAAACTTACTATAATTTTTTCTCGGCTTTAATTGACGGCAATATTGCGTACGCGTTAACGCGCCAAAAATTATACAAGGAAGCCATTCCTTCATTGAAGAAAGATATTTATTGGAGTTTGGTAGCTAAAAATCTGGAAAGCGCGATGAACAGTTATAATTTAATTGTGGATTGTTATCTCGAAACCAAACAATTTGATTTAGCAAAACGTTATTTAGATACCTGCCGAAATTTAATTCAAACCATTAGCGATGTGAGTCCTACTCTATCTAATTTATTTGTGGAAGCAAAATATTATAAATACACGGGTAATTTATCGAAATCCATTGAGTTATATGATAAATATATTTCTTTTAAAGATTCGCTCGCTCAAATTGATAACGAAACGCAATTAGTAAATCAGCAGGTGGCTTTTGATCTTTATCAAAAGGAAAATTTATTGCTTGAAAAAGAAAAAATAATTGAAAATAATAAATTATCGAGCGAACATTCTAAATCGCAAAGAGCTTATTTAATTTTGGGAATGGTGGCGCTTGTTTTTGTGATTTTATTTTTGGCTATTAGTGTTCAAATGAATAAACGACGGCAACACGATTTGTTTATTAAAAACAAACACATAGCTCAACAAAAAAATGTAATTGAAGCGGCCTTAAAAGAAAAAGAATTTTTAATGAAAGAGATACATCATCGCGTAAAAAATAATTTACAAATAGTATCGA
>JAHEYG010000052.1 GCA_023251725.1 Sphingobacteriaceae bacterium | reverse complement strand
CAGCAATATTAAAAACCCTATTTCATTGGCAAAAGCAGTGATGCAAAAATCGGAACATGTTTTTTTATCAGGCGCCGGCGCAATAGAATTTGCAAAAAAAGTGGGCGCACAATTTGAACCCGATGAATATTTTTTTGTACAAATGCGTTACGACCAATTACAACAAGCAAAAGAAAGCGACACAATAGTTTTAGATCATACAGTTGATAATTCAAAAAAATTCGGAACTGTTGGTGCTGTTGCATTAGACATTCAAGGAAATTTAGCAGCAGGAACTTCCACGGGCGGCATGACCAATAAAAAATTAGGAAGAGTTGGCGATAGTCCGATGATAGGCGCAGGAACTTACGCCAACAATAATACTTGTGCCGTTTCGTGTACAGGTCACGGAGAATTTTTTATTCGCTCAGTTGTTGCTTACGATATTTCGTGTTTAATGGAATACAAAGGTTTATCATTAAAAGAAGCCTGCGATATTGTGGTAAATAAAAAATTAGTAAAAATTGGCGGCGAAGGCGGACTAATTGCACTCGACGCAAAAGGAAATATTGAATTACCATTTAATTCGGAAGGCATGTATCGCGCCAAAAAAAATTCAGGTAAAGAAATTTATATTGGTATTTATGGGGAGTGATTAAATAATTTTTAAAATGATGGATTTAAAAAAATACACTTTTGTTTTATTATTTTTTGTTTTTCAATTAAATATAATTGGACAGAAAGAAGATAGAATTTGGTATTTTGGAGGTGATTGCACAAATGCGGCTGCTGGAGGTGCAGGTTTAGATTTTAATTCAGGAAATCCTATTGCTTTAATTAATAGTGCAATGCCTCAAACAGAAGGTTCAGCAACTCAAAGTAATAGAAATGGTTCAATATTATTTTATACGGACGGAGTTGATGTTTTTGATAAAACTCATTCTATCATGTTAAATGGTTCAGGTCTCGGCGGGCATGTTTCTTCAGAGCAGTCTTCACTTATTATTCCCTTTGTAAATGATTCTACAAAATTCTACATCTTTGCCCAGGATGGAATGCCAACTGCAAATGGAACAGGATTACATTATTCAATTGTTGACATTACTTTAAATGGAAACCTAGGTGCTATTACTGCGACAAAAGCTGTTTTGCTTCAGCCAGGAACAAGTGAAATTTTAACAGCAACTAAACATGCTAACGGAATGGACTATTGGGTTATCACAACTGATTTTGACTCACTCATTTTCAATACCTATAAGGTAACTCAGTTTGGTATTTCCCCACCTATTAAAACAAATTTAGGATTTAATTCAGTTTCATGGGCAAATATTAGATTTAATAATAAAGGGAACAAAATTACTTTCTGTTCACAGTATACAGGGAATTTAGTCAGGTACATCGCCGATTTTAACCTTACGTCAGGCATTGTGTCTAATCAAATTCCAATTGATACTGGTGCCGTAACAGACGGTGCTGAATTTTCTCCGAACGATAGTTTGTTTTACTCCCAATCTTTTCTTGGGCTAGGCAATTTTGTTTTGCATCAGTATAAAATATTTTCTCCAAATATTTACGCTAGCCGACAACTTATTCAGAGTTCTACCTATTTCGCTGATTTTTGCGATTTTAAATTAGCACCAAATGGCAAAATTTATGTATCTAAAGAGTGTGCTGATTCAATCGATGTAATTAATTTCCCAAATGTTATTGGGACATCTTGTGGATTTCAAAGAAATATTTTATGGTTAGCAAACAGGAAGCAATATGCTTTTTTTCCAAATGAAATTTTTTCAATTGCCAAACTTCCACTTTCAGTAAATAAAATTTCAATTTCTAAGGATGATGTGAAAATTTATCCCAACCCCAACAACGGTCTGTTTACACTTAAAATTGATGAAGAAATAAAAAATGCAGAAATAATTTTATTTAATTCGCTCGGACAAAGGGTATATGAGCAAACCGTTATACAAGGTTTAAATACTATTAATACAAATAATCTCGCAAAAGGTTTATACAATTATATTTTACTTCAGGATAAACAGAAAGTGGATGCAGGGAAATTATCTGTAGAATAAAAAGCATTTTGGTTTTGTGTTTCAGAAAAGATTTGTTCTAAGTTAAAAGCATTATCCTCCGATGACCTCATCCGTCCCTCCGGGACACCTTCTCCTGTAAGGAGAAGGAAACGTTATCCCCTCTCCTTACAGGAGAGGGTGTCACGCCAAGGCGTGACGGGTGAGCCTGCCTGCCGTCGCGCTGGCTTGTGCTACGGTAGGCAGGGTCAATCGGAGACGTAAAGATTTTGTTTAGAATAAAATTTGTTGGTAAAAAAATTTAAACAGAAGCAGTTTCTGCAACGTTGGTAAAAAACTTTCTTTCGTTTAAAAAATAAAAATTTCCTTTTGCCATTACATGTACTACTAAATTTTCAATAGAAATCGGTTGCCCTTCTTCTATATCGGCAATGTTGCAATGACGAATGTTATGTCCGTCGAAAATTAAAACTAAACCGGAGCCAATGGCTTCCATTTTATTTCCTTCTTTAATTAACACACCGGTATCTTCTCCTAAACCAATACCAATACAACCCGGATTCCCGGCAACGGCTTGCGCTAATCTTCCGAATCTTCCTCGCGTAACAAAATGCGAATCAATAATTACATCTTTTATAAATGCTAAACCTGTAGTGATTTTTACTTCGCCTTTTAATAACGCACCGGTGCTGCTCCCTTGATAAATCATTGTATTGCTCATCGCCATCGCGCCTGCGCTGGTTCCGGCAATTACAAAATTTTCGTTCATGTAACGGTCGATAATTATTTTTAAAAATTCTGTTCCACCAAAAATCATGGTGAGCCGCATTTGATTTCCACCGGTAAACATTACACCGTCGGCTTTTTTTATTCTCACTAAATATTCCGGCTTAAGTGCATCTTCTCTTTTCTTAATGTGAATAACGCCAATATTTTTACACCCTAATTTTCCGAATGCATTAATGTAATTTTCTCCCACCTCTTCCGGAATTTGTGAAGCTGTTGTAATAACTTCAACATAAGATTCCACACCTTTCATCTCGTGAAGAATTCGTTTTAAAATTCCGAATTCAAAAAAATTAAGTTGTTCTTTTTGTGCAAATTTCGGATCCGCCTCAGTGCCTTTATCTTCACTTCCACCTACCGATATTAATTTTCCTTTTGGGACTTCCATATTCTTAAAATTAATTGTGTAAGCAAATTTAATCTAATCATCATTACAATTTAACCCTTTGCGATGGTCTTTATTCCTTATTTTGAACATTTAATTGTTCACGTTAAAAAAAAGCTATATTTTAATACAAATTAAGAATAAGCCCTATGAACATTATTGAGATAAAAGTGATGAGAGGACCAAATTACTGGTCGATAAGCCGCCGCAAATTAATTGTGATGAAACTCGATTTGCAGGAGTTAGAAGTACTTCCCACCAATAAAATAAAAGGATTTGGTGCTCGCATAGAAAAATTATTTCCTACAATGATGGAACACCGATGTTCGGAAGGAATTGAAGGCGGATTTTTTATTCGCGTGAAAGAAGGAACATGGATGGGACATGTGATTGAACACATTGCCTTAGAAATTCAAACGCTTGCGGGAATGGAATGTGGTTACGGAAGAACGCGCAGTACCGGAACAACCGGCGTTTACAATGTTGTCTTTTCCTACATGGAAGAAGCGGTTGGAATTTACGCAGCAAAAGCCTCAGTTAAAATTGCTGAAGCTTTAATTAAAGGCGAAGATTACGATTTAGAAAATGATATTCGCTCGATGCGTGAGTTAAGAGAGAGTGTTAGGTTTGGTCCGAGTACGGGTTCAATTATTGATGAAGCTATTTCGCGCGACATTCCTTTTATAAGAATAAATAAAGATTCGTTGGTGCAATTGGGTTACGGAAAAAATCAGGTGCGTTTTCGTGCTACTATGACCGACCGAACAAGTTCAATTGCGGTAGATTTAGCGAGTGATAAAGACGAAACAAAACGAATGTTACAGGAAGCGGCGATTCCGGTTGCAAAAGGAGTTTGTATTTCTGACCCGAATGATTTAGAAAGTGCGATAAAAAATGTAGGATTTCCATTGGTATTTAAACCACTCGATGGTAATCACGGAAAAGGTGCATCTATAAATGTAAAAACTTTAGAAGAATCGAAAGCGGCGTTTGAACATGCTAAAAAATATTCGCGTAGAATTATAATTGAAAAATTTATTACAGGATATGATTTTCGTGTTTTGGTAATTAATAACCGTTTCATCGCCGCGGCACTTCGCGAACCTGCCAATGTTATTGGTGACGGAAAATTAACGATACAACAACTAATTGAAAAAGAAAACAAAGATCCGCGCCGAGGATTCGGTCACGAAAATGTTTTAACAGAAATAAGTATCGACAGAGAAACATTAGAACAATTGGCCAAAAAGAATTTTACACTGGAAACCGTTCTTAAAAAAGAGGAGTTGTGTTATTTAAAAGGCACTGCTAATTTAAGTACCGGCGGAACATCAACTGATGTAACTGATATTATGCATCCGCACAATATTTTTATTTGCGAACGAATTTCGAGAATTATCGGTTTAGATATTTGCGGCATTGATATTATGGCAGATAATTTAACCGAGCCATTAGAAACTTCGGGTGGCGTTATTTTAGAAGTAAATGCAGCTCCGGGATTTAGAATGCATTTAGCACCGGCGAAAGGTTTACCACGCAACGTTGCCGCTCCCGTTTTGGATATGTTGTATCCTACAGGAAAATCCTGTCGCATTCCTATTATTGCAATAACCGGAACAAACGGAAAAACTACCACAACACGTTTGATTGCCCACATTGTAAAAAATAACGGATACAAAGTTGGCTTCACAACATCTGACGGAATTTACGTTGGCAATTCGATGCTTACAAAAGGTGATACAACAGGACCAGTAAGCGCCGAATTTATTTTAAAAGATCCAACAGTAGAGTTTGCCGTTTTAGAAACCGCTCGCGGCGGAATTTTACGCGCAGGATTAGGATTTAGTAAGTGTGACGTGGCCGTTGTAACAAATATTCAGGAAGATCATATGGGTTTATCAGATATAAATACATTGAAAGAAATGTCGCGCGTAAAAGGGGTGGTTGCCGAAAGTGTAAAGCGCGAAGGTTACGCAGTGGTAAATGCCGATAACGAACATTGTGTTTCTATTGGAAAAAACGTGCGCTGCAACGTAGCGTACTTTAGCATGAACGAAAATAATAAAGTAATAATTGAACATTGTAAAAAAGGCGGAGTTGCGGCTATTTATGAAAACGGTTACATCACCATAAAAAAAGGTGATTGGAAATTCAGAGTAAATAAAGCTTCCAAAATTCCGTTAACGTTTGGTGGAAGAGTTTCGTTTATGGTACAAAATGTTTTGGCTGCGACTTTAGCAATCTATACTTACGGTTTCAAAACACAGGACATTGCCATGAGTTTAGAAACCTTTATTCCATCTGCAGCACAAACACCCGGACGAATGAACATTTTTGATTTCAAAGATTACAAAGTGATGATTGATTTTGCGCATAACGCAGATGGATTTAGAGGAATAAAAGAATTTTTATCAACGATTGATTCTCCGGCGAAAATAGGAATTATAACGGGCACCGGCGACAGACGCGATGATGATATTAGAGATTTAGGAAGAATATCGGCCGAAATGTTTGATCATATTATTATTCGTCAGGATAAATTTTTACGCGGACGTGAAGCGGAAGAAATTGTAAAATTATTAGTAGAAGGAATTCAGGAAGTAAATCCGAAACAATCTTACGAATATATTCCTAAAGAAGTAGAAGCCTTGAAACATGCCTTCTCAATAGCAAAACCAGGAACATTTATTTGCGCCTTGAGTGATGTGATTGATAATGCAATTGATGTGGTGCATTCTTATTTGGAAAAGGAAAGAGGAGTTTAAAACAGGATTTAAGAAAGAGGATTTAGGCTGTTAGATTTTTACGCCTATCAATAAAATGTCGTCAACCTGTTCTAAGGTACCCTTCCAACTCTGCATATTTTTATTCAGAATTTCTTTTTGTTCGGCAACTGATTTTGCTGAATTTTCAATTAGTAATTCTTTTAATCGTTTGTAAGTAAACTTTTTTCCTTTTGGTCCGCCAAACTGATCGGGATAACCATCGGTTAAAGCGTAAACCACATCTCCTTTTTGTAAATCAAAAACATGAGAGGTAAACGAAACAGAATCTTTTTCGTGTTTACCCACCGGCATCCGGTCAGATTTTAATTCTATAATTTGTTTAACGCCATCACCATCTTTTCTAATAATCCAAATTGGATTGTTAGCGGCGGCGTAAGTAATTTTCTTTTTCTTAAAATCAAAATCAATTAAACTGCAATCCATTCCGTCTTTACCGCCCTCTAAACTTCCGTCGTGCGAAAGCGATTGTATGATTCTATTACGAACATAATTTAAAATTTCGGCAGGATCAATTATTTTCCGTTCATTAATAGCTTCGTTTAAACAAGAAATGTTTAGCATACTCATCATTGCCCCAGGCACACCGTGTCCGGTGCTGTCGGCCGTTATGAGCGCAAAATTACCATTTGCTAAATGCGAAGCCCAGTAAAAATCTCCGCTCACAATATCTTTCGGATTAAATAAAATAAAATAATCTTTTAAATTCTCATCAAAAATATTATCGCTCGCTAATAATGCTCCCTGAATACGTTTGGCATAATTAATACTATCAACAATTTCTTTTTGTTTTTCCTCCACTAATTCTTTTTGCTCCACAATTTCAGCTGTACGTTCTTCGATAGTTTGCTCAAGTTTCTTTTGCTGAATTAATAATTGCCTTGTGCGCCATCTTGTAAATAAATAAACCGCACCAAAAAACGAAATCACATACAAAGTATAAGCCCACCAGGTCTTCCACCACGGTGCTTTTATTCTGAATTTATATTCGAGAACATTACTCCATTTTTGTGCCAAACCGATTGCTTTTACTTTAAAAACATATTCGCCATAAGGCAAGTTACCATAAAATGCTTTTTCGTCGGTAATAAGTGGGCTCCAATCTTTATCCAAACCTTGCAACATATATTGGTATTGAATTCTATCGGGTGCGGCCCAATCGATGGCGCTGAAATGAAATGTAACGTGATCGAGGTAATATGGTAATTCTAAATTTTCGGGATAATTAAAGAATGGAGCAACACCGCTGAATTTTACTTTACTAATATCCTTTTTTTCCAAATCGCCAACTACAATTGGGTGTCCGCCTTTTAATGAATCGCTCAAGGCGTAAAAATCAATAAATGTTTGCTCGAGTTCAATGCTGTTTAACTGTATGGCAGGTGCATTATTTGGAAGTTTAAATAAATTTAAATTTAAAGATGTAAGTGCTTTTCCATTTCCCCACCAAATTTTATTATTCTTATCAATTAAAACGCCATTAGGAAAAAAATTATTTGCTTTTAAACCGTTAGCAGTTGTGTAGGCGTGAATTTTGGTTTTACCTTCTTTCTCGGTAAAATAGTTTAACCCTTTTTCGGTAGCAATCCAAACGTGATTATTTTTATCCTGCACAAGTGATCTTATACTATTACTGCTTAATTCATTTTTATCGTTGTAATTTATAAATTCGGGATTACGTGTTTTAATACTTGTTGCTTTTAAAACACTAATTCCGTTTCCTTCGGTACCTAACCAAATATTTCCTTCATGATCGGCTATTATTGTTTTAAGATTATTACTGCACAAACCTTCTTTGGTTCCATACCACCTGAAAAATTCTCCATCAAAGCTGCAAGCCCCGGCTTCGTCAGTTGCGAACCAAATGTTACCGAACTTATCCTGCGAAATAGAAGTAACAGAATTTTTATTCAGGATTTCATTATCAAAACTCATAAAAGAAGTGCCGGTATAACAGCATACCCCTGCTCCATCTGTTCCAATCCAAATTTTACCCGAAGCATCTTTAAATAAACTTAAAATATAATTACTGCAAAGACCTTCGCTTTCTGTAAAATTTTCAAATGTTTTTCCGTTGAAACGAATTGCTCCGCCGCCATCAGTACCAATCCAAACCTGATCTTTATTATCAATGGCAAGTGCTTTTACATAATTACTTGATAAACCTTCGCTTTCGGTATAGTGCAAAAAATTTGTTCCGTCATATAATATTGCGCCATCGCCATAAGTACCAAACCATAAATTGCCATTATTTTTTTCGGCTATTGCTCTAACTGTATTACTTCCTAAACCTTCTTCCTTGGTAAAATGAGAAAATGATGAACCGTCGTAACGGCAAATACCGCCACCATAAGTTCCCATCCAAATATTTCCTGCTAAATCTTCTTTAATGCAAAGCACATAATTGTTACTAAGGCCGTCGCGCATCGAAAATAATTTTAATTTTCCATTCGCATAACCGCAAAGCCCGCCATCATAAGTTCCCATCCAAACAGTACCATCTTTACTTTTGTGAAGCGAAATAATACAATCGCTGCTCAACCCGTTTTGTTTGGTTAAATATTTTAATGTACTGTCTTTCCTATTATAAATATTTACGCCCGCATCATCGGTGGCCAGCCAAATATTTCCTTTATCATCTTCTAATATTGAATGAATAATTTTGCTGCTGAGTCCGGCCCCCGTACCGAAATAGGTAAAAGATTTTCCATCAAAATAACAGGCACCCCAACCATTTGTACCGAACCAAATATTGCCTTTTGTATCTTCATAAATTGTTCTTACAGTATTATTGCTTAAGCCGCTTGCTTTATCATAAGTGGTTATAGTTTTCCCATCGTAACAACAAACTCCATCACCATTGGTACCAAACCATATTTTACCTGATTTATCTTCACACATTGCCAAAATGGTATTGTTACTCATTCCTTCTTCTTTTCTAATCCAGCTAAATTTATGGCCATCAAAGCAACAGGCTCCACCGCCTTCGGTTCCGAACCAAATGTTTCCTGATTTATCCTGCATAATGGATAAAATGGTGTTGTTGCTCAAGCCATTTTCTTCGCTATAATTTTTAAATGAAGCGCCGTCGTAACAACTCACTCCTGCGCCATTGGTGCCGATCCATAAATTACCATTTTTGTCGAATAACAAACTTCTTACAAATGAAGATTTCATTCCTTGTTCAACATCGATATACTGAATGTTACTAATGGCGGCATCTTTAAACCTTGGAGCTAATGCTAATGTTGGGAGAGGTTGTTTACAGGCAACTACTTTTTGTTTAAGCTTGGTAACAAGGGGCATGTCGTGATTTTCGTCGCCGGGAGCCACCACAAATAAATCGGGTGGCACCATGGCAGAATCGGAAATGAAGATTGTTTTTTGATTTGAATTAGCCTGAAAAATTTTCGCTTGTTTTGCCTGTGTTGATTTTGGAGAACCTGCCTCTGTGGTTATAATTTTGGCTCTTTCTAAAGTAACCAAACTGTGTTTTACGGGTTCAACAGAATCTTTTTTTAATTCGGAATTAGTTTCAGTTTCTTTTCCAGAACGGGGTGAACCACAACCGGCTAACATTGCCAACACTATTATTATAACTACGTTTTTCATTTTGTTTGTGAAACAGTTTAAAGGTAGCAGAATTTTATTAAATATGAAATGAGATTTAAGCTTCCTTTTTAATACGATTTAAAACCTGATTCCTTACAAAAAAAGGCATAAAAAAAACGGAACCCCTTAAGGAATTCCGTTTTTAAGATAAACTTAAAATGATGATTTATTTTAAGTGCTTAGAAATAAGCTTTGCCATATCAAACATTGATACTTGCTTTTTACCAGCGAAAACCGGTAAAAGTTTAGAATCAGCATTGATGTTGCGGCGATTCTTTTTGTCTTGAAGACCATTTTTCTTAATGTAAACCCACATTTTTTTAACAACTTCAGTACGTGGAATTGCTTTACTTCCTACTACTTCTGCAAGCGCTGCGCTTGGAGTAAGAGGTTTCATAAATGCTGCGTTTGGTTTACGGGCAGATTTTTTTGGAGCTGCCTTTTTCTTTGCTGTTTTTTTTGCTGCTTTTTTTGCCATTTTGTTTTTTTTTAATAATTGATTTAGGTTATTAATGATTACAGAGGCAAATATATGTTATTTTAATTTTACGGTACTAAATTAGATTTAAACATTATGAACAAAATTGTTAATGACTTGTAACAATGGTGTAAAATTTAAGCACTTATTTTCATTCGTAAAAAAGGCGTTTCTCCAATAGAAAAATTGATTTTTTCATCCTATTTTTCTGATTTCTCTAATGAAAATCGAGCTTAAAAAAACGGTTAAAAACTTTTTTAAAATCGGGCATTTTTGATTTTCCCCTCGTAAAGCCATTTTTTCATTGGTATTTTGAATTTTAAGTCAAAAATTAAGCCTGATTTCATTGGAGAAATAACCTTTTCGGGGAATTATTATTTCTGCTTTTTTAAATTTCCCAATGAAAAAACGCTGGATACCAATTTTACCAATAGAAACTTAATTGCTTACGGTACTCACCAGTACCTTAAACTTGTCTTTCTCGAGCGAAAGTATCGACATTTGACATTTGCATTTGGAAGCGGTACCGAAGTCGAGTTTAATGGTTGTTCCTCCCATGAGGCTCCATTTACCTCCATAAATAAATTTACTCTTCTTGCACCACCTCCAGTTTTCTACTGTAAAATCGGGAGCAGTACTAAAAATAACAATGGTAAATAAAGACTTGGGGTCGTCGACTTCCGGCACATGAATGTGTCGTGTGAGACGGAAAGTAATAGTATCACCGTGTGATTCGCGGGGCGATTCGAACCAGGTACTAATTATTTGATCGTGAGTAGAAGGTTTTACTCTTCCACTGTTTTGCGCGTTTGCAAAGCCGGTAAGCAAGAATAAGGCCATAATAAGGTAATTGTTCTTCATGGTGTATATATAAGGCGTGTTAAACTTTATTTGTACCCCCGCCGGGAATCGAACCTGGATTTAAAGTTTAGCCCGCCCGAACGTACCGCGTTTGTCATTTTTTCATGAGTCAAATCCCCGTTCGGTACGGGCGGGGAAACTTTCGTATTATTAAATTAATTTCTATTCATTAATTTTCATTCTTAAAATTATTTGTGGCTCCGGCGGGAATCGAACCTGCATCAAAAGTTTAGCCCGCCTGAACGTACCGTGAATATAGTTTTTTTTTGAGTTAGTTCCCCGTTCGGTACGGGCGGGGAAACTTCCATATTATTAAATTAATTTCTATTCATTATTTTTTCATTCTTAAAATTATTTGTGGCTCCGGCGGGAATCGAACCTGCATCAAAAGTTTAGGAAACTTCTATTCTATCCATTGAACTACGGCGCCAATATTTCAGCGCAAATTTAGTTTAAATTTTATGAATCTTCTGCCCGCTGCACTTTTAAAATATTTTTCCCTCTTAACGGCCTCTTCTATTTTTTCAAAACTTTCGGTATAAACTAATTCCCATAACTTCGATTTTGATGTGCTTTTATTAAGACCGCTTCGGTGTTGATGTAATCTTTTTTCGAGATCTTCTGCAAATCCCTTATAAAAATTATTTTTTTCATCCCTAATTATATAAACAAAATACATTCGCAAAATTATAAAAATCCTTCTCACATCCATTTCTTCTTTTTAAAATAAATTAATAATCCACCCATCATTAAAATCATTACTGCCCAAACCGACCAATATCCATAAGGTGAATTTATTTCGGGCATGTATTTAAAATTCATTCCGTACACTCCCACCACAAACGTAACCGGAATAAAAATAGTCGACATGATAGTAAGTACTTTCATTACTTCGTTCATTTTATTAGAATTGGTGCTTAAGTAAACATCCATTATTCCCGAAAGTAAATCGCGGTAGGTTTCAACGGTATCAATAATTCTTGTCACATGATCTTGTAAATCCCGAAGGTAAATATCGGTAGTTGGATTTATTAATTTTGTTTCTGAACGAATCATATTACTTATCATATCACGCATAGGCCAAACCTGTTTACGGAGATAAATCATATCGCGTTTTAATTTATATAATTGAAGCAATGATTCTTTATTGGAACTTTTGATTACTTCCACTTCAATATCTTCAACAATATCTCCAATTTTCTCAATGGCGTGAAAATAGCAATCGGTAACAGCATCCATCAAAGCATAAGCTAAATAGTCGGCACCACATTTACGGATTCGTCCTTTTGCCTGACGTAAACGATTTCTAATAATATCAAACGCATCGCCGCCGTGCGGTTCCTGAAATGAAATAACTGTATTTTCCATTAACACAATAGAAAGCTGCTCCGAAGTAATATCGGTATTGTATCCAATCATTTTCATAATGGCTACAACGTAAGTATCAAATTCTTCGAACTTCGGACGCTGATCAACATTAACAACATCATCTAAGGTTAATGGGTGAATATTATACAATTTGCCAATTTGCTCAATCATTTCTGTTTTATGAATGCCATCCACATTAATCCATTTTACCAAATTGGGTTTTACATGGTCAACACATTCAGAAAGATCAAAGAACTCTTTTTCAAAAAATTCTGCCTCGTTGTATTCAATGAGGGTAATTTTTATACGGTCGGTTTTTTCTTCGCCGGTATAAATAATTGTTCCCGGAGGCGCGCCAACATTATTTGTTTCCGGTTTCATTGTTATTCGGGTTTACCTTCTAAAACAATAACAATTTCGCCTTTAATTGCTTTGGCGTTAAAATGATTTATTACTTCGACAATTGTACCTCTAAATGTTTCTTCGAACATCTTAGTAAGTTCGCGCGATACCGAAACCTTTCTTTGCTCACCAAAATATTCTTTAAATTCTTCGAGCGCTTTTATTAATCGGAAAGGCGATTCGTAAAATACCATTGTACGACCTTCTTCTTTTAATGAAATTAATTTTGTTTGTCGCCCTTTCTTCTGAGGTAAAAACCCAATAAACACAAAACTATCACAAGGTAATCCGCTATTTACTAATGCAGGAACAAAAGCTGTTGCTCCCGGCAAAGTTTCTACAGCCAAATTATTTTTTATACATTCTCGTATCAATAAAAATCCGGGGTCTGAAATTCCCGGCGTACCGGCATCACTTACCAACGCCACCTTTTTTCCGTTCGAAATAGTTTCAATTAATTCTTCCAATACTTTATGTTCGTTATGCTGATGATTTGATTTTAAAGGTTTGTTAATTTGAAAATGTTTTAATAAGAAAGAGGTTGTACGGGTATCCTCAGCTAAAATTAAATCCACCGATTTTAAAACGCTGAGTGCACGAAGTGTAATGTCTTCTAAATTACCAATGGGAGTTGGAACAATAAATAATTTACCTTGCTGCATTTAATGTGCAAGATATAAAATTAGACGCTAATTGCGCGAAATTGACTTAGGAAATATATTCTTTTTTAATGAAGAATTTTTTTAGACATCAGAATTTTTTTGTACTAATGGCATTCTTCGTTTGTAGCTGAATAAAGTAAACTTCGTTAATTTCTTTAGTAAGATCGAGTTCAATTTTACCGGAAGAAACTGCTGCCGAATATGTTTTTTTACCCAACGGATCCAATACTTTAACTTCCGAAATAATTTCTGTTGAGCGGATACTTATTATTCCATTGGTGGAATTGGGATAAGTATTAAATTTCTGCGAATTCTCATTGGTAAAATACCGATAATATCAGGACCTACCTTAAGCGTAATAAATAAAGATTAAAACGTTGAAGAAATAAATTTTTTCATTTAACTGTTTTTTTCGGCTATAATCGAAATTAAGAAAAAGGGCGACGATGTATAAACGAAAAATAATTTCTTATTTAAAAACTCTTTTCCACCCAAATAATTGGTTCTTTAATAAATTCTTTATTTATCGAAAATATTAAAATCTCGAATATTTTTTTTATTCAGCAATTAATACCTAATTTGGCTTCCTAATAATCCTAAAAAAAAACAAGATGAAAAAAATTCTACTAAAATCAAAAATGATCTTTTTTGTTGTCGCTGTTGCCAGCTCTATTAATGCACATGCCCAGTGTACAACTCCGGGTTCAGTTAATGCAACCCCCAGTGTAATATGCGCAGGTTCTACTTCAAGTTTAACCGCGACATCGGTCGGCAATTCAATTAACTGGTATACTGTTCCTGTTTGCGGTGTGCCTATTGGTACTTGCACAAGCGGAGGTAATTTTACTGTCAGTCCCGTTAACACAACAACTTTTTACGCTGAATCATTTTCGGGTGCAACAGCAGGCGGCACTGTATTTTTAAATTATACAGGGTGCCCACAACAAATTATAATTCCAAACGGAGTTTCTCAAGTAACGGTTTCTGCATTCGGTGCGCAGGGAAGTGCAGGAGGAGCTTCAGGTCCGGCTGGTGCACTCGGCGGCGCAGCTGCAGGAGTCCTAACCGTAACTGCAGGACAAGTATTAAATATTTATGTAGGTGGACAAGGAACGGTACCAACAGGAGGTTATAACGGTGGTGGTACGGGTGGCATCAGTATTTCTTCAACAGGTGGCGGCGGAGGCGGAGCAACTGATATTCGTATTGGAGGTGCGGCATTGGCAAATAGAGTTTTGGTAGCTGGTGGCGGCGGAGCAGGTGGAGGAAACACTACTTATAATCCTACGGCCGGAGCAGGTGGAGGCGGTACAATTTGCGGAGGCCCTAATGGATACGGAGGAGCCGGAGCAGGAGGTTGTTCAAGTGGCGCAGCGGGTGGTTGTGCCGGAGGAACAGCACCGAACTATGGTTCAGGTGGTGGCGGTGGCGGTTTAAATACTGGTGGTGGTGGTGGTGGATTTCCTGCTGCAACTACTGGAGGCTATGGTTGTGCGGGTGTACTCGGTGCAGGTGGCGATGGCGGAGGAACTACATTTATTTGTGGTGGTGCAACTGGCGGAGTGAACGGTGGCGGTGGCGGTGGTGGTGGTTTTTATGGTGGTGGCGGAGGAATGACAGGAACAGGCGGATGTAATGGCGGTGGCGGAGGCGGTGCTTCATACGCAAATACTGCAACCTTAACTTCAACGAGTTTTACTTCGGGAATACAAAGTGGAAACGGACAAGTTATTATTATTGGAATAAGTGGCGGCTGTGTTTCTGGAGGGCGTACACCGATTACCGTTACAGTTAATCCAAGTCCTACTGTTGCTATATCAGGACCAACAAACAGTGCATGTCCGGGAACAAACGTTAGTTTAAGCGCAAATGGTGCTACAACTTATACTTGGAATACTGGAGCAACAACAACAAGCATTGCGGCTTCACCAACTATTACAACTACCTATACTGTTATTGGAACCACTGCAAATTGCTCAAACCAATCGGTGTATACAGTTTCGGTTTTAGCAGTACCAAGTATTACCGCATCAACAAGTAATACATTAATTTGTGGTCCGCCGTTTCAGCAAACATCTACACTTACGGCTGCGGGCCTTGTGTCGTACACATGGACTCCCGGAGGTACAGGAACTAATATTGCGGTTTCTCCATCAGTAACAACTGCGTATACAATTGTAGGAACTGCGGCAAATGGTTGCACAACCACTTCGGTATTTACGCAATCGGTTTCAACATGTACGGGAATACAAAATATAAATAAAGTTAAGGAGATTGTTGTGTATCCAAATCCGAATCACGGCGAATTTTCAGTTGAGTTAAATTCATTTACTGAAAATACAAATCTTGAAATTTATAATACTTTAGGCGCTCTTGTGTTAAATATGAAAGTAACGCGTTTGAATTTTGAGATTAATATAAGTGAGATGGCAAAAGGTATTTATGTTTTGAAAGTGAAAGAAAATAACATAGTGTTAAAGACGGAAAAAATTGTGAAAGATTAAATTGAATTAATTTAGTATAAAACCGCCACACTGAAATTGTGGCGGTTTTTTTTATTTCAGTAACCGGAAAATAAAAAAATTACTTCGTAAAAAACTCCTTAAGATAAAACGGCTCAAAATAAGCCGTGTCTTCAAATTGCTTATTGTTAAACTTAATGTAAGAAAGTTCAGAAAGTGAAACAGCATAAGGTTTTATGTCATCAATAAATTTAGCGTTCGGAATTTTCTCTAATAAAGTTTTACATTTTGGCATACCCTCCCCAAAAAAATAAATCGGTTTTTCATTAGGGAAAAAAGATAAATTATCCTCCGAAATAATTTCTGCCGAAGTTTCCTTAACAAAATTCAAATCTTTATCGAGCAAAGCGCAATACACTTCCATACGGCGCGCATCTAACATAGGACAATACAAAACATCTTCTTTTTTTTGCAATAACACCGAGTGTGTTATTGTACAAAGTGTATTCACCCCAATTAAAGGAATATTTAAAGTGTAAGCCAATCCTTTGGCAGCCGAAACACCAATACGCAGGCCTGTATAAGAACCCGGACCGCTTCCAACAGCAACAGCATTTAAATTTTTAGCGGCGAGTTTTGCTTCGGTTAAAATTTTCTCAATAAAAACATGAAGATTCTCGGCGTGCGTGTAACCTTTGTCTTCTTCCTTAAAAGCAATTACTTTTCCATTTATAGAAATTGCCGCCGAACAAAGTGTTGTAGAGGTTTCAATATTTAAAATTGCCGCCAATTATTTTCTATATTTTGATTTTGGGATTGTTAAACTTTAATTTGCTTGATTATTAAACGGAAAATTTCAATTGTCATGCTAAATGGTTTGATAAACCGAATTTTGTTTCTCTCTTTTAGTCTCTCTCAATTTTTTTCTAACATTTTTCTTGACTTCTTTCCATGACAAAGTTGTTAGTTTGCCTTTTTCAAATGCTTTATGCCGTTTACTTAATTCCCTTATCTGTTCTTCCGTTAAACTAGGTTCATTGCTATTCATAGTTTTCAAACTAATAATTTTTTAAATCATATTTTATTTTTTCTCCGCCGAAAATAATTTATCCTTATCCACCACTTTTATCTTGGTGCCTTTACGCAAGGTACGCGCTACAGCGCCATACGGACCACTAATTACTTCCTGGCCATCGCTAACGCCATTGGTAATTTCAATATAATCGTTATCCTGAATTCCGGTTTTTACCTCGAGCATTTGTGCTTTGCCATCTTTTATTGTGAAAACGTATTCAGCAATTTTATCGTTTGGTTTTTTCTTCAGTTTATTTTTTTCTTCTTCTTCGCTGGTTACTTTCATTCGGTATTCCTCATCTTCATCGGTTTTAACTTTTATTGAATCGGCATTTCGTGTAGTAACCGCCATAATAGGAACCGTTAAAACATTGCTTACTTTTTTAGTTTGCACATCAACACTTGCGCTCATCCCCGGGCGAAACGGTGCTTTATTATTTTCAGTAACCAAATCCAAATAGGATTCGCGAAGTACTCTTATTTTAATTACGAAATTGGTTACCTGGTCGGCTGTAATTCCGGTAGTATTAGCTGAGTTCGCAATTTCGGTAACAATGCCTTTAAATTTTTTCTCGAGATAAGCATCCACTTCTATTACGGCAGTATCGTATTTGTGAACGCGAATAATATCATTTTCATTTACTTCAACACTCACTTCCATTTCGTTTAAATTAGCGAGGCGCAAAATTTCCGTTCCTTGTAAACCTTGCACGCCCACTACTCTTTCGCCTTTCTCAACATTTAATTTAGAAACGGTTCCGTCAACGGGAGCAAAAATATAAGTTTTATCAAGAGTGGAGTTCGCTTCCTTTAAAGATGCTTCCACGCTTTTTACATTGTACTCTGATGCTTTTATATTTTCTTCCAATCCCGCAACATTTGCTCTTGCCGCTTCAACTGTTGCTTTGCTGGCATCAAATTCCATTTGAGAAATAGCCTGCTGATCAAATAATTTTTTATTACGCGCAAAACTTGCTTCGGCATTTGCTAAATTAGCTTTGGCCTGCTCCACTTGCGCCATAGTTGTTTTTAAATTGGCTTTGCTACTGTTTACTGTTGCATTAACGCGTTCGATAGCGCTTTCGTACATATCGGGTTTAATACGACAAAGTAATTGTCCTTTTTTTACCTGATCGCCTTCTTTCACCATCATCTCTACAATTTCGCCGCTCACATCCGAAGTAATTTTTAATTCTGTTTCGGGTTGTATTTTTCCATTGGCAGAAACGGTTTCTACAATATTTCGCTTGCTTACTTTTTCGGTAATTACTTCGGTAGGTTTATTACCGGTTACAGCTTTAAATATTATTACAATGATTACCATTGATAATCCAATTCCTATTGTCCAATATATTTTTTTCATAGTCGAAATTATTCCACGCCAAAATTAAAACAATTATTTCATTTGCATACTCCGTTCAGCACTGCTTAATACCGAATGTCACTTTTTATTGGTTTCACAAAATTAATGATGAACTTTGCGCTATGACCGAAAAAAGCAAAAAATACACGAATTCGCTTATTAAAGAGAGTAGTCCGTATTTATTGCAGCATGCACATAATCCGGTAAACTGGCGCCCGTGGTGTTCGACTGTATTCGAGGAAGCAAAAAAACAAGATAAATTAGTTTTGATAAGTATTGGATACAGCGCTTGTCATTGGTGTCATGTTATGGAACACGAAAGTTTTGAGAATGAAGAAGTGGCAAAAATAATGAACGAACATTTTATTAATGTAAAAGTTGATAGAGAAGAACGGCCCGATGTGGATATGCTTTACATGAGCGCGGTGCAATTAATGAGCGGACACGGCGGCTGGCCTTTAAATTGTTTTGTGTTGCCTGATGGAAGACCGGTTTACGGAGGAACGTATTTTCAAAAAGAACAATGGATAAATATTTTAGAAAATTTATGGCAGCTTTACGCCAAGGATAAAGAAAAAATAAATAAGTATGCCAATGAATTAACCAATGGCATTAAACAAGCAGAATTGGTTCACACTAAAAAATACGGTGGTACAGATTTAAATAAATCGGTTTTAGAAAAATGCTTTTTAAATTGGAAAAAAAGATTTGATAATGAATTGGGCGGACCGAACCGAGCACCGAAATTTCCTTTGCCGAATAATTATAGTTTTTTATTGAAGTACGCGCATTTGACTAAGGACAATGAAATTTTAAAACACGTTGAACTAACATTGCAAAAAATGGCTTGCGGTGGAATTTATGATCAGTTGGGAGGAGGATTTGCGCGTTACAGTACCGATATGCATTGGAAAGTACCACACTTCGAAAAAATGTTGTATGATAATTCGCAATTAGTTTCATTGTATTGCGAAGCATTTCGATTAACAAAAAATAAATTGTACCAACAGGTTGTTTTAGAAACTTTAGAATTTGTTGAATGCGAATGGTTAAGTGAAGAGGGCGGATTTTACTCGGCACTGGATGCCGACAGCGAAGGAGTTGAGGGAAAATATTATGTTTGGCAAAAAGAAGAATTGCAGCATTTGCTCAATGATAATTTTGAAATTTTTAGCGAATATTATAATGTGAGCGATATTGGTTATTGGGAAGACGATAATTATATTTTGGTACGCACCGAAAATTTGGCGGAAATTTTAGTGAAGTTTAATTTAAAGGAGGAGGAACTCACACAAAAAATTACAGAATGTAAAATAATTCTTTTGAAAGAAAGAGAAAAACGCGTGAAGCCCGGATTAGATGACAAAATTTTGACTTCGTGGAATGGATTGATGTGTAAAGCTTATGGTGATGCTTATTTAGCTTTCGGAAATTCGCATTACAAAAATATGGCTTTAAAAAATGCAGAGTTCATTAAAACTAAATTATTAAAAAAAGATAATTCACTTTTTCGTTCCTATAAAAACAAAGAAGCAAAAATAAATGGTTTTTTAGATGATTACGCTTGCGCTATAGATGCTTTTATTGGTGTTTATAATATTTCGCAAAACGAAGACTGGTTACAAACCGCAAAAAAATTATGCGATTACGCCCTCCAAAATTTTTATGACACAGATAATAATTTATTTTTTTACACCGATAAAAACGCCGAAAATTTAGTAGTACGAACTACCGAAACCAGCGATAATGTTATACCCGCCTCCAACTCCCAAATGGCAAATAATTTATTTAAACTCTCTAAAATTTTAAATATTGATGATTACAATGCAAAAGCTCTTTTAATGCTAAATCATTTTTCGGAGGAAATAATGGGCTATGGCGCGGGTTACAGCAATTGGGCTTCGCTATACTGTGATTTTTTAACAGATTACTTCGAAGTTTGCATTGTTGGTAAAGATGTTGAAGAAAAATTGCTCGAGCTCCATAAACATTACATTCCAAATGCCATTTTTGTTGTAGCGACTTCCTACTCTGAACTGGAAATTTTGAAACAGCGCTTTGTTAAGGATAAAACCTTGATTTATGTTTGCAAAAACAAAGCCTGTTTAATCCCAACAGAAAATGTAAAAGAAGCGCTCGTGCAACTTGAGACCAATTTTTAGCATAATTTTATTTTTCTTTTTTTCAATTTCGTTCGCACAGTCGGTTTTAATTCCGTCGCCTACTTCCGCTTTTGCGCCTTTATTAGATTTTAATTCTGATTTTTTAAAAGACCGGAAAATAAAATCCATCACCTTCGATATTATCGACAAAAAAGATTTCGCTGTGGCGGAAGATAAAAACCTGATGAACTATTACGAATTTAATTCAGAAGGATTACTCCTGCGTTTTTATTACACCACCATCGCAAAAACCATCGAAAAAGAATATCATACGCAACCAGTTTATCACCATAGAAGAATGATCAGCGCGGGCAGTTCGTATTTTAAAAACGAATATGTTTACGATACCATTTCTACCGTTTACCTATACAACAATAAAAATTTAATTATGAAACGGTATAACGATGGAACTTATTACGAAACGCGGTATTACGGTTACGATTCAAAAAACAGAGTCACCAAAGAAAAACGGTATAAAGAAACCAATAACAGCGAGATCAAAAATAATTTTGTTTTGGGAAATCAAACTTTAATTAGTGAGGACAGTTTTCAGTATGTAGATATTACACGAACGCAATACAAGCAAATTTGTTTGAACAGTGAGAATCGTCCGTACAAAGAAATTATTGTGAATAAGGATTCAACCGGTAAAGTTACTTCCACTAACGAACATTATACCGTAGCTTGGATTGTGCAAAATGCCGAATTTAAATACACCAGAGGAGTTTTGACCAGTGCCGAATTTAAAGGAAACGCCAATGGCGATGTAATTTTAAAATCGACTTACGAATGCGATTCTACCAATTGTATTTATACTGAGAAACAATATAAAAACGATTTGCAATTAAAAGAAATAAGTTACATCACAGAGCGAAATTCAAAATTTTTAAATTCATTTATTTCCCGTGATCCTATAAACAAAACCATGCGCATAGTAAAATTGATTTATATTTATTATTGATATAGATTTCCAAAATAATTAGCTTTATCGGTTTTTAAACTTTAGAACTCCAAAATTTCAATTATATTATCCATGAAAAACAAAAGTTACATTTTTGATTTTCATGTATAAATTACTACCTTTATAGTATGATTCAAAGAAACGACCTGTGGGAACTAACCCGGCTGTTAAAAACAAATCCGGTTGTAGCCCTGTTAGGAGCCCGGCAAACCGGCAAAACTACGCTGGCCAAATTGTATGTTTCCAAGTCAACTAAAAAAACAATATACCTCGATTTAGAATTGGAAAGTCATTTTAACCGTCTGCAACAGGATGCTGAAAGTTATTTGCTAAACAACAAGGACCAATTGATTATTATTGACGAAGTGCAACGCATGCCCAAGCTTTTCGCTCTTTTAAGAGCAATAATAGATATTAAACGACAGCCTGCCCGGTTTTTACTTCTTGGTTCATCATCGCCACATTTAATAAAAGGCGTTTCAGAATCATTGGCCGGAAGAATTGCATATCTTGATATGGGAGGTATTAATTTAGCCGAAGCCATAAAAAGTAAAATAAAACAAGATACCCTTTGGTTCAAAGGAGGTTTTCCGACGGCTTTAACCTCCAAGCAAAACCACTTGGCGCAAAATTGGTATACTAATTTTATAAAATCATATACCGAAAAAGACATGAAGGAATTATTTGGAGTTGAATTTTCGTCGGTTACTATTCGTAATTTCTGGAGTATGCTGGCGCACAATAATGGCTATGTATGGAATAAAGAAAATTATGCGAAATCGTTAGGTGTTACTGCACCAACAGTTGCACGATATTTAGAATACATGGAAGGCGCTTTTTTGATAACCCGATTGCAACCCTGGTTTACTAATTCAAAAAAGCGTTTGGTAAAAGCACCCAAAATATATATACGCGATACAGGTATTTTACACACACTAATAAAAACAAGTGACTTGCACGATTTATTCGGACACTCTAACGCCGGTAATTCATGGGAAGCTTTTGTAATAGAACAAATTCGTCAATTAAAACCCGGCTATTTAGATATGTATTTTTATAGAACTCATCAAGGCACTGAAGCTGATTTAGTATTGGTAAAGGGCATAAAACCGGTAGCGTGTATAGAAATAAAATTATCTACATCACCACAAATAAGCAAAGGCTTTTACCAGGCTATGAGCGATTTAAAAAGTAAAAATAATTTTATTATAATGCCAAGTGGCGATA
This sequence comes from Sphingobacteriaceae bacterium, assembly GCA_023251725.1. GTDB lineage: Bacteria > Bacteroidota > Bacteroidia > B-17B0 > Aurantibacillaceae > JAHEYG01. Next base: position 2,678 of record JAHEYG010000052.1, on the reverse strand, counting down.
GTTATATCGGAAAAGAGAAAATAATTATTTGTAGCCTTTTTGATTTTTTAAAAAAACATTTAATAGAATTATAAAAAACACGAATAAAAAAATTATCTTTAGCATAATTAAAATAAAAACCAATGGCTGAAGATTTTAAACATCACTCCGAATCAAACGTAACTATATCTGAATTAATGTTGCCGTCGCATTCTAATTTCGGCGGTAAAATTCACGGCGGATATATTTTATCATTGATGGATCAGATTGCATTTGCCTGTGCCTCTAAACATTCGGGTAATTATTGCGTTACCGCTTCGGTAGATACGGTTGATTTTTTAAATCCGATTGAGATTGGTGAATTAGTGACCATGAAAGCTTCCATTAATTTTGTGGGAAAAAGTTCTATGGTGGTGGGAATAAGAGTGGACTCCGAAAATATTTTAACCGGTGTGGTGCGCCATTGCAACTCTTCATTTTTTACCATGGTAGCAAAAGATAAAAGCGGCAAAACAGCAAAAGTGCCGGGATTAGTTTTAGAATCGGAAGAAGACATTCGGAGATTCATTCAAAGTTCAAAACGCAAAGAACATTCTAAAAATTTTCACTCCGAATTTAAATCAAAAGATTTTTACGATAAAGAATCGTTAGATGATTTAAAAAATTATAATGTGCAGGTCATTTGCAGTATGGATTAGGAATGATAAATGTTAAATGATGAACCTGCCTGCCGTCGCGCAAGCAAAAGCTACGGCAGGCAGGTGTTGAATTGTTTTTTTATTTAAAGTGTGCTCACGGGTTTTAAATGTAAAATCTTGTGAACCCGCTTTAAGAAGCCAAGCTAAATAAATTACTAAATTTGTATAACGAGCACGAGTAGTCGATTAATAAAAATGTTGTATTCACAAAATAATATTTCAAATCTTTCGCCGCATTTATTTTGGGATGTGGATATTAGCCATGTTAATTTTAATACTTCACAAAAGTTTATCGTTGAACGCGTACTTGAATTCGGTTTAATTTCCGATTGGCGCATTATTGTTTCGGTTTACGGGATGGAAGAAATTAAAAAAACATCCTTACAATTAAGAACACTCGACCCGGTTACACTTTCGTTTTTATCCGGTTTATTTAATTTATCAAAACAAAGCTTCAGATGTTACAAAAACAAGCCGTCAACGCAGAATTACTGGACTTATTAAGCAAGTTAATGGCTCGCGATACCTTCAGCAATTTTAATCTTGTTGGCGGAACTTCATTGGCTTTGCAAATCGGTCATCGCGTTTCGATAGATATTGATCTTTTTGGTTCGTGCGAATTGGACGAATTAGAATTTACACGCACTATTTCTGAATTAGGTAAAACCATCTTAATTAAAAAAAGCAAGAACATACTTGTTTACATGGTAAACGATATCAAGGTAGATTTTGTAAATTACCCTTACGAGTGGATAGATTCACCAAACAATGAAGAAACTATCCGATTGGCAGGTAAGAAAGATATTGGTGCAATGAAATTAAATGCCATTGCAGGGAGGGGCAGTAAAAAAGATTTCATTGATCTTTATTTTTTATTAAAAACATTTAGTTTAAACGATTTGCTTAAATTTTATCTGCAAAAATATCCCGGCGGCTCCGAGTTTCTTGTTCTTAAAAGCTTAAGTTATTTTGATGATGCCGACGATGAACTATCTCCAAAAATGTTGATCGCTGTTGAATGGGAAGAAATAAAAACACACATTCTTGATCAGGTAAAAACTTATCTTAAATAGTTTTTTTTGTATAGATTACTTGTACTACGTAATTGAAATTATAAATTTTAAATGATGCATCATTAATTCATCAAAAAAGTGTGTGTCATCCTGAGCAAGGCGAAGGATCTGCATGCTCGGATGGTTAAGTAAGGAAAACCCTTTTTTGGAGATTTCATAAATTGTTATACCTTTAATTAAACGGTCTTAAACAGTTCTTATCAAGAAACTATTTTCGATTTGTGCCAAAAACAGCTTTAACGGTAGTAATTAGTTTTAAATTGCTTGTACCTTTAAATTAATTAAAAATATTCCCAATGAAAAAACATTTATTAATTTGCTTGGCAATAATTTTTGTAATACAAGCAAAATCGCAAACCATCCCGTTTACATGGATGGGAGGAAACAACACTATTAATAATATAGGTATATATGGTACAAAAGGCGTAGCTAATGCAAGTAATATGCCCGGTACACGTACTGTTTTTTCTTCCTGGAAAGATAACTCAGGTAATTTTTGGTTGTTTGGCGGTGTAGGTTGCGACGGAATGTTTTGTACACAAGGAGAGTTAAATGATTTGTGGAAATATAATGTTTCTTCTAATCAATGGGCATGGATGGCGGGAAGTAAATTCTGGTCAAGTTTTTCTAATTACGGAATTAAGGGAGTAACGTCTCCCAACAATGTACCAAGCGCTCGTCAAGAGTCTATTAAATGGACCGATAATTCGGGTAATTTATGGTTATATGGCGGCTGGGGATTTAGTCAAGGAGGGGGAATCAATCCGGGATGCTGTTTAAGTGATTTATGGAAATATGATATTACAAGTAATACCAATTATAATTATTAATTAGTCCAATTTAATTTTGAAAAAACATATTCAAACCCGCATGTTTTTTTTATACTGTCATTGGTGAGAATTTGTATTTTATCTGTGATGAAGGCGCT
>JAHEYG010000120.1 GCA_023251725.1 Sphingobacteriaceae bacterium | reverse complement strand
GCAATGGCGGATAAATTAATATTATAAGGCGCCAATTTTCTATAAACAAAAAACGACGTGGTTTCCCCTTCCATAGTGGCGTTAAGCGCCAAAATAACTTCTTTAACATTACCCTCAGCTACTCGCGCTATTAAATTTTCGATAGTTAAATTACCCGGACCAATCCCATCCATCGGCGAAATTAATCCGCCCAAAACATGATACAATCCTTTATACAATCCTGTATTTTCGATGGCCATCACATCGCGGTAATCCTGCACTATACAAATGGTGCTTTGGTCGCGAACAGTATTTGTACAAATTTCGCAAACGGTGCTTTCGCAAATATTGTGACATTTACTGCAAAATTTTAATCCGGTTTTTAAACTTTTTATTAATTGCGCCAGCTGATCGGCATCTTCGTTACTGTTTTTAATTAAATGCAAAACGTAACGCAGCGCCGTTTTTTTTCCCACGCCGGGTAATTGTCCGAATGCATTTACTGCCTGCTCAATTATTTTAGAACTGAATTCCACAATGCAAATTTACATTAATAGTGTTTTAATTAAACTAAAACTATTAACAATTTTGAGAATTTTATTGTGAAGAATTAATTTCTATTTAATGTAATACAACCCGATAATTCACCACTTTTAATTCATCATTTAACATTTATAATTCAACATTTCGAAATGTCACCCATCTTAATAATATCCTTCATAATAATTTATTTCGTATTTTTAATGGGCATTGCTTGGTACACTTCGCGTAAAAGCACTGCAGCTTCCTATTTTTTAGGAAACAAAGCTTCTCCATGGTACGCTATTGCTTTCGGAATGATTGGCGATTCGTTAAGCGGCGTAACTTATATTTCGGTGCCCGGAAAAGTAGGAACGGCGCATTTTTCGTATTTGCAATTGGTGCTGGGATATTTTGTAGGCTATTTTATCATCTCTCACATTTTACTTCCCATTTATTACAAACTCAACTTAACTTCTATTTACGAATATTTAAAAGGACGGTTCGGAAAAAATACACAAAAAACCGGCGCGATGTTTTTTATTTTATCGCGCGTAATGGGCGCCGCCGGAAGATTATATTTAGCCGCTGGCGTAATTCAGCTATTTGTATTTGATCAGTTTGAAACAGTACACGTTCCGTTTTGGGTGAGCGTTTCGGCAATTTTATTACTCATGTTGTTATACACCTATCGCGGTGGGATAAAAACATTGGTGTGGACCGACACTTTTCAATCGTTGTTTTTGGTTTTGGGAGTGGTACTTTCAATTGTAGCCATTGTAAATAAACTGGATATTTCTTTTGTGGAGGCCACAAAAAATATTCTTCACTCGCAATACACAGAAACTTTTTTTTGGGATTGGAAAAAATCTAATTTCTTTTTCAAGGAATTTTTAGGAGGTATTTTTATTGCCGTGGCCATGACCGGACTCGACCAAAACATGATGCAGAAAAATTTAAGCTGCAAAAGTTTAGCCGATGCGCAAAAAAATATTTTCTGGTTCAGTATTATAATGGTGATTGTCAATATTTTCTTTTTATCACTGGGCGCTTTGTTGTATCAGTATTACACGCAATCAGGAATTGCATTGCCAATGGATGGCGATACAGGAAAAATTTTAAGCGATAAAGTGTTTCCGAATTTAGCCTTAAATCATTTAGGAATTTTTGCCGGACTGGTTTTTATAATAGGATTAACAGCTGCTACTTTTTCGAGCGCCGATAGTGTTTTAACTACGCTCACTACTTCTTTTTACATTGATATTTTAGAGCTCGATAAAAAAGATCAACTCGATGAAAAGCAAAAAGTAAAAAAACGAACTACCATTCATGTTTTATTTGCAGTATTACTATGGCTGGTTATTTTAGGGTTTGATGTGCTCAATAAAAAAGCCATTGTAGATACTATTTTAATGCTGGCAGGCTATACTTACGGACCGTTACTAGGCTTGTTTGCTTTGGGATTATTTTCGAAAATTAATTTAAGAGATAAATTGGTTCCGTTAATTTGTATAACCGCGCCGGTAATTACTTATTTGCTCAGCAATACGTTTAAATCAATATTGGGAGAGTATCAAACTGGTAATGAACTAATTTTAATAAACGCCACAATAACAATTGGCTTGTTATTACTCATTAAAAAACGAACTGTCACTTAGTTCACTGAATTTATTTTTCTTTCTAATAAAGTGCTCCAACACCACATTGCCCTTATACATTTGGCTTTTACTGAATTTAAAATTGGGGTGTTGTTTGTATTGCTTTCTTTTTCTTAAAGTGCGGGGAAGCCACCCGTAATAAGCGAAATGCGCTCTTAATACAGCAAAAAAATGTTTTGGCTCCCCGTCAAATAAAAACTTAAAAGCCGCTACTCCATCCAGTTTCATTCTAAAAATTATTTTGAAAAATAAAAAACGGGAAGGGTGATTTTTGGTGAGCGTGGTTAAATTATTTCTGAAATTTAAAAATGTTTTACGCGAACTTTCTTTATTTAGAGTGCCCCCACCTACATGATAAACTATACTTTTGGGCTCAACATAAATTTTATAACCAATGTTTTTTAAACGCCAACACAAATCAATTTCTTCCATGTGAGCAAAATAATCGCCATCAAATCCATTTACTTCCCAAAAACATTTTGCACGTACAAACATACACGCGCCCGTTGCCCAAAAAACTTCTCTGCAAGAATTATATTGATTTCTATCCTCCTCCAAACTATTAAATATTCGTCCGCGACAAAACGGATATCCATATTTATCAATGAATCCTCCACCCGCTCCTGCATACTCAAATTTATTCTGCATATTAAAATCCAAAATTTTGGGCTGACAAGCGGCTATCTTTTCATTCTTATCCATTAATTCAATAACTGAATCAATCCAATTTTCTGTTACCTCCACATCCGAATTAAGCAACACATAATATTCGGCTGAAACACTTTTTAAAGCCTCGTTATATCCTTGCGCAAACCCGTTGTTTGAAGAATTTTGTATGACCTCTACGGTAGGAAATTCTTTTTTCAAAAAATTTACCGAATCATCCGAAGAATTATTATCGGCAACAAAAATTTTATATTTAGAAGAAAACTTTAAAACAGAAGGAAGAAATTTTCCCAAAAAATGTTTTCCATTATAATTTAATATTACTACCGCTACTTTAATCTCCTGCATAAAATTTATTTCGGGTTTTTATACAATTCATCTGCGCTGCTTCCGTAAATCGAATTGGGACTCGTGTTATCCATATTACCGCTGGTATTATTTCGTTTCGAAACTTCATATTGCCAACGGTCATTACTCATTTCACCTCTCATATCGCTATGAATTAATTTATAACAATCGTCGGCAATGTTTTTATTAACGAATACAAATTTTTTATTAGAATAAAATTGTCCGGTTACAGCATCCTGTATTCTGTAATACTGCCAAATTTCGTAGGGGTAAGAATACGATTCGCTGTTTTGCTGCGAGCGTTGATTCGGTTTTCCGTATTGTAAATACACTCTTCCCCTGTCGGTATAATATCCTTTTTGTTTACCGCATTTAAATGTTTTATTTACTTCCACCACCTGTTTCCAATAGGTTATCCATTCCTGCAAGGGATCTAACGAATCACCGGCTTTTTTTTGCCAGAAATCAACCACAAATCTTTTCATTAAGTCGGGGTCTTTTTTTACTGCCTGATTGATGGCCCATTCTCTTTCGGTATTATTAGAAATCGGATACAAACATTCAACAAACATTTTTATCGAATCGGCATTATTAAAATTTCCAAAAAACTCATAGGTCGAACGGTTTTTATTAAAAGTTACCGGCTTAATAAAACTGGTACTACGCTGGAAAAACCATTTTTTTTCGAGAAGCAATTTATTATTCTGGTCTCTTACTTCAATTACCAAATTGTAATTTCCCGATTCGAGCTTAGTAATATCAATTTGTGCGAGTAACGGATTAACTTTTGCAGTTAATTGTTTTTTAAACCCTCCCATCCCATCAGGTTTAAAAGTATCTTCTTTTCGCTGTATGAAATAAGTGTAGAGAAAATTTTTATTTTTTCCCAAAATGGTATCTGTATTATACGTTTCAAAATAAAAAATTAGTTTGTTTTGATTTTCCGGTAAATAATTTACGTTGTACGGAATTAAATCGAAGCCACTTTTTGTGATGGAACTTACATTTACGCTTTTTGAATACGATTCTAAAATTTCGATGGAAGAACCCGCAATTTCTTTCTTGGAAAAATTAATTTCAATTTTTTCTTTGTGCGTAAACGATTGCTTGTTTTCGGAATTATTATCGGTTAAAATAATTTCAAAATCATAAATTCCGTTGGGTAATGAATACCGCTGGTTATCAATAAAAGTAGAAAAATGCAAACTGTCTTTATCCACCGGACTCCGCAAATTATAATTATTGTCCTTAACCGTTTTAATACCCTGATAAATATTTACTTTAATATTTACAGATGCCTGAAAACCGCCGGCCACAGCAATATGTTTAACCGATTTGCCAATAACAGTAAGATAAGTTTCTAAAAACGGCGAAGAGGAAGGGACATTAAATAATCCGTAATTAAAATAGGAAGTTAATTGCGCTTTTGTGGTAAAAAGCAACATCCCGAATGCGAATATGAATACACACTTCTTCATGGTTTTAATATTAAATAAGGCGGGATGTTTTGATACACTAAAATTACGGAAATTATTTTAAAAAATTCTGACTAAAAAACAAAAAATTGTTACATTTGCGGCGGAGAAATGGCAGAGTGGTCTATTGCGGCAGTCTTGAAAACTGTTGAGGGTCAAACCTCCGGGGGTTCGAATCCCTCTTTCTCCGCTGAATGAATCAAAAGAAATCCCGCCAATTGCGGGATTTTTTGTTCTTATTGCAATATTTCATTCCATTCTTAAGAATTACCACTTATTGATAAAATAGCACCACTTATTCGTTCGGGCTTGACTTTGCAATAAATTATCTTTAAATTTAAATAATGGTTAAACATTTACTTTCCTTACTTATTATTTTTTGTTTTGGATTTGTGAATTCGCAAAATCCTTCGGGTTGTAAAATTATTCAAACCCCAATGATAAATTATTCTGAAGTTCAGCCGCAAAATAATATTTCGGTAAATCCCATTCTTATAAATCACAAAAAAAATATTTCTAATACTAAAACAAATGCAGTTGCAACTGTTACCGTAACGCGATTTACCGGCTCTATGAATGTTTTTGGAGTTTTAATTTCTGAATCTAATTCGCTTTGTTATAATCCGGGACCAAATATTATTTCTTTTGTGCATCGTAAAAGTCCGACTTACACGCCTGCGGCCAATGGAAATTCGGGTTCTATTGTTACCATGTATTCTAATAATTTAGGTGCCGGTTGGGATTCTACTTGTATTTGGGCCAACTCAACTGATTTAGCACGCTATCCGCAAGGAGGAATTTATAATCCCTTAGGAAATACAACTTACACGAATGCTTATGCTGTGGGAATGGGTCCGATTTTAAGTGGAACTGTTTTTGCAGGAAATTTTTACACGAGTAAAAAATTAACTGCTGTGGGAAATACAACTCCCGGAATTGACCAACAATCTTTATTAAACGCAAGTTTACCTGTAGGAGTAAAAACCCATCATTATTCGCGCAATTCTTTTTCGAGTATTGATGGAAGCTATGTAAGATCGATGTCGAGTATTTTAAATGATCCTGCGGGCGCAACTAACGTGGCTTACGGTGCGCGCGGTGCCATGACGACGAAAGGATTATTTACCGCAGGAAGTTTTAGTTGGACAACAGATTCTTTTGTGCCACCAATTACTTTAAGAACCGATGGCTCAAAACAAATTAATGCTAACGCTCCTTTGTGTGTATGGAGTCCTACACCTTCGATAGGATATATTGTAATGTACGGATGCAGAGCCGGCGCACCAATGGCACAACGCGGTTACCAACCAATAGTTTATAAAACTACTACTGGAGGCGCGAGTTGGGTTTTATTGCCAAGCAATGATTTTACTACTCCTAATTTTCAAGGATTAAAATGTCGCTTAAAACCAATTAATACAAATAACACTATTATTATTCCTCAATTTTCAACTCAGGAAGGTTATGACGCAACAGTTGATGTTAATGGTAATTTACATATTGTTACAACTGTTGTTAGTTCTTATAGCAGTCATCAGGATTCATTGGATTATGGATATCAATTTGCTATTGGGGGAAATAATTACAATTACGATTATACACCTTACATTGGTAAACCCACTATTTATGATTTTTATACTATGTCGGGTGGCGGATGGGATTATTTTATTATTGATACAATGGCAACTGAAGGCACTCCGACTACAGCTGGTCCGGGTCCAGGCGTTTGGAGTGATGGAGGAATTGGTAAACTCGGAACAAATGCACGCATTCAATTAAGTAGAACTACCGATGGTAAAAAATTATATTACAGTTGGACAACTTCTGATCCGGCAATTGCCGGCAATAACTACAACGCTTATCCTAATATTCGTGTCAAAGGATTTGATGTCGTCTCAAATAAAGTTACCACTACATATTCTGTTACTGATGGAAGTATTTGTCCAGGTTTTACCGGAGTTGATGCCTTAGCTTATTGGCATTTTATGAGTGATTTAGCCATTGGCTCAAGTACAACTTGTGTTGAATTGCCATTTACTGCTTCTAACAATGCAACTAATAATGGAAATATTGCTGTTGATCATTATTATTTAAAAGGACAAACGATTTGCGCAACAGCTTTTTCTATTAACCCAATTTTTTTCAACCCTTGTTTTGGTGTGGGAATTCAATCTAATTCCATTCCTAAATCAGGATTATCAATTTCCCCCAACCCAAGTGATGGGCTATTTACTGTTGGTAATTTACAAAACGAAAGTGTTATTGAGGTTTTTGATATTACGGGAAGATTAATTTTAAAAGAAATTATAAGTGAAAATTCAGCACAAATTGATTTGAGCGATAAACAAAAAGGAATTTATTTTTATAGAGTTATTGATAAAAATAATAATGCTCAACAAGGGAAATTAATTGTTGAATAAAAAAATACTAAAGCATGAATAAACATTTACTTTCCTTACTTATTATTTTTTGTTTTGGATTTGTGAATTCGCAAAATCCTTCGGGTTGTAAAATTATTCAAACCCCAATGATAAATTATTCTGAAGTTCAGCCGCAAAA
>JAHEYG010000119.1 GCA_023251725.1 Sphingobacteriaceae bacterium | reverse complement strand
GTTAACCATTTTTCGGAAATAATTTTTTTCAGCATGCTTTGCGCGTCGGCAAATAATTTTGTTGCTTCTGTTCCGCGATCGGGGTCTTTTAAAATTTTTGGATAAGAACCTTTTAGTTCCCAGCTATGGAAAAATGGAGTCCAATCAATATACTCTGCAATTTCAGCTAAAGAGTACTCTTTAAATACTTTATTTCCTAAAAAAGCTGGTTTTATAATTGTTCCATTGCCGAAATCTAAATGTAATTTATTTTTACGTGCTTCTTCGAGCGAAATAAATTTAGTTTGCGAATGCGCATTTTTATTTTGTTCGCGTACTCTGTCGTATTCTTTATTGAGATTATTCATAAATTCTCCACGCAATTCTTTCGAAATTAAACTGCTTGCTACAGGAACCGATTTACTGGCATCGTTAACGTGCACAACAGCGCCCGAATAATTCTGCGCAATTTTTACAGCCGTGTGAACTTTTGAAGTTGTTGCACCACCAATTAATAATGGGAGATTAAATTTCAATCGCTCCATTTCTTTTGCCACGTGAACCATTTCATCCAGTGATGGCGTAATTAATCCGCTTAAGCCAATAATATCTACATTATGTTTTTTTGCTGCTTCCAAAATTTTATCGCACGAAACCATTACGCCCAAATCAATAATTTCGTAATTATTACAAGCCAAAACAACGCCCACAATATTTTTTCCGATATCGTGTACATCGCCTTTTACAGTTGCCATTAAAATTTTTCCGGCGTTTTGTCTTCCGTCGCCAACAATGCCTGCTAATTTATTGGCTTCTTTTTCGGCTTGTAAAAACGGTTCTAAATACGCTACCGCTTTTTTCATTACGCGCGCGCTCTTCACCACCTGAGGTAAAAACATTTTTCCGCTGCCGAATAAATCTCCAACCACATTCATTCCATCCATTAACGGACCTTCAATTACATGTAACGGCCTTCCCAATTTTAATCTTGCTTCTTCGGTATCTTCATCAATGTGTTCTACTAATCCTTTTACCAATGCATAACTCAATCGCGATTCAACAGTTCCTTTGCGCCACTCTTCACTTTTTTCAGTTTTTTCTTTTGTAATTCCTTTTAAAGATTCGGCGTGATCAACTAATCTTTCTGTTGCATCGTCTCTTCTGTTTAATAAAACATCTTCTACTAATTCTAATAATGTTTTATCAATGTCATCATAAACCACCAATTGTGCGGGATTCACAATTCCCATATCCATTCCGTTTTTAATGGCGTGATATAAAAATGCTGAGTGAATAGCTTCGCGCACATGATCGTTACCGCGAAAAGAAAATGAAACGTTACTTACACCACCACTTACTTTTGCCAATGGTAAATTTTCTTTTATCCATTTTGTAGAATTAAAAAAATCAAGCGCGTTCAGGCGATGTTCTTCCATTCCTGTTGCAACAGGAAAAATATTGGGATCAAAAATAATATCCTGTGGCGGAAAATGAACTTTGTTTACTAAAATATCGTACGCGCGACGGCAAATATCTTTCCGGCGCTGCAAAGTATCGGCCTGACCAACTTCATCAAACGCCATTACTATAACAGCAGCGCCGTATTGTTTTACTTTATGCGCTTGCTCAATAAATTTTTCTTCACCCTCTTTTAATGAAATAGAATTTACAATGGCTTTTCCCTGAACACATTTTAATCCAGCTTCAATTACTGTCCATTTCGAAGAATCAATCATTATTGGAACACGAGAAATATCCGGCTCGGATGCAATTAAATTTAAAAATTTTGTCATGGCCGCTTCACTGTCAAGCATTCCTTCATCCATGTTCACATCAATTACCTGCGCGCCACCATCCACCTGATCTTTCGCAATAGAAAGTGCTTCTTCATAATTTCCTTCATTAATTAATCGCAAGAATTTTTTTGAACCGGTTACGTTTGTTCTTTCACCCACATTCATAAAATTACTTTCAGGCCGAAACGTTACAGGTTCCAGTCCGCTTAAATGCATTAATGTATCGGCCACAGGTTTTTTCCGTGGTTTACTTTTCGCTGCTAATTCTGCAATACGTTTTATATGCTCGGGAGTTGTTCCGCAACAACCGCCAACAATATTTATAAATCCTGCTTTCAAAAAATCTTCGATTTGATGTCCCATCGCGTGAGCATCTTCATCGTATTCGCCAAATTGATTTGGTAAACCCGCGTTAGGATACGCACTCACGTAAAATGGTGCTTTATCGGAAAGTTCTTCTAAATACGGACGCATATCTTTTGCGCCTAATGCACAATTTAATCCAACGCTCAATAAATTTACGTGCGATACTGAATTTAAAAATGCTTCGGTGGTTTGTCCGGATAACGTTCTGCCACTTGCGTCAGTTATCGTTCCCGAAACCATTACGGGCATTATTTTATTTATTTTTTCGCAATAATTTTGTATGGCAAATAAAGCTGCTTTTGCGTTGAGTGTATCAAAAATAGTTTCAATTAATAAAACATCTGCGCCACCGTCGATTAATCCGCGCACTTGTTCGGTGTAGGCAATAACCATTTCATCAAATGTAGTTGCACGAAATCCAGGATCATTTACATTGGGGGAAAGCGAGAGTGTTCTGTTAGTCGGACCCATTGCACCCGCCACAAATTTTGGCACAGATGCAAATTGCGGAAATTCTGTTTTAAATTCAGCTATCGCTTCTTTCGCAATTTTGGCGGATTCGAAATTTAATTCATAAACCAATTCTTCCATTCCGTAATCGGCCATGGCAATTGTTGTTCCGCTAAAAGTATTTGTCTCAATAATATCGGCTCCTGCTTTTAAATATTCTTTGTGAATGGCTTTAATAATTTGCGGCTGAGTAATCGACAATAAATCGTTATTGCCTTTTAAATCTTTTGGCCATCCGTTAAAACGTTTTCCTGAATAATCTTTTTCTTCGAGCTTGTATTGTTGAATCATGGTGCCCATGGCGCCATCAATTACCAAAATTCGTTTTTCTAATTCTTTTTCAATTGAGTCCATAATATTATTCTGTTAGGTCCCCGAGCTCGTCGAGGGGCCGGTGTAAATTTTTGTGTCGTATTCTAATCTTACTTTTCCATTTTCCTGATATCTGATAAATATTTTTTTCAATGTATTTATCATGTGTGTATAATCGGCGTGCGATTCGTTGGGCATGTATGAAGAAGACAAAACTCTTCCTTTTAATCCTTCAAAATCCACATCCTGAAAATTAAATAAAGTAAATTCTTTATAATTTCCTTTCTCAAAAAAATTATCAAATACTTTTTTATCTTGCACGTTTTTATGGTTTACTTCTTTGTAATCGGTGCCAAACATTTGTAAAAAATCTTCATACACTTTTAAAAAATCAGTTGACTCGGTTCTTCTGTCGTTCCACATCAAAACAATATTCCCATTAGGTTTCAAAATTCTTTTGCATTCTAATTTAAATTCATCTTGTTTAAACCAATGAAACGCTTGCGCGGAAATTATTGCATCAATACTTTTATTTTCTAAAGTTGTATGTTCGGCACTTGCATTTACTGAAATGAATTTTTTATTTTCTGAATAGCTTTTTAAAATAGTTTCTGCTGCTAATCGCATAGGTTCATTCGGCTCCACCCCAAAAACTTTAAAATTATTTTTTAAAAATAATTCCGCCGAAATTCCTGTTCCTGAACCAATATCTGCAATTACTGAATCAGCCGAAATAATTTTTTCGTTTAATAACAAGGCAATAAGTTCTTCCGGATAATGCGGACGAAACTTAACATAGTTTTGAACTCTGTCAGAAAATCTATCTGTTACTGTTGTCATAAAATAAAAAATCCCTTCACGTATACCGGAAGGGATTAGTTGTACTATATAATATTTTTTATTTAACTAATTGTCTCCGGCTTATTTGTTTTTGCAAAAGCAAAACACGAATTCCCACCTTCTGGATGCAGTTGGTGAGGTAGTGAATTTTTGAGTTGGTGAGTTAAACTTCACTAATTCGCTAACTCACAAATTCACTATCTGAACCAGGGTTGGTAAGGCTTCATCGGGCGTGTCCCTCGACCTTTCGTAATAAGCATGTTTAAAGAACGTGATACAAATATACAACACTTTAAGGTCTTTTGAAAATCTTAGGTTTCTTTAACTTGATACTTAATCATTCGTATTAAAATCATTTTCAATTATTTAAAAATAAATTTGACAATATTTGTCATTTATATAAAATATGCGTATTTTTGTCATATAATGAATGATTTATCTACAGTATTAAAAGAACTCCGCTCTGCCTCCAAACGAAGCACCAAAGAAGTCAGCGCCAATTTAAAAATTGATAGCAGCTTGTTGAGTCGTTTCGAAACCGGCGACCGCATTCCCACAAAAATACAATTACAAAAATTAGCGAAATATTATAAAGTTCCTGTCGAAAATTTAATGGTAACCTGGCTTAGCGAAAAAATTTACAAAGAAATTGTTCACGAAGATTTTGCTTTGCAGGCTTTGCAAGTTGCAGAGAGCCGCATTGGTTACAAAAAATTAAATTACGATAACAGCGATTTGATAAAACAAATTGATGAGTTAAAAATAAAATTAGATGCAAAACTTCCGATTCCGAAAGCGCAGCTAAAAAATTTGTATGAATATTACCGGGTAGAATACACCTATGAAAGTAATAGAATTGAAGGCAACACGCTTACGTTAAGTGAAACTGCTTTAGTTGTTGAAAAAGGAATTACCATTAGCGGAAAATCGGTGCGCGAACATTTAGAAGCAATTAATCATGCCGAGGCCATTGATGTGTTAACGGAGTTCGTTGAAAATAAAATGCCACTTACCGAATATCTTGTAAAACAATTGCACGCCATAATTTTGAGAGGAATTGATAAAGAAAATGCCGGGCGGTACCGTTCGCTTAATGTAAAAATTACAGGGAGCAAACATCTTCCGCCGGAGCCTTATATACTTAATAAATTAATGGAAGATTATATTATTTTTTATGAAGAAAGTAAAAACAGATTGCATCCTGTAATTTTAGCTGCCGAAATGCACGAGCGCTTAGTTACCATACATCCTTTTATTGACGGTAACGGGCGTACATCGCGTTTAATTATGAATTTAGTTTTATTGCAAAACGGATTTCTTCTCGCCAACATCAGTGGTGAAAAAGAAAACCGGATGAAATATTATAACAGTTTAGAAAATGCGCAGGTAAACCACAGCAAGAAACAATTTTACGAATTTGTTGCAAAAGCAGTTTTAACTTCTTTAGAAGAATATTTAAAAATTATTAATTAAAATTATTTTAAATTTGAATATGACAAAAACTTTATTTTTATTTTGCTTTTGGATATTTACTTCTGTTTATTCCCAAAAAAATAATGCGGATATACAACAAGTGCATGCCAACATGAACGCTCAGCAAATTGCCTGGAACAAAGCCAACATTGAAAACTTTATGAATTTTTATTGGAAGAGCGATAGTTTAAAATTTATTGGAAGCAGCGGAATAACTTATGGCTGGCAAAAAACATTAGACAATTATAAAAAAAGATATCCTACCGTCGAAGCAATGGGACAATTAACTTTTACCATTTTAGAAACCGAACAGCTTTCGCTAAAATCAATTTTTTTAATTGGGAAATGGAATTTGAAATACACCGATAAAGAAGTGGGAGGTTACTTTACCTTGTTCTGGAAAAAATTAAATGGGAAGTGGGTAATTGTAATGGATCATACGAGTTAGGTTTTTTTCTTGGATGATTTAAAACCGATAATTCTTTTATGGGTTTAATCTTTTCTTGTTTTTCAAGAAGTTCATCTAAGTATTGAAAAACTACTTCAATGTTTTTAGAATTATTTTCTGTTTTCTTTCTAATCACTTCTATTGCCAAACGTAATTCGGTATTATCGATTAGCATTTGCCTTAGCTTAACAAATGCCCTCATTATTGCGATATTCATTTCTTTTGCTCGCTTACTTTTTAATACACTTGAGAGCATTGCAACCCCTGTTTCTGTAAATGCGAACGGTTGCGAACCTCCTAAATGCTGTATAGAAGGTATCACATTTTGTGATACCATCAAACTTATTTCCTTTTCAGTAAGAACAAACATAAAATCAGATGGAAATAAATCCATGTTTCTACGAACAGCTTGTTTTAGTGACCTGTTCTCAACTTTATAAAGTTCTGCTAAATGCAC
Organism: Sphingobacteriaceae bacterium; assembly: GCA_023251725.1. GTDB lineage: Bacteria > Bacteroidota > Bacteroidia > B-17B0 > Aurantibacillaceae > JAHEYG01. The sequence goes on along the minus strand of JAHEYG010000119.1, from coordinate 1,068 downwards.
ATCTAACATTATTTTATACCCTCTTACAAAATAAATTTGACTCATAATTAGCTCTTGAGGTATTGTAAGTTTTGTTTCTTTTTTTGCCATTTTTATTAGGAATTTATTTTATTGGAAGGCAAATGTAAGTTGAACCTCAAGGATTGATTGCTACAAATTGTAGCTTTTTGAAAAAAATTGGAGCCCGGATTGCAAGTTCATCTTTTTTAAGGTGCCAAATTGACTCCTTAAAAGTTCTGACCAGATAAAGAAGTGGGAGGTTATTTTACTTTGTTCTGGAAAAAATTAAACGGGAAGTGGGTGATTGTTACGGATCATACGAGTTGATCATAAAGTGTTTTTATCCAACTTAAAATTTATAAGAAACATGATTTGAAGGGATGGGTTTATTTCTCCATTCTGGTTTGTATTCGAAAATTCTTTCTCTTACCGAATCAATAATCGGGTACATTCCTCTAACAACACCTGTGTTCTTTTCAAATGAATATCTAAATTTTTGATATGCTTCGTTAGCGTCAGTTAATATATCAGTAATTTTATAGGAATCTTGTTTTCTTAAAGGATATTTTTTTGTTAAAGTTTTTCTGCTCTGTCTTATTCTACTAATGTGGAGATCTTGATTGAAACTTTTAGTTATCGCAGTTTGGTCTTTTACTGGTAATGTATCATAAAGCCTTTTTAGTTCATGCGTTTTTTTTAGATTTCCGGAGATAATGTGTAGAAGACATTTAAAATAAAGTTCAAGGGTGAAGACTTGCATTGATACTAGTGGCGACAAAGTCTCGAATTCATTTTTACCAAATTCACGCAAAAGCAATTGTTGAGAATAATCAAACTCTAAAGCACAATTAAAAATTTGTTCGCTTTCTATCTTTCGACTCTTGTCAGAATCTAACTCCTGTTTCATTTAACCCTCCCAATCATCTTCTCCAAAATCTCACTTGCCGATTTTGTAATTACTGTTCCGGGTCCGAAAATAAAAGATACGCCGGCTTTGTATAAAAAATCGTAATCCTGCTGCGGAATTACACCACCCGCAACAATTAAAATATCTTCGCGTTTATACTT
>JAHEYG010000051.1 GCA_023251725.1 Sphingobacteriaceae bacterium | reverse complement strand
TTCATATCACAAGTAGATTGCTGCAAATCGGTAATAATAAATTCACGCAGGTCGTTAAATTTAGAAGTTTTTAAAAAATCGTTTTGTCGTTTTAATACCAATGATAATGGTTTAACCGCTGGCGAAATTTTTATTTCGTTAATCGCATCAATCATTTCTTCTTTAGATAAAAAACGCTGATGCTTTCCTTCAAAATCGTTAGTAATAATTTGAAATTTATCTGAAGAATTAAATGCGTTTACAATTTCGAGAGCTCTTTTTTGCGCATTCGCAATTAAAGCACCGTTTTTATTTACACCTTCCATACTAAACGAATTATCAATGTAAATACCGATTGCTTTTTGTCCGACTTTAATTTTGGTATTTTTATCTTTTAATACGGGCTGAGCAAAAGCAAAAACCATACACGAAATGGCTAAAATACGGCTCGCTAAAATTAATAGTTCTTTTAAGCGCGATTTCGACTGACTTTCCTGCTTTAATTCCTTTAAAAACTTTACATTCGTGAAGTAAACGGTTTTGTATTTACGAAAGTTGAATAAATGTATTATTATTGGGATGAGAATGGCAAACAGGGCATATAAAAACGAAGGATATACAAAACTCATTGGATGCTAAATTAATAAAAGCATTGCACACTTTACATAAACCGGAATATAAAAAATGAACACGGCAACTGTTACAATAGGTAAGAATTTGGTTTTAATCGGACTTTTAATTGTAACTCTCTTAAGTTTTTTTAACAGAATATTAAATTGGCACGATTTACTATTGTTTCAGCTTATAATTGGATTGATGTATATTTTTTTATCTTATTACGAATACAACAGTACTTCTTACAAAGCGCAGCTGCCCATTGAACGATACGCATATTATCCGGGGAGTTTTTTTTTGGTAAGAGCCGTTAAAGTGGGAGTATATGTGATGTTTGGATGTGTATTGGCAACTTCGTCAACTTCCATCAAATTTTTGTATCCGGTTTGTTTTATTATTGCTTTAACCGAAATCATTATTACCATTTTAAAATATTATCAACGATTGTGTTTTGTAAACCTTTATGCTAATTATATTTTAATTGCAAAAGAAAAAATGGAAAAAATATTTGCGAGTGAAATTGAGAACATGGAATACCGGCACGATATTATTTATGTAGTGAAGAAAGATAAAAAAACGGTTACGGTAAAAGGCTATTCGGTGATTGAACGATTAATTTTTTTAAATAAAGTAAAAGAATGGATTGTTAATAATAAAATCAACATGAGCAGCGAATCTTTTCAGAAACTGGAAGCTGCTATAAAAAATTAAAATTTTTCGAAAGCTCCCAATCCAAATAATGCAAAATCGTATTTAACAGGATCGTTTTTATCGAATAGTTTTAAAACAGATGTTATTTCCTCTACGCTTTTCCAATCGCTCTGAGTTCGTTTTAATAAACCTAATTTACGACTCACGTTTCCGGTATGAACATCCAGCGGTAAACATAATTGAGAGGAATTAATTTTTTTCCAGATTCCAAAGTCAACTCCTTTTTTGTCGTTACGAACCATCCATCTTAAATACATACACAAACGTTTAGCACTTGAATTTGATTCGGGATTGGAAATATGTTTATCGCTTCGTGGTAAATGGTTTATTCCTAAAAATAATTTTCGGAATCCTGTAATGGCATTTTTAATATTTTCGTCGGAGGATTTAAATTCTTTTGCAAAAGCATTTTCTAAACCCTTGTGCTTTTTATATATATTTTGGAGCGATTTAATAAAAAAAATGCAATCGATTCCATTAAAAGTTCGGTGGACAAATTTTTTAAAGGGGAGAAGTTCTTTTTGGGAATGATTTAAAATAAATTCGTGAGGAGAATTATCCATCATCAAAATTATTTTATTGGCGTTGGAGATAATTGTTTTTCGTTGTCCCCACGCAATAGTAGCCGCAAAAAACCCGGCAATTTCAATATCTTCTTTTTTGGTGAATTGGTGCGGAATAGAAATAGGATCAGTTTCAATAAACGAAGTAGTGTTATATAAAAGATATTTTTCGTCGAGAAACTCTTTCAAAAAATTTATATCGTTATTAATATTTTTCATGTAAATTAATTATACACCGAACCCCGAACCCCTTGTCACTGCAATTTAGTAATGTCCAACTTTTTCAATTCCGGATTTAATTTATGAACTCCCAATACCACCAATATCGTCATTCCTCCTCCAAAAATAATCGACGGCACTAATCCCATTATTTTAGCCGCCACTCCCGATTCAAAAGCACCAATCTCGTTACTTGAACCAATAAAAATACTATTTACCGCCGATACTCTTCCTCGCATATTGTCGGGCGTCATTAATTGTAAAATGCTGTGTCGAATTACAACACTAATATTATCAAATGCACCGGTAACTAATAACATTAAAAATGCCAACCAATAATTAGTGCATAGGGCAAATAAAATGGTAAATAAGCCAAACGCAATTACCGACCATATTAAAGCGGTGCCCGCTTTTTTTCCGGGCGGACGAATAGCCAAAATCAAGGCCATCAACACGGCGCCGATGGCAGGTGACGTTCTTAGCAGACCGTAAGCCTCCGGGCCTAAATGTAAAATCTTATCGGTAAACGCAGGAATTAATGCTACTGCGCCTCCAAATAAAACAGCAAATAAGTCGAGCGAAAGCGCACTGAAAACCATTTTATTTTTATACACAAATTTTAATCCTGCCAGTAAACTGTCTTTTAATTTTTCCGTGGCTAGTTGTTCAGGCATCGGTTTTTTGCTGATTCTTATAATGAAAAACATAGCTAATAAAAATAAAATACAATTAATAAAATAACACACATCGGCATTCAGTGTATTGTGATAGCCGTAAATTATTCCCGCTAAAACAGGCCCGAGTATTGCGCCTACATGCCAGGCCGTGCTGTTCCATGTAGCGGAATGTGTATAAAACGCACGCGGCACAATCTGACTCATAAACGGATGCGTTGTCGCCGCTAAAAATGCGCGAATAATTCCAAATAAAAAAACAACTCCGAACAAAGCACCCATCCCTAATTCTTTTAAAAATAAAATAAATGGCGCACTGAAACAAAAAAGCAAAACTGAACCTAAAAACAATGCGAAAATTCCCACAATTAAAATTTTTCTTCTGTTAATTGTATCCGCCACGTATCCCGAAAAAAAAGATGTGATTACAAACGGAACAGCTTCCGATAAGCCAATTAAACCTAAAAAAAATTCGCTTTTGGTGTGTTCGTAATATATTTGCAAACTAATAGTACTCATTTGCATTTGAATGGCAATAGTGAGAAAAAAACGCGCGAAAATAAAAAGACGGAATTCTTTTATTTTAAAAATACTAAAAGATTCGGTGTTGAAGAGGGACATTTTGGTAAAGGTAATGTTTAAATTTAGGTTAATGGTTAACCGTTATCTGTTATCCGTTATAATGTTATTCGTTATTATGTTATAACGTTATCTGTTATCCGTTTTTTATTTTTATCTAACCTTATAACCTTATAACCTTATAACCTTATAACCTTATAACCTTATAACCTTATAACCGATAACGCTCTAACAAAAAAATATTTATTTACAACAATGATTTTTCTTAATTTTACGCTTCTATGGAAGAAATAGAAACAAAACACATCACAATTAAAGCATTGGCGGAAGATGATCGTCCGCGCGAAAAATTAATTACCATTGGCCGGCAAAATTTATCGGATGCCGAATTGCTAGCTATTATTTTGGGAACGGGAAATAGAAACGAAACGGCTGTGCAATTAGCTCAACGGATTTTAAATTCTTACAATAATGATTTAAATGCCCTCGCAAAATTATCAGTTAACGAATTAAAAAAATTTAAAGGAGTAGGCCAAGCAAAAGCAATTAATATTGCAGCCGCTTTTGAAATGGGAAGAAGAAGAACAGATATTGACATAAACGTAAAACCAAAAATCGTTACTTCGGGAGATGCATTTAAGTTATTAAACTCTAAATTAAATGATTTGCCTCACGAAGAATTCTGGATTTTATTATTAAACCGTTCCAATAGTGTAATAAAAATGCAGTGCATCAGCAAAGGCGGAGTGAGCGGAACTGTTGTTGACGTAAGATTAATTTTAAAACCTGCCCTTGAACATTTAGCCAGCGGAATTATTTTGTGTCACAATCATCCATCAGGCCAATTAAAACCAAGTGAGCAAGATTTATCGCTAACAAAAAACATAAAGGAAAGTGCACGCTTAATGGACATTTCTTTAATGGATCATTTAATAATTGGTGACCAAAAATACCTTAGCTTTGCTGATGAAGGAATTTTATGAAAAAGATAAAAGATAAAAGGCAGAAGATAAAAGACCAAAATGCTAAACTAGTGTTAGCGGTAATTTGTGAAAATTCGTGTCTATGATTAGAATCGTAACTATAATTGGCGCGAGACCACAAATTATTAAAGCGGCGGCTTTGAGCAGAGCTATTAAAAATAATTTTAAGGATACGATTAAAGAAATAATTGTTCACACCGGTCAGCATTACGATGACAACATGAGTCAGATTTTTTTTGATGAGCTTGGAATTCCTGCGCCGGATTATAATTTAAATGTGGGAAGTGATTCGCACGGCAAGCAAACCGCCACTATGATGTTTGGGATTGAAGAAATTTTGGTAAAAGAAAAACCAAATGCCATTGTATTATATGGAGATACTAATTCTACTTTAGCTGGAGCTATTGCAGCCAGTAAAATTCATGTTGCGGTAATTCATATTGAAGCGGGATTGCGTTCTTATAATAAAAGTATGCCTGAAGAAATTAATCGCATTATGTGCGATCATGTGAGTACACTTTTATTTTCTCCTACCAAAACAGGATTTGATAATTTAGTAAAAGAAGGTTTTAAAATAAATAATGCAGCGCCTTTTACCAACGACAATCCTAAAATTTACCACTGCGGCGATGTGATGTACGATAATAGTCTGCATTTTTCTAATATGGCCGAATCGAAAACCGGCATTTTAAAAAAATATAATTTACAGAGTTGTAAATTTATTTTAGCCACTATTCACCGCAATAATAATACCGATGAACCAAACAGATTAAATGCATTATTTGGTGCCTTGAATAAAATTAGTGTGAGTGAAAACATGGAGGTTATTTTGCCGCTTCATCCACGCACAGCTAAATTACTGGAAACAAATTTAAATCCTGAATTATTAAAAAGTGTAAAAGCGAATTCTAAATTTCATATCGCACCTCCGGCTTCCTTTTTGGAAATGATTGCGCTCGAAAAAAATTGTAAAATGGTTATGACTGATAGTGGCGGGGTGCAAAAAGAAGCCTTTTATTTTGAGAAGCCTTGCGTTATTTTACGGCCTGAAACCGAATGGGTGGAGCTGGTAGAATGCGGTTCAGCATTGATTGCCGATGCTGATGAAAATAAAATAATTGATTGTTACAAAACTTTAGCCGCCAAACAAAATCTAAAGTTCCCAAAGTTGTACGGCAATGGCAAAGCAGCTGAATTTATTTGCGGCGAATTGGTAAAATACCTCTAACAATTTAATCCGTTTTTTATTTTGAAGATAGTATTAAATTCCGTACATTTATTTTATGAGACGGTCATTTTTAATAGTTACTCTTTTTTCTCTGATTAGCTTTAAGGCTTTCACTCAAAATCCGCAAGATAGAAGTGTAAAGAAGTTGCGTGGTTTTTATGTGAATTTGCATTATCCCATAATTGACCAAATAAATAAACCTTGCGACCTTAATCAGCCTTGCGACGACGAAGGCGAAATATTTAACCGGACACCATTTAATTTCAGAACACCCTATTTGGGAGTGGGATATATTGTAAAAATGAATCTTTTTTTTGTGCGAACGGATGCAGCTTTCATGTATGGCAACAAAGAAATTGAATACAGTTATAAATTTGACGCCTATGATATTGGCGATAAAACCAGTCATTCTACAAATTTGTTTGGCAGCGATATGCCTCAGGTTGGATTAAAATATTATACCGTTGATGAAGCTTACAAGGGCAATATTAATTTTTATTACATCAGTATAAACATGGCATTAGGAGTAAATCTCAAAAAGGGATATGCAATTTATACTGGATGGAATATTAACAATCTGATTAAGTACAATTACGAAAATTCATTGGAAAGACATGGCGATATTAATCAGGTAATCAGCAATAATTATAACAATAATACTTATCAAACAGTAAACGTGGGTGAAGAAAACGCGAACTTCAAAAAAAATGAAATTGCCAATAGAATAAACCAGGATTTAAAAAGCGATTGGTACTTAACAGTTGGTGTGAATCGTACTTTTAAAATAAAAAACTTAGTGTTTTTTACCGACTTCCAATTCGATTATAATATTTTGGCCGATAAAACTCAAAAACATCTTATCTCTTTAAAAATTGGTTACGTGTTTAAATATTCTGAAGATTTTAAACCAAGTATTTAAAATGCAAATGATCTGAGAATTATAAATTCTTATCTTTACCACAATAAATTATGCGTTTTCACAAAGAAGGTGTCCCCAGTTTAATGTTAGTTTTGGTGTTTAGCGCTATTATTATTTTTATCTCGCATTTCTTTTTCCCAAACTTTGTAATAGCTCATCGGTTTGCTTATTTGTTGAGCGCATTTTTAGTAATTACCATTCTGCAATTTTTCCGACATCCAAAACGCGAACATACAATCGGCGAAAATTTAATTATTGCGCCTGCCGATGGAAAAATAGTGGTGATAGAAGAAACGCAGGAGACCGAAATCTTAAATGACAAACGTACTCAGGTTAGTATTTTTATGTCGCCCATTAATGTTCATGTAAATCGTTTTCCTATTGGAGGAACTGTTACTTATTGTGAGTATCATGCTGGAAAATTTTTGGCCGCGTGGGAACCAAAATCAAGCACAGATAACGAACGTACTACTGTTGTAGTAACACATAAAAACGGAAAGCAAATTTTATTCAGGCAAATTGCCGGAGCTTTGGCGCGAAGAATTGTTTGTTATTGTAAAGATGGCGATAAAGCAGGGCAAGGTCAGCAAATGGGTTTTATTAAATTTGGTTCGCGGGTAGATGTTTTTTTGCCTTTAGATGCTAAGGTAAAAGTGCAAATCGGCCAAGTTGTAATAGGTTCACAAACAGTAATCGCCGAATTTTAAGTTTTCTTTCATCTCTCTTTTCTCTTTTTGTCCCTTAAGTCCTTTTGTCTCTTTTCATCCCTTCCTAGGTCTTAACAATTACGGGTTAAAAACTTTGTTTTTACGCTCAATTCTCATTAACCACTTAATTTATCTTTATGGGATATGGCTACCGATAAAAAAAATAAATTCAGAGAAACTCCTATTCTGGAATCTACTTTTGTAGATGAACAACCTATTCAGGAAATTGAAGAACATCGCCCGAAAAGAAAACCGGGTTCATTGGAAGGCGTTTTTAAGGAAAAGCCCGTCCGTACCGGCACGGGCGAAAAAAATAAAGTCAAAAAAATTGAAGAAGAGCAGGAAGAAACGGAAGTAGAAACTAAAGAAACTACAGCCGCTCAGAAAATTTCTTTTTTGCAACGCTGGCAGCAATTGGTGGCGGTGTATCAAAACGAACGTACACAAAAAATTATAGGATTAAGTTTAATTTTATTTTCTACTTATCTGTGCATTGCATTTCTTTCCTATTTTTCTACTTGGGATGTTGATCAGGATAAAGTAATGGGTGCGCTCACTAATTTATTTGACCCCGCCACCAAAGTAAATAACTGGCTCGGAAAATTGGGTGCATTGGTTTCGCATTTGTTCATGTTCAAATGGTTTGGTGTTTCTTCATTTATTTTTGTTCCTGTGTTAGCGATGTACGGCTTACAAAAATTATTAAGCAAATCGTTTTTAAAACCTCGTGCCTTTAATGCAAAATGGTTATTTATTATGGTGTGGTCGTCGCTGTTGTTAGCATTTGTGTTTCACGATAAATTATTTTTTCTGGGAGGAGGCTTCGGATATATTTTAAATAATCAGATAAGTAATTATGTAGGAAGTATGGGACTGTTAGCCTTGTTGGTTTTTTCGATGCTTACATTTTTAGTTTTGGTTTTAAATATTTCTTTTAAACTTTCCGCAAAAGAAAAAACTTTGCCTGAGCCTGTGCTTGAAAACAAAGAAGAAGAACGTTCCAACAACATTCTCGCAAAATTTGCAGTGGAAGAATCTACGGAGCCTGAATTGAGTAAAGAGGAAGAAGTTGAAGCGCTTAATTTTGAAGTAAAAAATAAGGAAGAAGAAATTCCACTCGAAATGCGGGAAGAAAGTACTCCTCTTGAAAATACAGAGGAAATAAAACCTCTCGAGCTTGAAAATGAAATTTCCGAAACAACAATTTCCGAAAATACCGGTGAGCCCGAGTTTTCTGTTGCAGAAATTAAAAACGACGAACCTGTTTTAGAAGAAGAAAATAAAGCGGCGCAATTAGTAGAAGAATTTGGCGAATACGATCCTACTTTAGATTTAGGACATTATACTTTTCCGAATTACGATTTATTAATTGATTATGGTTCTCTGCATTCAAAAGTAAATCAGGAAGAATTAGTAATGAACAAAGACCGTATTTTAGGAACGCTAAAAAATTACGGAATAGAAATTGATAAAATTATGGCAACAGTTGGTCCCACTGTTACCTTATATGAAATTGTTCCTGCAGCCGGCGTTCGTATTTCTAAAATTAAAAATTTAGAAGATGATATTGCTTTAAGTCTATCGGCTTTAGGCATTCGTATTATTGCACCAATTCCGGGTAAAGGAACCATAGGAATTGAAGTACCTAATCAAACTCCCGAAATGGTACCGATGCGCAACATATTAGCTTCCGAAAAATTTAATAATTCGGTTTACGATTTGCCAATTGCATTGGGAAAAACCATCAGCAACGAAATATTTATTGCCGACCTTGCAAAAATGCCGCACTTGTTAATGGCGGGGGCAACCGGACAAGGAAAATCTGTCGGACTAAACGCCGTTTTAGTTTCATTACTTTATAAAAAACATCCCGCACAAATAAAATTTGTATTAGTTGATCCCAAAAAAGTAGAATTAACATTATTCAATAAAATTGAAAGACATTTTTTAGCGAAGCTCCCAAATTCGGAAGAAGCCATTATTACCGATAATACAAAAGTAATTCATACACTCAACTCGATGTGTATCGAAATGGATAACCGTTACGCTTTGTTACAGGATGCGCAGGTAAGAAATATAAAAGAGTACAACGCCAAATTTATTCAGCGAAAATTAAATCCGAACGACGGCCATAAATATTTACCATACATTGTTTTGGTTGTTGACGAGTTTGCCGATTTAATTATGACGGCGGGTAAAGAAGTTGAAACACCCATTGCACGATTAGCACAATTAGCACGCGCAATAGGAATACATTTGATAATAGCAACCCAGAGACCGTCAGTAAACATAATTACAGGAACCATAAAAGCCAACTTCCCCGCAAGGATTGCTTTTAGAGTAACGAGTAAAATCGACTCACGCACCATTTTAGATACGGGTGGTGCAGAGCAATTAATCGGACGAGGAGATATGTTATTAAGCACCGGCAACGATTTGATTCGCATTCAGTGTGCATTTGTTGATACACCGGAAGTAGAAGCCATAACAGCCTTCATCGGCGCACAACGCGCTTATCCGAGTGCGTTTTTGTTACCTGAATACGTTGGTGAAGAAGGCGACGCTAATAAAGAAACTGTTGATTTAAGTGAGCGCGATAAAATGTTTGATGATGCTGCAAAATTAGTGGTGCAATTTCAGCAAGGCAGCGCTTCGTTTTTACAGCGTAAATTAAAATTAGGTTACAACCGCGCAGGTAGAATTGTTGATCAGTTAGAAGCGGCCGGAATTATTGGTCAGTTCGAAGGCTCTAAAGCCCGCGAAGTGTTGTGTAAAGATTTTGCTCAGCTCGAGCAAATCATGCAAAAAATAAAAGCACAATAATTTATTTCTGAATTTATTTATATCTTCATGCCTGATTGAAACATGAAGGTATTTCATTTAAATAAATTTTTGATTTTCTTTTTCCTCATCGCTTTAGCAAGTGGTTTAAAGTCGCAAAAAAAGAATCTCGATTCTATTGGTCTCGCCCTTCAAAAAATGCCTGATGATACCGTTAAGGCAAAAAATTTATCCACGCTAATAAGTGATTTTTATAATTATGGTGAGTTCGGTAAATTAAATTACTACAGATCGCTTTTAAAACAAACAGCAATAGAGCTTTGTAAATCTAATAATGCGGCTATAGTTCGTAATGGCAGATTGACTTTTAGCAGATATTTTGCAACTGGAGGGAGAGTTGCAATGAAAGAATATAATTATAAGTTCGCAACAACATTGTATGATAGCGCTATGGTGTGGGCGCAAAAAAGCGGAGATAAAGTTACTATTGCTTTTATTTACGGCAATATGGGAATTGTTTTTAAGAAACAATATTTATATCCGAAAGCACTTGAAAAATATTTTTTGTCATTAAAAATGCTGCTGGAAGCAGGTAATAAAAGCGGGGTTATTGGAAATATGGCAAACATAGGCAGCATTTATAAGGCTATGGGCGAATTTAGTAAAGCAAAAGAATATTATTTAAAATCGGATGCCTATTGTTTAAAATTTGGGGATAAAGATGATATCGCCACCAGTTGCATTCGATTGGGCAATATTTTTGAAATTGAAAAAAATTATGAAAAGGCGTATAGTTATCACAGCAAGGCTATAAAATTATTAGAGGAAACCGGTAATTTAATTTCTCTTTCGGAAGCTTTGGGAAACATGGCTTATATGTACGATGGCAAAGGCGACTTAGATAATGCGCTTCTTTATTATTTCAGGGCTGTAGAATTAGATAAGAAGCTGGGAAAACAAAATGCTTTATGCATCCAATATGAAAATATTGCAGGAGTTTATCTCGCAAAAAAACAAAATAAAAAAGCAGAAGAATTTTATCTTATGGCAATGCAAATTGCAAAAAAAATTGGCGACCTCGATGGTATAAGATCGCTCAGCCTGAATTTGAGCAAAATGTATGAAGGTAATGGTGATTTTACCAAAGCGCTCGAAAATTATAAAGCACACATTGTCTCCCGCGATTCGATTTTTAATGAAGAGAACACCAAAAAAATGGTGCGAAGTGAAATGAATTTCGACTTCGAAAAAAAAGAAGCACAAACAAAATTAGAACAGGAAAAAAAAGAAGCTGTATCGGCAGCTGAAAGTAAAAAACAAAAAATAATTATTTGGAGCGTATGCGGAATTTTAATTTTAGTAATTGCTTTCGCCGTTTTTGCTTATAGAAGTTATTTGCAAAAGCAAAAAGCCAATATCGAAATCACCAAACAAAAACTAATTATAGAAGTTAAACAACAAGAGATTTTAGACTCCATACACTACGCCAAACGCATACAAACCGCGTTATTGCCTTCCGAAAAATACATTGGTCGGAATTTGAACGAGTTAATGAATAAGCATTAATCAACAATTTCTTCTTCCAATTTGTTCCATTTAGCTTTATTTCTATATTTGTTAGGGTAATATTAAAGCCTCCAATATGAAAAGACAATTTCTTTTTACACTCGCATTTTTTTCTCAATTAATAATTTTATCGGTCAACACTCCATTGTGGTTGCGATATCCTTCCATTTCGCCCGACGGTAAAACCATTGTGTTTTGTTACAAAGGCGATATTTTTAAAGTAAATTCTTCGGGCGGAGAATCAACGCCTATAACTATTAGTGATGGTCACGATTATATGCCGGTATGGTCGCCCGACGGAAAATGGATTGCTTTTGCTTCCGATAGAAACGGAAATTTTGATATTTATGTCGCTTCCGCGGAAGGCGGAGCTGCACAACGATTAACTTATCATTCGGCCAACGATTTTCCGCAAAGTTTTTCGCCCGACGGAAAAACAGTTTTGTTTGCTTCCATGCGAATGGATAATGTAAATTATATTCAGTTTCCGTCAGGAGGATTACCCGAATTGTATCAGGTTTCTGTTAGCGGCGGAAAAGAAACACAAGTGCTTTCCATTGCAGCCGATGATGTAAAATCAAACCGTGCCGGCGATAAATTAATTTTTCATGATAGAAAAGGTTACGAAGATAATTGGCGTAAACATCATACTTCATCCGTTACACGCGATGTGTGGATGTATGAGAAAAAAGACAGTAAATTTACGAAGCTAACGGATTTTGCAGGTGAAGATCGCAATCCGGTTTTTAGCGCCGACGAAAAAACAATTTATTTTCTCAGCGAAAAAAGCGGAAGTTTTAATGTTTGGAAAATGGATCCAACAAGTCCTTCTCAACAAACGCAAATAACTAAATTTGATAAAAATCCGGTTCGTTTTTTATCAGTGTCTTCAACCGATGCGCTTTGTTATAGTTACAATGGAGAAATTTATACTCAAGCAGGAACTGCCGCACCGCAAAAATTAAATATCAATATTATTACCGACGAACGATACCCAGAAGATAAAACCGAACAGTTTAAGGAGGGCGCCACCGAAATGGAAGTTTCGCCAAAAGGAAAAGAAATTGCGCTTGTTATTCGCGGCGAAATTTTTGTGAGTAATATTGAAGGTGGTTTTACGAAGAGAATTACCAATACACCCGGACAAGAACGCTCAGTAAGTTTTAGCTCGGACGGTAAAAGTATTTTGTATGCAGCAGAACGAAATAATATTTGGGGAATTTATAAAACTGATTTAACGCGCAAAGAAGAAAATTTATTTTTTAATTCAACCGTATTAAAAGAAGAAGCAGTTGTTGTAGGAGCAACTGAAGCTTTTCAGCCAAAATTTTCTCCCGACGGAAACGAAGTAGCTTATCTCGAAGACCGAACAACTTTGAAAGTAATAAATCTTAAAACAAAAAAAATAAGAACCATTTTAGCAGGCGATAAAAGTTATTCTTACAGCGATGGTGATCAGAGTTACGATTGGTCGCCCGACGGAAAATATTTATTGGTGCAATTTTTGCAAGATGGAAATTGGCGTACCGAAATGGGATTGGTAGATGCCGACGGAACAAAATCAATTGTTGATTTAACACAAAGCGGATTTGATAATGGCGGAGGAAAATGGCAAATGGATGGAAAAATGATGTTATGGTTTTCGAGCAGACACGGAATGAAAAATGTGGCGAGTCACGGTAATCAGGCTGACGCCTACGGATTATTTTTTACTCAAGCGGCATTTGATAGATTTAAAATGAATAAAGAAGATTATGCATTGATTAAGGAAAAAGAAGACAAGGAAAAAGAAAAACACAAGGGAAAAAATGCCGATTCAATAAAAAAATTAAATTCGGCAGTGCAAATTGAATTAAGCGGAATTTCTGACAGAAAAGTTCGCTTAACCGCGCATTCATCAAATTTAGCAGATGCTTTAATGGCACCCGATGGCGAAAAATTATATTATTTGTCGCGCTTTGAGAATGGTTACGATTTGTACGTTGATAAATTTAAGGAAGGTGAAGTTAAATTATTTTTAAAGTTAGACGCCAAGAGCGCTGGAAATTTAACATTTGATCACGATGCCAAAAATATTTATTTATTGGCCGAAGGAAAAGTAATTAAAGTAAATATTGAAAAGCCCGAGAAAAAAGATGTGCCGTTTACCGCCGAAATGAATTTAAATTTATTTGCCGAGCGAGCGTATTTTTTTGAACACGCCTGGCGACAAGTAATAAAAAAGTTTTATGTAATTGATTTACAAAAAACAGACTGGAATTATTATAAACAAAATTATGCGCAGTTTTTACCTCATATAAACAATAACCGCGATTTTGCCGAGATGATGAGCGAAATGCTTGGAGAATTAAATGCTTCGCATACGGGTTGCCGGTATAACGCTAAATATAAAAACCCAGATGAAACTGCTAACATGGGCGCATTTTTTGATGAAAGTTATACGGGTGTGGGAATTAAAATTGCTGAAGTCATTGATAAGGGACCGTTAGTAAGCGCTACATCGCAAATAAAAGCAGGAACCATTATCGAAAAAATTGACGGTGTTGAAATTGCACCCGAAATAAATTTTTACAAATTATTAAACCGCACGGCAGGTAAATACATGTTGCTTTCGTTGTATGATGAAACAAGCAAAAAACGCTGGGAAGAAACGATTAAACCAATTGCGCCGGGGCAGGTTTATCCTTTATTATATCAGCGCTGGGTAAAACGTATGCAAAATTTGACGGATAAATTATCTAATGGTGAACTTGGATACATGCACGTAAAAGGAATGGACGATGAAAGTTTTCGCGAATTTTTTGATCAGGTGATGGGAAAATATGTAAATAAAAAAGCATTAATTGTTGATACAAGATTTAACGGCGGCGGTTGGTTGCACGACGACCTCGCCACATTTTTATCAGGTAAAAAATATATTGATTTTTTACCGCGCGGACAAAAGTTAGGTGTAGAGCCCGCCAACAAATGGATAAAACCATCGGCAGTTTTAATGAGCGAAGGAAATTACAGCGACGCGCACATGTTTCCTGTTGTATATAAAACATTGGACATAGGAAAATTAATTGGTATGCCGGTGCCTGGCACAGGAACCGCAGTATGGTGGGAAACTTTACAAGATGCAACTTTAGTTTTTGGAATACCGCAAGTAGGAGTAATGACACTCGACGGAAAATATTACGAGAACAACCAACAAGAACCCGATGTAAAAATTGCGAACGATTACTTACCAATGATGAAGGGCACCGACCAGCAATTACAGGAAGCGGTGAAGGTGTTGTTACAGAAATAAAATTGCACAGCAGTGCGTGTCATCCTGATCCGCCATTTGTAATACCACATTTAGGTGTTAGCTATTTTCTCCTTAAATTTTCCCCTTATAATTTGGGTCAAAATCCACCATCCATTCAATTCCGAATTTGTCTCTAAACATTCCAAAATAAGAACCCCAAGGACTGTCGCCAATAGGCATTTCAATATTTCCGCCTGCCGAGAGTCCGTTAAATAATTTGTCGGCTTCTTCGCGACTTTCTGTGTTTATACATATTTTAGATCTGTTTTCATTTTCATTTACAGTCCCCATAATTTCAGGAACATCGTTGCCCATTAAACTATTTTTACCAATAGGCAAAGCAATGTGCATTATTTTATTGGCTTCGTTTTCTGCTACCGGAAATTCGGCACTTGAAATATCCTTGAAACGCATAATTTTTGCGAACTCTCCGCCAAATACCGATTTGTAAAAATTAAATGCTTCTTCTGCATTTCCATTAAAGTTAATGTGAGGATTGAT
Source organism: Sphingobacteriaceae bacterium (assembly GCA_023251725.1). Classification (GTDB taxonomy): domain Bacteria; phylum Bacteroidota; class Bacteroidia; order B-17B0; family Aurantibacillaceae; genus JAHEYG01. The sequence goes on along the minus strand of JAHEYG010000051.1, from coordinate 10,439 downwards.
AAGCGCCATAATTTTATTTTTTCATATTAGTTTCATAAATCTTTATCCATTCATTTGAAGTCATTTTTTTCATGAGTTCACCAATTAGTTTGTAGGGAATCTCATCGAACTTCTTAAAACGTACGCAACTTTTTCCTATGTCGAGTTTTTGCTTTGTATACTTGGGATATTCCGTGATGAACCATTTCATTAATTTTGGATTAGAATAAATACCCATATGGTAAAAATTAATAGAATTTTTTTGTGATGCAATTCCCGCGAATGGCAGCGGCTCACTTGGTTTGCAATGGTAACCGGCAGGATAAATTACATGAGGAATAACATAACCCAAACCACCATAACTAATGGCTGCTTCAAATCCTTTAGGAAGGTTTTTTACAATGATATCATGCAGTTTGTTAAATGCTTCTTCTCTGTCCTTTGGAACATTCTTCAGAATTTCATTTACTGTTTTTCCGTTTGCTTTCATACTTAATAATTTTCTTTATGTTATTCTACTCGGTCTAATAGCGTCAATGAATAGGGTTAATTAAACCATTTTTTGGCATTGGGTCTCCGATGCGGGCAGCCAGGCCAACAACATGGTTGCCGTTTCCCTTCTTGCAATTCTTCAACCATCCTGTGAATATGTTCTACTCTCGTTTCGCTTTTTTTGACTACAGTAATCCAGCAAATCCATTCATTGCGCTGAATGGGCGTCAGATTATTCCATTTCTCGTGAACGTTTGGACTGGAAACTAAAACTTTCTTTAAATCAGCAGGCATATTATGTACCACGCCTTCAGCGATTATTTTTTTCTTCGGCATTTCCGTTAAAGTTGATGTGAGGATTGATAAGCGCCATAATTTTATTTTTTATTTGGTATTTTATTCAGTTACGCCTAAAATCCTTAGTGAGGTTATTGAAACATCCATCATTATCGGCAACATTTCTTCGATAGTCCATTCTGTGGGTTTTGTATAAATTGATACTGCTTGTAACATAACAGATTTTCCGTCAATAGAGATGAAGATATTTTCGCAACTATTCTGATTGATTGGCAAACTGAAATTAGAAGCTGTTAGTCTGTCAATTCTATTTAAAGAACCTATATCGTGTTTCAAAATGACTTCAGTTCCATCTGGTTTTGTTACTGTTATTGGTTCGGTAAGAAAATTGGAACCTTGTAAAAACAAAATATAAGGAAAATGCTTTTCATCAATCATTATGTTTCTTATTTCATTGATGTTCTTGTGAGAACGCTCAATTGCATTTCCAGCCACCATTAACTCTTGGTTGTTGTTTTTGCCAACTAAAATTCCTTTGCTGATATTTTCAATGTCCTTTCCTTGATGTTTGGCTTCACAGACTAAAACAATACGCCATTTGTCGTCCTTATCTTTAATTTCAATAATTCCACCATCGGATTTTATTGATGCCTTTGCTACAAATATTGTTACTCCTAATCTTGAATCAACCGAATGGAGTTTTTCATTAATTTCCTTTTTTTCAATGCTATCTCTAAAACGAAACTCAAGGTCAGGGAAATCTTTTTTCAAGGTTTCAAAAACAATTTTTGAAAAATCATTTACTGATATATCGTGCTTTTGGGCATTCTCACCGAATATTTCCTTTGGTCCTTGACCTCTTACTTTTTCTATTCTTAGTCGGTCTGTTTGCTTTTTCTTCATTTATTATTCTGCATTGATATATTTAGAGGTCTATTAATTTTCATATCTATAAACTTTTGTTTTTGATTAAAATTCTAAAATATGGACATTTGCCATTTATAGATAAATCCTTATCGTCATTTCCTTTTCTAAATTTCACTAATTCAAATTGTTCAGGATTGAATTTATGTAAAAAGGTAATTGGAACACCCATAATACCATTGTAGTCCATAGGAATATCTTTGGTCTTATTTATATTAATTGCATCGTAATTATCAAATTTAGGATATTCACTTTCATTACCGTAATATGTTTTAGAAAGAACAATATCTTCGTGTCGTTTAAATGTGTCTAAATTTGTTAACCATAAACAATTATTTGGAGAAATTATTCTATCACCTGAACTATCAATACGAGCCTCTGTTCCATAAAGTTCGTAGTGGTCGGGAACTATAAAACCTGAAATACCTCTACCCATGTGTATACCTAACCAAGCCTTGTTTTCTTTGATTAATTTAAATATTTCCTTGTACGTTATTGCATTAATATTGCCAATTATTAAAAACTTTTTTTCGTATTTTACTAATTGCTCAACATATTCCCTAAATAATGAAAAAGGTGGATTAGTTACTACAATGTCGGATTGTTTCAAAAGTTCAATAGATTCTTGACTACGAAAATCACCATCTCCTTTTAGGGGTTTTATGCCAATTTCTTCTGCATCAGGAATTTTGTTTCTAATTTTGTCGCCTGTGTATTCAAGAAATACCGCATTTTTAGATTCTTTTTGAATGAATAAATTTTTTTCTTGATTTTTATAACAAGTTGTTATTAGTTTTTTTAACCCTAAATTTTCAAAATTGTAAGCAAAATATTTAAAAAAATTACTATTTCTGGGGTCGTCACAATTACAAAAAACCACCTTATTTTTAAAGTGTTCTTTGTAATGTTTCAGTTCACTTTCTATATCTGATAGTTGGGTATAAAACTCGTCTTTCTTTGAAAATTTTGCTATATGTAGTGTTTGGTTTAATGTCTTTTCCACTATCATTTTCTTGTGTATTAATTAAGTCCCAAATTTACAAATTTTATTTTTGTTATTTTTCGAATTTTCAGTTTATGCAAAGTGTTCTTTATGCTTGCTCCTAACGCGTTTATAGGCGCAAATTTATACGCCTATCCGCCCGATTTGGCAGGCTTGCGCACATTTTGCCCTATTTCTAAATTAAATACATACATGATTTTTCAATTTATCCCCCTACTTCTCCCCCGGTTTCATCAACTTCAATGTAAAGAATCCTAAAAGGACTAAACAACCAATTAGCGCTACCCAAATCCACATTTTATTATTTATTAAAGGTTGTTTTACAATTACGGGTGCGTGGGTAATTTTTGTTTCGTTGCCGAGTTCGGCTTGTTTTAATTTTATTGGGACAGCGTTTTTAAAATATTCGATATCGTATTGCGGGGCGCTGTCGTTATTTTTTCCGTAAGCTAAAACGTATTTTTTATTGTTTTGTAATTTTAATTTTATGCTTTGTTGGTGCGTAAAAATTTCTAAATCAATTTTTGCTAGGGGTTTATCGTCGAGGTTATTAATTATCACTCTTATTTTATCTGTTTTAAAACCATCGTCGTCGCGGTCATATCGCTCGAGCATTATTTTGTTGGAGGAAGTTGAAGAAAGTGTGCTGCCGCCAAAAGAAATCCAATTATCTTTTTGATTGTTTTTTGCCAAACTGTTTATACTTGCTTCGCGTTTGTAAAAGGGATTGTCGTGCGTAATTTTTAATTGTATGCCGCTGATAAAATATTTGCGGGCAAATGTACATTCAATAATAGTTTGTTTATTTTTAGAATCTTCGCTGCGCTTTACTTCGAAGGGCACTAATTCTTCATCGTTAATAATTTCTTCTTTTACGAGTGGGATGGAGGCGGCAAGGATTTCTACTTTTTCGCTGTGAGAATCGTCTAACCTTATGCGGATGTATTTATAGGAAGAAGAATTAAAAACAATTTTATTACGGTAATAATGTTCGTTGGGTATCCGACTGTAATCAAACACTTTTTCGTTTTCGATAATGGTTTTCCATTTTTTATTATCGTTGCTTCCTTCGAGTGTTACATTCTTAAAAAAATCGGAAGAATTAAAACTTAAGTAAAGTGTATTGTAAATTAAATTGGTATCAATTACCAGTGTGGCGTAAGAAGCTTTTCCGGCTTCGTAACTTTTATCGATGATGTTTAAACTTTTAAAATAACTTTTATCATAGGTATCGTAAAATTTTTCGCCGGCAATGTAAGGCACTTCCGAAGTATCTTTTTCGTTTATTTCGTAAACGCGGTAGCAGCCTTGTCGGTCTAATACCGCAGAACCAATTTTTAATTGGTAATAAGCCTCTTCGCTAACTGTTTTTATTTCGCGGAAGTAATCGTAGGTTTTTAACTGGGCGTTTATTCCCAATGAAAAACTCAGCAGCGTAATTAATATTTTTATTTTTTTCATAATTTATTTTTCATAGTCCCCTTTCGACGGGCTCAAGGGGCGGGTTCATCATTAATTTTATTTTCCTCAACATTCTTCGGCTCATCCGCCAATACAATGGGTTTAAATTTCTGATACATAAATCCTACCAGTAACAAAATAATTCCTATAGTAATAAATACAATTAACTGATAGCCTCTACTCATGCTCATAGCATCAATAGCCAGTTTAACAATAGTAATCGCAAATAAAACAATAGCAATAACCCGTAGCATTTTTTTGTGACGCATAATTCCGTAAGCAATCAGCGACATCGAATATAATCCCCACAACACCGTATATCCCATACGGAAAGAAACTTTTTCGTACTTACGGTATTCATCTAAATGTGTCATCATAATAATGTGCGTTAATTCATTACTTAAAACCACTAAAATAAAAATATGAAACAACCAGGTGTTAATGGTTTTTACTTTCGAAACTAATTCGGAATTGCGATACTGGTACAAAACAAAAATAGAAAGTGCCACAAAAGGCAAAAACACATATCGGAAATTATAATTCCACGTTGTAATAAAGGCATAAGTGCTATCGTTCACCGCTTCTTCTTTTAATTCGTTAATTAAAACAAATCCCATGGTAACATTCAATATTAAAACAAATAAACTAAATCCCCAGGTAATATATCCCAGCACCAAATTTTTAAATTTCTTCATATTTAAAAATCCGAGTACACTCATAAATATAGTGCTGTACATTAAAATAAATAAGGCGCTGTAAGTATGCCAGGCGTAATCGTAATTCATCCAGTCGTAACCGTAACTATCGTAATGTTTGGTTTCTGATAAACGGTACTGAATATTAAAATATAAAATAATTTCGTTAGCAAAAGTTTGATAAACCACCAAAATGCCAATCACCAATAAAAATACATTGGCAATTTTACTTATCATGTTACTCAACAAATTTTTATTTAAATACCAGGCACCAAAAAATCCGGCAATGGCAAATAAACCGGTTACAAAATAGTGATTCATAATTGGCTCTAGCGATAATGTAGTGGAAGTGTTGTTGCTGAAATAATCGTAATTGCTCCAATCTTGAAGCAAACTAAAAAATGCAAGTAGCGAAATTCCGTAGGCTAGCCATTTGTAAGTATTAACACCAAAGCGTTTGCTCATCCATAATAAAATTACCATTTCTGTTGTCCAGATGATGGTTACAAAATTTCCATCGAGCTGCACCGGAATTGCCATCGTAATAAAACTGATGACCATGGCAATGATAAAATGAAAAATGGTTTTGTCGGCCACTTCTTTTTTCTTACACAACATTGCAAACGCCAAATGAATTAATGCATTAAACACACAAAACAGTCCTTGATATTGTTCGTAATAAATATCGGCGAGTGCATTGTACCCAATACCAAAATAAATTAAGCTGTTGCTCATTACTAAAATTACATCCCATGCACTAAATGCTTTGTTACGAAAAATTTTGTAGGCGATAAACGACAGGTAAAAAACTAAATAAAAAGCTGTTGAGAAAAATAAAGTTCTTCCAATATAAATTTCCGGTTTATAAGACGTGGCCATCCAGCTCGCAAAAATTAACCAGGTTAATCCATAAGCCACGTGATTTACAAATTTCCAATATTTTTTAAATGCCAAAGCAAGCACACCCAAATTTAAAATCAGCATAAAACCAAACATGTATTCTACTTCGCCGGTGCCTGTACTTAATAACGGCGGAACGCAATATCCTCCTACCAAACCAATGAGCGCAATTATTTCGTAATCGTAAATAGTTGCTGCGTAAACGGTAAAGCCCGTAAAAATGGCCATAATGAAAAACGCAACTGAAGGACCGTAAAAATGATAATAATTAAATCCCACGTAAGTTGTAAAATACATTACCGCCATGGCACCACTCAGTAAAATGGCACTGAACACAGCATATTTTTTTTTGTAAACCATGGCCAGCATTAAAATAATACTGCCGGCTAAAAAACCGAGAACTAAACGCGTAGTTTCGTTTATTAAATCCTGATCGATGGCGTACTTAACACCAATGGCTATTCCTAAAACTAAAGTTATGATACCCACAATGCTAAACCATTTGGCACCAATTTTTTCTTCGAAGCCTTGCGCGGGTTCTTTTAATTTGGGTGGACTAACAACTTTAATTTCTTCCTGAATTTCCTGAACAGGGATTTGTGTTTCAGTTTCTTTAATAGTTTCCTTTATTTCTTCAGCAATTGGTTTTACAACTTCTTCTTCTTTTACCGGTTCAACAATTTTTTCTGTTTTATGCAAAACATTTTTTTCGGATTGCAAAACGCTTAATTGAAATTTTAAAGCATCTAACTCTTGTTTGTATTTATCAAGGTTAGAAGACAGCAATAAAATTTTTTGTCCGATTAGATTTATTTTTTCGTCGTTATTCATATTTAAAAGTAGTAATTATTTTTAATATCCGAATTACCTTAAAATAAAAAACCCTCTCGTGTTCGCGAGAGGGTTTTTGTTAATAAGAAATAATTTTATTCGATAATAATAACCAGGTATTTTGAAGCGCCCCAGAAATCTTCAGCATTAAGAATATCAATTTTTTCAACTGTTTTTTCACCTACTAATTTATAAGAATTAGAAGGATGTGTGGTTAAAATTTTAACTTTTTTAGCACCTATGGTAATTGAAGTCACTTGCGAAATATCCACTTTAGTGAAATAATCTTTATTAAAATCGGATTTTAATTTTTCAGATTTTCCAATTCCGATAAATCCACCTTCTTTGGTAACAACGCCTTTTTCTTTTAATTCTTTGCTGGTACCAATGGCGTAAAACGCTGTATTTATTTTCTCGGTCTTAACCGCGCTTTCTTGTTCTACTTCCTGATAATTAGTATTTAAATTGCTTAGTTCGATGTTTAATGATTCGATGGATGATTTTAATTCGGCAATCACATTATCCTTATCGGCAATTTGATTTTGTAAAGCCTCAACCATTTTTTCTAAGCCTGCAATTTGAGTTTTACTGGCTTTTAATTTTTTGCTCAATGAAGCAATACGATTTTTATTTTTCCCCATTAAATCATAAATCGCCTGAAGATCTTCTTTAATTTGTTCTTCTTTGCTTTTTACATCGCCCGCTTTTGTAGAAGCAGTAACAATTTTTTCTTTTTCTTTAATGGTATTTAAATTGTCCTGAATTTCGTTAAACGATGTAACAAATTCCTGCAAAGCAGCTTCTTTTTCAGTTAATTTTCCGCTTAATTCTCCGTTTATTCCGGCTAAACTGTCAGCCAAAGGATTTTTTTCTTTTTCCTGACTTCCACAAGAGGTGAAATTGATAACAGCAACAGTTAATACTAATGCTGTAAATAAAATTTTAATTTTTTTCATTTGGATTATTTTTTTTTGGTTAGCAAATCTAAATATTAATACCACAAAAGCGGGAAAGTAACCCGCTTTTGTGATTTTTTGGATTATAACGCAACTTACTGAACTAAAATATCATCGAGGTAAATATTAGAATTATACGTTGTATTTCCATAATGTTTAAAGGCTACAAAGAAATTACCTGTATAACCACTAAGTATACTGATAGAATTTAAGGTAACTATACCCGAAGAAGTAATGGCGGTAGGATAAAAACTTCCTGTACCATTGGTGTAGGCCGCGCTTACGGGGGTCCAGTTAGCAGTACCAAAATTTAAACCATTAAAATTGGTTGAAACATAAGCCATAATTGGATTGGGATGGCCTGCATCCCAAAAACCAAATCCTGTTTTAAAAGAGAGAGTCATTGTATTGGTATAAACCACGGGCGGAGTAATTAACCACATAGTATTACTGGCATCTCCCGAACCGAAGGCCGTTGCTTTCAATGCAAAATTTGCGCCATTAACATCGCCTTTCCATTTCACAGAACCAACTTCATTAAAATTAATCCATCCGGTCGATGCAAAAACAACATTGTTTGTGACAGTACTAAAGTTTTCGTTGATGGAAGTTACCGGAGCTCCAATTGCAAATGTAGGTGAAGGACAAGCAGCACCGGTTAAATTAACTTCGGTTGGTGTTCTAATAATTAATTCGGGAGCCCCGCTGTATAAAGTCATAATCGAAGTAAAGGTTCCGCTACCGGAGGGCGTTAGTTGGGCCGCAAAATTAGAGAAACCACTTGTGTAAACTACTACATAGTTACTTGAACCGCAAGCTGTAATTGTTCGGTTAGCTGAGCTTTGTGTAAGCGGATAAGCGTAGGATTGGTTTTTGTCGGCCGGAATAAATTCTACTCCTGATAATTGAATTAATTGTCCTGATAAAATTGCATTTGTTGCAGTATTTGTGAGTGCGGCAAGCGTGGTAACAATCGGTTGCGGATTTAATCCTGTTTTTTGTTTAGTAATCATGTTATCTACATTAACAGAGTCTAATTCGAAATTACCCTGATTTTTAATTAGCACAGTGCCTTTCAAATTAATTCGGATGGAATCGCCAATGTATAAACCGCCCGACGATAATATTTTAATATGCAAGGCACCGGAAGCATCTCGCACATAAGATTCTTTATAAAAATTACCGGAAGTTTCATCGGCAATTACGGTACAATATAAATTAACATCGGTAGTAAATTTATAAGTGGTTCCTGTAAGCAATACTTTTATAGCCGCCACAGTAGTTTGACCCGAATTAGGAATAATATGTTCAGGCGGTGCATCGTATTTTTTTGCACAGGATGTTATCGCAATTAATGCAATTATTAAAATGTTTGCGCTGATTGTTAGTGTTATTTTTTTCATGTTTTCTTAATATCAAATTTAATAATTAAAATCCAAAACTTATCATCGCCATATAAGTAATTCCTAAAGCATATGAATATTTATTGGGAAATTTATTGGGATCGTTTTTATCGAAACGCAATTGCTCTAAACCGCCATTCTTAAAAGTTTGATTGTTGGTTAAATTACTTACCGATACATTAATATTAATTGAATATTTTTTTTGGATACGAAACGATTTCCCTGCATTGGCATCCAGCGTATAATTATTCGGTAATTGTTCCTGATCTAGTAATTGCCTCCACTGCGGATCGGTATTTACATATTTATCTACTGTTTCGGCCGTTCTTCTATCGGGATTAGGTTCAATATACATATCGGCAAAATAATTAAAATTAATTCCCACAAACCAGAAATTTTTCCCAGCATATTTAATTCCGCCGCCTGCCACTGTTTGAGGCATGTTTCCGATTTTATAATTTTTTAAATACACCGTACGGTTATCAAATTGCAAGGCAGCCGAATTATTGAGCCATGCCTGTGCAAGCGGACGGTTAGTATAAATATACTCCCCATAACCTAAAACCCCCGTTAAAACAATTCGCTGAGCCAATTTCCCTTCAACTCCCAGTTCTATTCCCTGGTTAGAAGTGTTTACTCCGGTCATTACATAATTAACAATGGTATTAAACTCATCATGAAAATAACTTTTTAAATATGTTTGATTATTAATGGCGGTATTAAAATAAGTAAGGCGCGCTTTAAAGTTGGGAAATTTAGCCATGTAACTTACATCAAAAGATTGTACCTCTTCGCTTTTAACGGGATTAATATAATCGTTACGGGTTGTAGGAGAAACAAAAATATTTTGGAAATCGGGTGCGCGGGTAATGTAAGCGCCGTTTACCACAATAAAATTTCTTCCGTTTAATTTATAAGTAGCGCCACCCTTTACGCCATAATTAAAAAAGTTTTTGGTTTCTGAAAGTCCTTTCGAACCGCTTGGAAATTTTCCGTTGGCAACAAATCCTTCCCGGTTAACCGAAGAACTTGAACCGCTTAAAGAAACATAAATATCGAGTTTACTTAAAGAATATTCCGCTTGCGCCCATCCTTCAAATTTATTTAAATTGATGTTGAAATCGTATCCGAAAAGATCGCCTTTGCGGATAAGTTTATTGGGAGTTTCACTGTTGTTTTGATACGTGGTTCCGTCAATACTTAATCCTTTCGCAAACATATCGTAATCCAAATAAAAATCACCTCCCAATAAATCTTCCATAACTTTGTAATGGTGACTCTGAAAAATATTAGCATTTATTCCTGCCGTAAAAAATATTTTTTTAATGCGTGTGTTGTAAACCGAATTTAGTCCGTAAGAAATAATATTAGTGTGCTGATTTTCTAAAATATATTTGGAACGCATGCCGGTGTATGTATTTCCTGAAACACCATTCACATTTTGAACCGTAAATAAATTTTTAGCATTGGCAAAATAAAACTGATCCCAATTTACCTG
>JAHEYG010000050.1:10623-26222 GCA_023251725.1 Sphingobacteriaceae bacterium | reverse complement strand
GTCGGGCGTATATTGCGAACGCTCAATCCGGTATTTTCCTAAACCGAACACTTCCATTAACGCGGTAGTTTCGCCCGGCATTTCGGGACAATTAATTTCATCAAACACCAACACACTTCCTTTTACTAAACGTGGTTTTAATGTTTCCAATGTTTTTTTGGTGGCTTCATAAATTCCAAGATCCAAAAAAGCCATGGCAACAATGGTTTCGGGATGATCAATAAAATACTGAGGTAACGTTTTCGTTACATCCCCCTGCACCAAATCAAATTTCTTTTTGTGAGGCAATGGATTTTCTTTTTCGTGATAACTTAATACTTGTTCCAAATACGATTTATAATCTTTTGGCACAGCGTAATTTCCGGTTTTTAACCAGGGAGAATTTTTATCTTCTTCTTTTAAAATATCAGGGTAACCGGTGAAAGTATCAAAACCAATTACCTTGCGGCTGTAATTATAAGGTTCGTAAACGCCTCTCAAATTATGAAAAATACTAAGATTGCCTCCCCACCAGGTTCCAAACTCCATTATTACTCCGGGTATCGGTAATATTTTTTTATAAATCTCATCCATACACAACACATTCGCTAAATACGAGCTGCGCATATACAATCCGAAATTCACAAAAATATCCTCAATAGGAATAGGGGTATGGATATACATTTCCCGAAACGCTTTTCGCGCCTCTAATTGATCTTGTGATGCTCTGGTCCATTCAATTTGTGCCATAATTATTTTTGTTTTAAGTTTTAAATTTAAAAAAATACTTCGGCATAGCCAAATCCAGTGGCGCCAAATGCGTTTCCATTGTAAAAAAGGTAATTTTTGTTGTTTATAGTTATTAAAGTGGTGTAACAAATCATGTCGGAATCCCATTCTCCACTGGGTTTAGAGACCTCCAGTGCTTCATCATCCCGCTTCCATATTTTTCCGTCGGTCGATTCGGCATAACCCAATTTATAAGCATCGGTTTGGCGCTGTCGACACGAAAAAAGCATTTTGTATTTATTATCGTGTTTAAAAACATAAGGCCGCGATAATGAAAATTCGTGCGCCTGCGGACTCAAACAATTATGAATGGCAGATGAACTAAAATCATTTGGCGAAGAAGATTCAATGTAACGGATATTGCCCATTGGTAATTTTTTTCCTTTTACATCGGTCCATTCATTCACCCCATTATACCAAATCTTAAATAAATTATTTTCTTGCATCACATTGGCCAGCGAACGAATAAATGTATCGGTACTGTTGCGTTCCAATAAAGGAACCGTCGAATTTTTTTTAAATGTTTTGCCTTCGTCGTCACTTGTCGCCAATCCGGTAAGCATTAAAAAACGAACTTCTTTTTTTACGAGTTGAAATCCGTGGTAATATAAATATTTTTTAGTATTGTGGGAAATGATGGAGGAGGGGATGACACCGTTATCATCAAAAGTGCCGTCTGCTCCAATATCAATCAAAGGTTCTTTTGAAATGTGAATTACCTTTTCGGGATTATTTTTATCGAGGTCAACAAAACCAATTCGCCCTACTGTGTTTTCATCTAAAGAAGAAAAGTAAACGCGGATACGGTCTTCCAACACATCCACAGTAGGAGTCATAGCGTGAGTTTTAGCCCACCAAAGCGAACCATCAGGAACAAAAATTAATTTTTTACGTTCTATTTTCAATTGGTTAAGGTTGCTGAGCTTGTCGGCCCCGAACTTGTCGAGGCGGTTGAAGCATTATTTTTTACGGTCGAAACGTTTCATGCGCCACGATTTTACATTATCGGCAGTTTCGCTATCGTAACCCAAAAACGTATTTAAAAAAGTATCGTCGCTATATTTGCCATCTAGCATTTTAGGAAAACTAATTGCTTGTTTAATGTAAGGCTGAACATACATATTATTGATGCCTATTCTATCTTGCTGCGATTTGTTATGCCCTGCCCGATGATACAACATTGAATTAAATACAATAACCGAACCAATTGGCGCATTAGCACAGATTTCGTTTTTAAGAATGTATTCTTCAGAAGGGAAAGCTTCCGTATTTTGACTTGCTGGCAATAAATAAGTTCCGCCGTTAATCTCATTAAAATCCTGTAAACAAAATAACGCACTCACGGCAAATGGTCGCGATGCAGTAAAATGCTGATACAATAAATCGCGATGCCATTTTAATTGGTAGTTTTGCGAATTCGCACGGTTGATGATACCGTTTTGTTCGCGAATGATAAAATATTTCCCCAAAACAATATTCAACACTTCCATTAAGGCCGCATTCAAAGCGACTTTATGTAAAAAAAAATCATCGTACACTAATAATGCGCGGGCGATATCGGTGTCGTTTATTTTTTCGATAGTGCCTTTGTCCAACTCTTTTAATTGGCGAGCATAAACCTCTTCCATTTTTGTAATGGCGAGTTTTACTTCCTCGATACTTAAAGCATTTGTAATAACGGTATGACCTTTTATTAAAATTTCTTCGGCGTGTAAAGCGGCAGAGGTTTCACTTTTTTTTGTGAATTCGTTTACACCGTAATGCTGGATTTGACTCATGATGTTTTTTTTACTATTCCTTAATTCCGAATTTTTCGTAAATACTTAGTTCATCCGCTTTATTGGGCGTGCCTTTATATAATTTACCATCGCCTGTATCTTTAACAATTAAACATCCGGAACCAATTAAACAATCTTTACCGATGTTAATATTATTTCCTACTGTAGAATTCACTCCCATAAAAGTGTAATCTCCCACCGTACAAAATCCGCTAATCACTACGTGCGACGAAATAAAAAGATGATTTCCCAATACCGAATGATGACCAATGTGATTACCGCTCCACAAAACAATATCAGAACCCATTTTTACGAAAGGTTGAATTGTATTATCTTCAAAAATAAAAACGTTATCGCCCATGCTTACATTTTGCCACACAAAAGCTCTTGTGCTAACGTAATTGGCCAGTTTGTATCCTTTTTGTTTGGCATCATTATAAAATTTAGCACGAGTGCGGTTAAGCGTGTTATACACCAGAGCAATGTGCATTTCGAATTGTGCAGGCGGAAATAATTTTTCTACATCTTCGTAAGCTACAATAGGCAAACCAAATAATTTATCTTTTTTAAGAAATTCTTTGTTAACGGTAAAAGCCACCACTTCATATTCCGAATCATGTGTAAACAATTCAAAAGCCACTTCTGCAAATGCACTATCACCAAACAATATTAATTTTTTTGTCTTTGACATAATTAGCGTTTCACAATTAAAATATCTTCTCTGCGGTTTGCCATCGGTAATTTTTCGTTTTGAGGTATTAAATAAGCTTCACATCCCGAACGGCGCATTCTGCTAATGATGGCGAGCAAAATACTATCGTCCATTTTCTGATCACGGTTATCGTGTGCCGTGGAGCCTTTTACTTGCGCATTGTTCTTTAAAAATTTTTTTCCTTCTGCCGATTGTAAGAAACGGTCGCGCTTATCAATGTTTGGAATGTCGCCAATTAAAAAACTGCCGCCGGCTTTTAGTAAATTAACTGCTTCGTGTAAAAATAAATACATATTATCATTAGCAAACACGTAAAATAAAACGCTGTAACATAAAATAAAATCAGACTTACCAATATAAGAATCCAATACTTTATTTTTAAAAGGAAATTTCCCTGAAATTTTAACCAAGTTTTTTCCCTTAGGTAATTGCTTCAGCATTTCTTCCGAATCAATCAATACAAGAGTATGATTATTTTTTTTGCAGAGGTCAATTAATTCAAAAGTTAAGTCATCGCATCCGCAACCAATATCAACAATAATTTTATTTTTAGTTTTTGTTAAGAGAAGTTTTGTACAAATATCTTCTAATATCAGTTTCGATTTGCCTTTACGATAAGAATCGGGAAATCCAATTTTTTCGGCGCCCGAAAGTTTCGGGTTTTTAGCCATTTTTTTAAAATCGTCAAATGTCAATTCTTTAGCGCCGCTCATTTTTTAGAATAGTATTTTTTAAAATCATCAAACGAACGAATATAATCTTTCTCATCATATTTTGTATTAGAAAAAACCAATTGAACTGATGAATGTGAGTATTGCATCGTGTGCCAGCAATTGGGTGGCAAATACAAACCCAAATTTGGTTTCTCGAGCGTAAATGTGCTTTTTGTGCCATCCGGCAATTCGGTATTCACTATAATTTTTCCAGCCACCGAAATTAATATTTGCTCGGTTTTATAATGCGCGTGCTTACCGCGCACTACATCTTCGGGGGTAAAATAAGTCCAAAATACTCTCTCTACATCAAACGGAATTTGTCCTTTATTTTCATTGACCGAAATATAACCGATGTCACCAGAGCCTAATTTTTTGAATTCAATAATGTGCGGAGCTTTAAAATCCATATCTATCCAAATTTAAAGAATAATATTCGAATTTTAGAAGGAAAAACAGAATTTATTTCCTTATTCTTTTACAATATCGCCTTTACCGTGCCGCTGATAAGAAATCTTACCGAAGTTTCCTTTAAAATAGATATTGCCATCGGTCCAAACGTTCGCCTCCAAAGTATCTCCTTGTGCCTTTAAATGGCAATGGCCAATAGATAAAGTTTCAATAAAGCGGTAATTCTGTACCGTAAAATTTTCCATGTACAAAAAATTAATTCCATTCATATAATGGTAACTTTTAATGGCCGAGCCGTTCAAATAAAACGTACCATCGCCGTGTGCGCTGGTCGAAAAATAATTGCAGTTAACATCCATATGCAAATCACCCGAACTTTTAGCTAATGCCCGCATCGTATCCTGCGTAAATTGGTTCTGAAAATAAATTGTTCCCACACCAAAATGATCAATATTTTTTAAATAGGGCAGAGTAATAAAAAATTTAATTTTTATTAAATGACTTCTGAAAATACCCAATGTATTATTATCTTTTAATACCAAAATATTTCCAACCACATCCGATTTAATATTTTCGTGTAAATTTTTTCCTGCTTCAAGCTCCACTTTAAAATTCGGACCCTGTTTTAAATAAACATCCATGTTATCTTCCAATTGAATTTGTGTAAAACCCGATCTTTCTCTAATGCGGGTTTCAACATCGCCGGTTGTTTTAAACAAATCGTATTCGTTGCCTTTATTGCAACCGTTCATTAGTACAGCTAGGGATAAAATTATAAATGTTTTTTTCATGTTGTGATTTTTTTCTTCATGCAAAAATTTAATCTGTAACCAATTCCATAATCAAAATGATAAGCCACGCCTAAATGAGTTTTTAATCCAAACAAAATCATTATTCCGTTTTTGGTGGTGTATCTTACGCCAATTCTTGAGAAAATTAAACCTTCCGGATTAATTTTTGCACCTGCATAAATACCGGTTTCAAATGGCAAACTAATTCGGCCAATATTGTAAGAGTAACAAAGTTTTATGCCTAAGCGTACTTTATCAATGGCATTATCGGCCGGAAAGTTTTTTTCCTGTAAATCTTTTAAATAAAGTTCTTCATAATAAAGATCCGCACCTGCTCCGAATTTATTTTTATCACTCTTATTATAAAAATAATTAAGCGACAAAGTGTGTGCCGGATATTTTGGTCCGTTCGGATTACCCGTAACATTTAATCCGTAGCTGTACCAGGTTACTAATTCGTGCCGTGATTTAAAATGGGTGGAAGAATCAATACCGGTGACTTCAATTTTTTTATCAATTAATTTATAAGTTAAACCCAAATTAAAAGTAATAACATTCAAACCTAAATTCGGAACTGCAATACGTCCGTTACTGGCGTGAGAAAAACTAAATCCGGGCTCTATTCTAAATCTTTGTCCCAAATTAAAATTCCATTGCCATCTTAATTGCACAAATCCATTCAAATTACTTCCAATTGCAGTGTTTTTTGGATTTGTTTCAATATTAAATGGTTTATTCAAATACGCAACGCCCCAACAAATGCGCATGATTAAACGACTTGCTTTTTCTTTTTTTCTCAATGGGATTTCAATAAATGGCGCGAGCGAAAAACTTTGTCCGAGCACTTCGGGATTTCCATAATCAATCATTGTAAAAGTAATTCCGTAATCGGGTTTATTATTTTGCAATTGCCACAATTTGTTTCCCGAACTGGGTTTCACTAAATTAATTTCGAACATGGTAACATTATCTTTAATTAAATTTCCCATAATGGCACGATGCTGCAAAATAACACCGTAATTAATGGAGGGTTTAATATACCAATTGCCATTGCTTAAGAACCCGTTTTGCGAAAAGCAGGAATTATTAAGCAGATAAACCGCAAGAATAAAAAATATGTTACAATTCTTCCTAATAGAAGTTAAATTCACGTAAAATTACAAATTTAATCCCGATCGCTATCGGGATAAATTAACTAAATTTGCGGGTGATGCAGCAAAAACTCGAAGCTTTTGAAAGGCTTTTAAATATTATGGATGAACTGAGGGAAAAATGCCCTTGGGACAAAAAGCAAACCATCGAAAGCATTCGCCATTTAACCATCGAAGAAACGTATGAACTCAGCGATGCCATTTTAAAAAACGATAACAACGAAATTAAAAAAGAATTAGGTGATATTTTGCTGCACATTGTTTTTTATGCACGAATTGCCAGCGAAACCAATCAATTTAATATTGCAGATGTTATTAATTCGGTTTGTGATAAATTAATTTACCGACACCCACACATTTACGGCGATGTTAAAGTTAATAACGAAGAAGATGTAAAACAAAATTGGGAAAAGTTAAAGCAAAAAGAAAAAGGCGGTAACAAAACTGTTTTATCTGGCGTTCCCAACAGCATGCCCGCGCTATTAAAAGCGTATCGTATACAGGAAAAAGCCCGTGCTGTTGGATTTGATTGGGAAGAACCTCATCAGGTATTCGATAAAGTAAAGGAAGAAGTTAATGAATTGGAAAAAGAAATTTTTGATAAGAGTCCGATCGAAAAAATTGAAAATGAATTTGGCGACGTTTTATTTTCACTAATAAATTATGCACGTTTTTTAAATGTGAATCCCGAAGATGCTCTCGAAAAAACAAATAAAAAATTTATTAAACGTTTCACTTACATGGAACAAAAAATAAAAGATCAGGGTAAGCAATTAAGCGATTGTTCGTTGGCCGAGATGGATGTATTTTGGAACGAAGCAAAGAAATTGTAATGTGTAAATAATTTGAAACAACTCTTAAAAAATAATTGGCTGTTCTATACTCTTTATTTGCTGGCCATCGTAATAGCCGCAATATATTTGTTATCGTTCGATAAAATTACTTTGCATCAAAAAATTAATTCCGTTGTCGGAAATCCGCTCGTTGATAGTTTTTTTAAATATTTTACTAATGTGGGCGACGGGCTGTTAGCAATTTTGATAGGAATAGTTTTATTATTATTTAATATTCGTAACGGACTTTACGTTTTAGTGTCGCACTTTATTTCGGGTAGCATTTCATCTGTTTGTAAAAATTATTTATTTAATTACACGCGCCCTTTTTTTACTTTCGATTATTACCATAAGGATATTAAAATAAAATACATTGAAGGGGTGGATTATATCGGTCAATTTAGTTTTCCGAGTGGCCACGCCACAACTGCATTTACTGTTTTTACTTGTTTGGCGTTAATGACAACAAATAAAATTTTAAAAATTATTTTTCTCTGTTTCGCCATAATGGCCGCTTATAGTCGGATTTATATTTCGCAACATTGGCTGGTGGATATTTTTGCAGGTTCTATTATTGGGATAAGCGTTTCAACTGCCATGTATTTTGTTTTTATTAAACCAAATTCTTTCTCCGATAAATTAAACCGGCCTTTTATCCAATCTTAAGCATGAAATTATTGCTCAATAATAATTGGTTGGCATTAGGCTTTATAGTTTTGGTAAGCTCCGCACTTTTTATTCCGCTTCTTGGTTCTTGTCCGCTTTTTGATTGGGACGAAATTAATTTTGCCGAATGCGCCCGTGAAATGGTGGTTACCAATAATTATAGCAGTGTACAATTAAATTACAATCCGTTTTGGGAAAAGCCGCCGTTTTTTATTTGGCTGCAAGCCATTAGTATGAATATTTTTGGAATCAACGAATTTGCTGCACGTTTTCCGAATGCCTTATGCGGCATAATTACTTTATGCGTTATTTATTTAATAGGAAAAAAAATAAATTCACCGGCATTCGGATTAACCTGGGTGTTGGTTTACGCCGGAACTTTATTGCCGCATTTTTATTTTAAATCGGGTATCATCGATCCGTGGTTTAATTTGTTTATTTTTCTTTCGTTTTATCAATTGCTCATGCATTTTAATAATCCCATTGGTAAAAGTGGTTTTTTAAGCGCCCTATTGGCCGGTTTCTTTTTAGGAATTGCTGTTCTAACTAAGGGGCCGGCTGCCATCGTTATTGTTGGTGCTTTTGTTTTAGTTTATGGAGTGGTGAAAAAGTTTAAGAATATTACAACTTTAAAATTTGTAATTATTTTTGCGATAAGTCTTTTAGTTACCGGTTGTAGTTGGTTTGTGGTTGAATTATTAAGAGGCAATTACAATATAATTGAAGCCTTTTTTAAATATCAGTTGCAGTTGCTTACCACCGAAGATTCGGGGCACGGTGGTTCTTTTCTTTACCATGTAGTTGTTTTATTGGTGGGATGTTTCCCAACTTCACTTTTATTATTGTTGGCAATTAAAAAATCGGAAAGCGATACACCTTATCAGAAACATATTAAACGGGGCATGTTGTTTTTATTAGGAGTGGTGTTAATTATTTTTTCTTTATTGGTAAAAACAAAAATTGTGCATTATTCTTCTCTGTGTTATTTGCCATTAACTTATTTGGCAACCTATTCGGTTTTTAAATTAATTAATAAGGAGTATAAATTAAAATCTATTTTTATTTACAGTTTTGTGGCCATTAGTTTTATTGTAGGAATGGCTTTTACTTTAATTGGATTGATAGAGTATTTAAAGCCATGGATTCTGAAAAATAATTTTATTGACAATGCTTTTATTATTGGAAATATAAATGCACAAGTTCATTGGCAGGGATGGGAGTGGTTAACAGGTATTATTTTTATGTTGCTTTCGTTTTATTTTATTTGGAAAATAAGAATTGGCAAAGAGAAATTTATTTTTTATTTATATGGATTTTATGTAATTTTTATCTGTATTTGCATTAATACGTTTGCTCCTAAAATTGAACTTTATTCTCAGCAAGCCCCTATCGATTTTTACAGAGCCATTGCTAAAAAACAATTTTATATTGAAACAGCGGGTTTTAAAAGTTATGCGTATTTATTTTATGGAGAAAAACGGGCTGAGCAAAACCTCAATGCCGATTGCGTAAATTTTGTAAGCAAAACATTAGATAGCATGGAAAAAAACGGGTATACACGAATTACTTCTTATAGTTTGGCTTATTTAAACTGGATGCAATTCGGTAATATCGACCGGCCGGCCATTTTTATTTGTAAAGCCGGTTCCGAAAATGATCTACTCTCAAATAAACTTATCAAAAAAATATATTCTAAAAATGGCTATGTATTTTGCTGTCGCCTTCCTCAAAAGGAGTGGATAAATAATTTCCCATAATATTAAATTGGTTTAGGCGAATTGCATCACATTGTCCTAACCAAAACAATTTAGTTTTAAACAATTATTCTTTCATTTATTTAACAATTATGTAAAATACTTTATAAAATGCTATTTGTTATTTGACTATATTTGTTTCAAATTAAAACCAAAAACATGAAAAAAATATTTTTAATGATAGCTTTCGCTGGAATGGTAGGAAGTATTTATGCGTCTTCGTTAAACACTAAAGGTGATGATAAAGACAAGGATAAAGACAAAAAGAAAGAGTGTTGTAAAAAAGGGGAAGGAAAAGCCTGCAGTGGCGAGAAAAAAGGATGTTGCAAAGGCGGAGCAAAGGCTTGTGATAAAAAAGAGGAGTCTAAATCAACCGTAGCTCCTGAAGAGAAAAAATAATTTTAATAAGCATTAAAAAAAGCCTTCCCAATACAGGGAGGGCTTTTTTATTGTACAAATATTCCATTGTGCGTAAACGAGAGAGGGGCCAAATGAAAACAGATGTAAGATTAATCTGAAAATAAACAATTCCCATTCAAATATTAATTCACAAGGCAACAAAAATTTTATATTTTTACCCCTTTTTTATTCTCATTTTGAAAAAGAAAGGCATCATAGTTTTTATAAGCTGGCTAATAATCTGCAGCAATTTATCCGCTCAAAATCTCGATAAAGTGGGTAAAAAAGGTATGCTCAAAATAAATGGTGGTGTAAATTTTAATAGCCTTTTTTATGGTGCCAATGGAATTGCAAATCGCCGAGATCCGTTTACATGGTACCTTAACGGCAATATTACTTTGTCGTTTTTAGATTGGAGTATTCCTTTTTCTTATAGTTATAGTAATAATCAAGCCAAGTTTACACAACCATTTAATCAGGTGAGCCTTAGCCCAACTTATAAATGGGTAAAAGCTTACATTGGTTATACAAGTATGAATTTTTCGCAATATACTTTAGCGGGACATATTTTTTTGGGAGGCGGATTTGAATTAACGCCTAAAAATTGGAAAATTGCGGCAATGTATGGCCAATTAAAAAAAGCCGTTGCTTACGATTTGGTAACCCTTAGCGATGCCGATATGAGTTATAGCAGAATGGGCTACGGAGCTAAAATTGCATACGAAAATAATGGTTATGGTTTGGGAATAACTTATTTCTCGGCAAAAGACGATCCTAATTCAATTCCTTATATACCCGGCAATACACAAATTACCCCAATGGAAAATACAGTTATTGGGTTTCAGGGCAAAGCAAAAATAAGTAAATACTTTACCATTGATGCCGAATATGCCTTATCGGGATTAACCAGAAATATTTTGGTTGATGATGCGCAAAACGCGGACGCCTCCCAAAACAAATTACCTTATATTTTTAATAACCGTTCAACCAGTCAGTTTTTTCAGGCCTACAGAAGCACTTTGGATTTTAATTTAGGCATTGTAAAAGTGGGATTAAATTATGAGCATGTTGATCCCGATTATAAAACACTTGGCGCTTATTATTTTAATAACGATTTCGAAAACATTACTGTTTCACCGGCAATTGCATTATTAAAAGGTAAATTAAGTATTGCTCTTAATACTGGTTTTCAAAGAAATAATTTAGATAAAACAAAGTTCAGCAGTACTCAGCGCTGGGTGGGAAGCGCCAATGTAAATTTTGCACCAAGCAGTAAATGGAATTTTAATTTAGGCTATTCTAATTTCAGCAGTTTTACCAATGTGCGACCTCAAACCGATCCGTTTTACATTAAATCACCGGCCGATACGTTAAATTATTATCAGCTGAGTCAAAATGCAAACGCTACTGTAAGTCATAATTTTGGAAAAGGAAAAACAAAACAGGCTCTTGTATTAACTGCTAATTATCAGGTTACGGGTCAGCGAAGCGGAAGCACTGAAGGGCTTCCCACAAAAGTGTATAATGGAAATTTGGCCTATAGTTTAAATTTTTCCAAAACAAAAACTTCATTGAGCTTAGGAATAAATGCTAACCAAATGGAATCATTTATTGCTTCAAGTTTATATGCAGGTCCGAACATAACTATAGGCCAGGGCTTTTTGAATAATACGATGAGAACCAGCGCAGGTGTTGCTTATAATTGGGGATATGCAAACAACCAAACCAATAGTTCGGTTATAAATAGCCGTATTAGTATCGGTTATAACCCCAAACTTAAAAATAAGATTTTGGGAAAGCCGAGCTTGTCGTTAGGCCTCGTTTATACCCAACGTTTTAAAACCATTATTCAAGCCAACGAATTCAACGAGTTTACCGGAACTTTAACTTTAGCCCACAGTTTTTAGTTGAATTGAAATTATAGAATAATCTATCGAAACAATTCAATAAGAGGGCATTAGCTAAATTATTTTTAGAAAAAATAAATCAAAGCAATCAAGGTCTGAATTTTTAATTCAGTTATTGATTTGAGAAGAAACCTGCCTGCAGTAGCGCAAGCCGGCGCAACGGGAGGCAGGTTGGTATCGGCTTTATCCGAAATGGATAAAGTATATTCGCTTAAGCTAACTTTACGTTAACTGCGTTTAATCCTTTTTTACCTTCTTGAATATCAAAAACAACATTATCGTTTTCACGAATTTTGTCGATTAACCCGGATACATGAACGAAAATTTCTTTTCCGGTACTTTCTACTTTAATAAAACCAAAACCTTTGGCTTCGTTAAAAAATTTTACTACTCCTTTTTCCATTTTTACTTATTGTATTGTTTACTATTCTTTTATTTTAAAATTCCCAAAATAAATCAGGCCTTTTAAGCGGGCCGGACGGGACTCGAACCCGCGACCTCCGCCGTGACAGGGCGGCATTCTAACCAGCTGAACTACCGGCCCGTTTTTTTTTAATTAATTTAAAGAACTTAGCAATTAAAACCCTTAAATTCTCGGGCCGAATTATCTTCCCATTTAAAAATTAATTGGGATTGCAAATGTAGCAATTAATATTAAAGTTCAAAAATATTTTAGCAGGGTTAAAGACTCAGAATTTGCTTTGCGTGATGGGCTGTATCCACCGCCGTTACTATGTTTTTTAGCAATCCGTTGGGCTCAATTATGAAGGTTGTTCTAACAATTCCATCATAAATTCTTCCGGCGAGCATTTTTTGTCCCCATACATCAAATGCCTTTATAATGGTCATATCTATATCAGCAATAAGAGTGAAGGGTAAATTGTATTTATTGGCAAATTTAAGATGTGAAGCTTCGTTATCGGCACTTACACCCACTACTGCATAATTATTATCGGTTAAGTATTTGTATTCATCTCGTAAACTGCACGATTCTTTGGTACAACCTTCGGTATCATCTTTAGGATAAAAATATAGAATGATGGTTTTGCCGGAAAAATCGCTGTTAGTAACATTATTGCCGTTTTGGTCAATACCAGCAAAGGCCGGTGCTTTATCACCGACCTTCAATACTGTACAATGTGTTACAAACTTATGCGCGGTCATCATTACTTTCAGAAGTTCCTTCTGAATGTGAATGCGTGTCGTGCGAATGGTTTGAGTGGTTATGATCGGTTGATGAGTGATCATGTTTGTGATCATCATGTTTGTGCTCTTGTTCGTGATGAACCGGCTCTTGATGAGTTACGTGATGAACATGCTCAACGTGTTTATGTTCAGTATGAGCTACGTGTTTTACAACATGTTTTGGTGCCGAATGTTTTTTAGCAACTGCTTTTTTTGCCTTCGGAGCACTTTTCTTTTTAGCTTTTACAGTATGTTTCTTAGCTGCTTTATGTTTAGCCGGCTTCGAATGTTTTACTGTTTTTTTCTTACTAACGGTCTTCTTCTTGCTACCGGATTTTTTCTTTGCACTTGAGGTTTTACCTTTTGCTTTAGTTTTTTTTCTAGCGCTTGATTTTTTTGCCGAGCCTTTTTTTGCTTTTGACTTCGACGCTTTTGCTTTTTTCTTTGCCATAATCGTTTGGTTTGGTTAATACAATTTTAATTATTTTTTTTATTCTTTGCGAAAAAATATTTGCACCAGGGTGTTAAATCGCAGCTTGAGCACTTAGGCGAGCGGGCCAAACAGGTATAACGGCCATGTAAAATGAGCCAATGGTGTGCTTTTGGGATGAGTTTTTCAGGTATAAACTTCACCAATTGCTGCTCGGTTTGCAACGGAGTTTTGGCGTTTGTGCTAAGTCCTAACCGCGCCGAAACCCTGAAAACATGCGTGTCTACGGCCATTGCGGGTTTATTGTAAACCACTGAAGCGATGACATTAGCTGTTTTTCTTCCCACGCCGGGTAGTTTTACCAGTTCTTCAATTTGGGAAGGCACCACACCCTTAAAATCCTTCACCAGCATTTTTGCCATTCCAACCAGGTGCTTTGCTTTATTATTGGGATAACTGATGCTTTTAATGTAATGCAGAATAGTATCGCTGTTAGAGGCAGCCATTGCTCCTGCTGTAGGGAAAGCTTCAAACAGAGAAGGGGTGGTTAAATTAACCCGCTTATCGGTACATTGAGCAGATAATATTACTGAAACCAATAGTTCGTAGGGATTGTTGTATCGTAATTCGGTTTCGGCAATGGGAACATTCTTTTCAAAATAATTTAAAATATGCTCATACCGCTCCTTTTTTTTCATGAGCCAAAATTATATAATTAATGATTTAATCCTTCTACATAGGTTAATTTTCTTTAATTTTATAGCTGATGCGAATGATAATTTTACAAAGAACCTGTTTTTTAATGCTGAATGCCCTACTTTTTTGGGCTTGTCATCCCGATAAGGAACCAAAAAAGATTTATAAAGTGAATGAGAACACCCTGAAGCAACAATTTATTAAGGCAAATCAACAAGTAGTACAAAAGGAAAACGACGATTTGGATGCTTACGTAAAATCGCACCAAATGCCTTTTGTAAAAACAAACTCGGGAATCAGGTATAATATTTATATGGCGTCTGAAAAAGGCGATAAAATTAACGATAGTACTGAAGTAACCATGGAATACACGGTTTCTTTATTGGATGGCACCGAATGTTATTCTTCCAAAAAACTAGGACCGAAAACGTTTATGGTTGGGGCAGATGAGGTAGAAAGTGGCATTCATATTGGAGTGCGATTTCTGAAAAATGGCGATAAGGCCATTTTACTTATCCCTTCTCATTTAGCCCATGGTTTATTGGGCGATATGAAAAAAATACCACCGCAAATGCCCATTGTTTATGATATACACATAACCGGTGTAAAGAAAATTTATAATTAATTTCTTTGCCGAAAATGAAGCCTTCCAAAGTTGTAATCGTTTTTATAATACTAATCGGCCTTTATTCCTGTAAACGTAAAGAATCGCTTTATTTCAATGGTTTTTCAAGAAATGCCACCGGCTTATATTATAAATTAATTTCTATTGGAGATAGTAAAAGTAAAATTCAGTTTCTGGACGATGTTTCTTTTACCTGCAATTATAAAAAAGTGAACGATTCTGTTTTTTTTTCTTCCACTAACGAAAAAATATTTATCAGTATAAGTGATACTCTTAATTCTAAATTTTTAGAATGGCATTTGATAAAATTATCGGAAGGCGACAGCGCCGTGTATCTTATAAAAACAAAAGATTTTTTTAAGCATTATTTCCAAATAGAAACACCGGCATTTTGTAAAAACGATTCATTGGTAAAAGTTGAATTAAAAATAACAAAAATCGAAAAAAACAAAGAAATACGGGCTAAAAACCCTAATCTCCCAATAGAATTAAAACAAATAACCAATTATATTAAAACCGGAAATATGATTTTGTTAAAAGAACTTCCTAATTCGGTTTTTATTATTGCACAAGAAAATAGTTTAGAAAGTAAAGTTGTAAGTGCAGGAAAATCTATAACGGTGAGCTACAAAGGTTGGTTTTTGAATGATAGCTTAATTGATATTCCGCTTTACCCGATGCAGTTTATTTACGGCACCCCCGATCAATTATTGGAAGGCTTAAATTTTGTTATAAACGGCATGCACAAGGGTGAAACTAAAAAAATAATATTACCTTCGC